>CAZKRE010000077.1:0-10234 GCA_964555075.1 uncultured Phycisphaeraceae bacterium
GGGGCGCGCCTAGGATCCCTGCTGCTGTCTCCTTCCTCCGTCGGCGGAGCCCGGGCCACGCTTCCCGGGGTGAGTCCGCTTGCGAAACGTCGTACCCCGAGGCAAGATGAACCCGATTTCGACCCCCCAGGCTGAGGCTCCTGAAGTGAGTACCCCCCACGCTGCGCACGCCCCGGCCGCCGTTCTCGAGGTGGCGGACCACCTCGACGAGCGTCGCTCGCTCGCGGACACGATCCTGAAGAAGTACTTCAAGGCCGCGATCCAGTTCGAGGCTTCGGACATCATCATGCGGGCGGGGGAGATCCCCAAGCTCCGCCTGCGGGGCAAGCTGAAGAACCTGGACGTCCCCCCGATCGAGGAGATCGACTTCGAGCGGGCGATCGAGCAGGGCCTGTCCGAGCACCAGTGGCAGACCTACGGGCGGATGGGGTCGATGGACCTGGCGGCGGACATCGACGGCACGCGGTTCCGCATCAACGTCTTCCGCACCCGCGGCCGCAGCGCCATCGCGGCCCGCCGGGTGAGCAACGAGATCCTGGGCTTCGAGGAGCTCTACCTGCCCGCGACCTGCGCCCGCATCGCCGAGGTGCACCAGGGGCTGGTCCTGCTCTGCGGGATCACGGGTTCGGGCAAGTCGACGACGATCGCGTCGATGCTCAACCACATCAACAAGAACCGCGCGTGCCACATCCTCACGATCGAGGACCCGATCGAGTACCTGTTCACGGACGAGAAGGCGATCATCAACCAGCGCGAGGTGGGCATCGACGTCCCGAACTTCGCGGTGGCGCTGCGGGCGCTGGTGCGTGAGAACCCGGACGTGGTGCTCATCGGCGAGATGCGCGACCGGGAGACGTTCGAGGCCGCGCTCCAGGCCGCCGAGACCGGCCACCTGGTGTTCGGCACGATCCACGCCTCGTCGGCGTCGCAGGCCTTCGGCCGCATCTACGACCTGTTCCCGCAGGAGGAGCGGGAGGCGATCCGCAACATGCTCGCCTACCAGGTGCAGGCGTTCATGTACCAGAAGCTGCTGCCCACCCTCCGCGAGGACATCCAGCGGGTGCCCGCGGTGGAGATCCTGCTCCAGTCGCCGCCGACGCGGAAGTTCATCCTCGAAGGCCGCGAGCACGAGCTGGGCGAGGTCATCAAGGGCCAGCGCGACACCGGCATGCAGACCTTCACCGACAGCCTGATCGACCTGGTGGAGAAGAACCTGATCCACCCCCGCGTCGCCCAGTCGGCGGCGACGTCGCCCGAAGAGATCAAGATGCGCCTCAAGGGCATCACGACGCGGACCGGGTGAGCCCCCGGCCCGACGACCCGCCCCCCGATATCACCGCACGTGGTAGTACGCATGAACGAAACGTCCGGCCGTCTCTCCCCGATCCTCTGGCTCGTGCTCGTCGTGGCGACGCTCGTCGCGACGGGCGGCGAGGCGTCCGGCCAGACCCTCATCGAGCAGATGACGGTCACGGGCACCCAGAGCGAGATGATGGCCCAGCAGGGCGGCGCCGCGGCCGACGCGGCGCCCGACGCCCAGAGCGGGCAGGCCGGCCAGCCCGGAACCGCCGCCCCCGGAACCACTCCGGGGGGCGCCCCGGGAGCCCCGGCCATCGGCGGCGGGGCGGGGGCGACACCCGTCTTCCTCCTCAGCCCCTGGAAGCCGGTGCTCGTGCTGCTCGTCCTCGTCGGCTGGGCCTGGGTCATCAGCCACCTCGACAAGGACGCCGCCTTCTACTACCTCCCGCGGTACACCTTCAACCTCGTGCAGATGGCCTGCGGCGTGATCGGCTTCGGGCTCATGCTGCTCATCCCGTTCTTCTTCGTCGGGTTCCTCGTCGGCCTCGTCGTGCTCCTGGGCGGCATCGGCGGCTACGCCTACTACCGCAACACGCAGGTCCCCCCGTCCGCCCAGTGGACCCTCTCCCTCGACTCCTTCACCCAGCGCGTGCAGGACTACCAGCAGCGCCAGGCCCAGAAGCACGCCACCCTCGTCCTCCTCACCGCCGATGAGCAGCGGCGCGAGGTGCCCACCGGCGAGCACGCCCACGCGGAGGCGCACACCGCCCTCGAGGGCGTCATCGACTTCGCCGTCCCCCGCGGCGCCGACGTCATCCAGATCACCGTCGACCCCCAGCAGGCGCAGATGGCCGCCCGCATCGACGGCGTGAAGTACCCCCAGGGCCAGCTCGAGCCCAAGAGCGCCCTGGTGCTCATCGACTACCTCAAGGAGGCCGCCGGCCTCGACGTCGCCGACCGCCGCAAGCGGCAGCACGGGTCGATCAAGATCGACGCCGGGGACCTGGGCCGGCACACGCTCGAACTCGAGACCGCCGGGTCCACCCGCGGCCTGCAGATGCTCATCCACATCGACGGGCAGCAGCGCAAGCGGATGCCCCTCACCCACCTGGGCCTCCTCGAGTCCCAGCGGGAGCAGATCACCCAGATCCTCACCGAGCCCGGCCGCGTCGTCATCCTCACCGGCCCGCCCATGCAGGGGCTCTCCACCACCAGCTACAGCCTCCTCAACGAGCACGACCCCTACACCTCCAGCCTCCTCACGTTCGAGGACGAGGTGCTCTTCGAGCTCGAGGGCATCACGCACAACGAGATCGGCGGCCTGCCGACGCCCCAGTTCAACGAGCGGCTGGGCGCGTCGATCCGCAGCGACCCCAACGTCATCATGATCTCGCGGGCGCTCGAACCCGAGACGGTGCAGGTCATCGCCCGCAACGCCGAGGAGATCCGCTTCTACGTCGGGATGCAGGAGGACGACACCTTCGCCGGGCTCGGGCGGTGGATCAAGCTCGTCGGCAACCGGAAGCTCGCCGCCGAGTCGCTCGCCGCCGTCGTTTCCCAGCGCCTGATCCGGCGGCTGTGCATGACCTGCCGCACGCCCTACAAGCCCGACCCCGCGGCCCTGCGGAAGCTCAACCTCCCCGTCGACCGCGTCGGCCAGCTCTACCACTCGTCGGGCCAGGTCATGGACCGCGACAAGCCGATCCAGTGCCCCGACTGCATGGGCCTGGGCTACAAGAACCGCGTCGGCGTGTTCGAGATCATGCAGCTCGACGACGCCGCCCGCTCCCTGATCGCCAAGGGCGACCTCGACACCCTCCGCGGCCACCTCCGCAAGCAGCGGATGCTCCTGCTCAACGAGGCCGCGCTCGCCAAGGTCGTCGAGGGCGTCACCGACGTGAAGGAAATCACCCGGGCCCTGGGCAAGCAGCCCGGCAACGGCGGGGCGGGCGGCAAGCCCCCCCGCACCGCCGCCAAGCCCAGCAAGCCCTCCCCCGCCGCCTGATCGCCCCCACCCCACGCCGCGCCGAGACCGACCATGCTCGCAAACATCATCATCGTCGTCTTCATCCTCGCGATGGCCTACTGGTGGGCCTTGCAGGGGTTCTTCTCCGCCTTCCTCCACCTGATGCTCGTCATCATCTGCGGGTCGCTCGCGTTCGCCTTCTGGGAGCCGCTCGTCCACGCCTTCGGCATGTCCACCAAGCCCGAATACGCCTGGGGCCTCTACCTCCTCGGCCCCTTCATCCTCTCGCTGATGATCCTCCGCGGCGTCACCGACCGCCTCGTCAAGAAAAACGTCCAGTTCCAGGACCTCGTCAACAAGATCCTCGGCGGGGTGTGCGGCATCGTCAGCGGCGTCCTCACCGCGGGCATCGTCGTCATCGGCCTGGGCTTCCTCCCCCTGCCCTCCAGCCTCGGCGGGTACGAGCCCTACGTCGTCTCCGCCACCGGCGACGTCATCCCCGAGGGCACCGACCTCTGGGTCCCCGTCGACCGCGTCGCCGGCGGCTTCTTCGGGACCATGGCCTACAACGGCTTCTACCACCCGACCCCGCTCCCCGAGTACCAGCCCAACCTCGCCGAAGCCGCCAACCTCTACCGCCTGCGGTACGACCCCCACTCCGCGGTCGTCGCCGTGCTCGGCAGCGTGCAGGCGACCCGCGCCGCCGCCGCCACCGCGCCCGTCGAGCAGCTCAACGCCGGCGTCAGCGAGCTGCTCACCCAGGCGTCGGAAGGGCAGGCCAGCCTGCCCGGTCGGCAGCTCGTCGTCATCGACACCGCCTGGCAGCAGCAGCCCGGGACCTACGACACCGACGGCGGCCTCCGCATCCCGCCCCCGCAGATCCGCCTCATCACCCGCAAGGACGGGCCCGGCGGCGGAACCTCCGAGGTCCACGCGCCGGTCGCCTTCTCCCAGGACGTCGGTAACGCCCGCGCGTTCACGCCCATCACCGGCCTCGACGTCGCCTTCGGCAACCGTCAGTCCGAGTCGTTCGCCTGGGCCTTCATCGTCCCCGCGGATGAAACCGCGCGGTTCCTCCGCGTGCGCAACCTCCGCCTCACCCTGCCCGAGATCGCCCGCGATGGCGACGCGGTCGCGAACCTGCTCGGCGTCCCCGTCGACCCCGCCGCCGGGGGAGACGAGGCCGGCACCGAAGCCACCGGCCCGAGCGGCGTCGGCGGCCGCGAGGGCATCATGGCCGGCAACGTCGCCGACCAGATCGAACTCACCGCGAACCTCCCCCGCCAGATCAGCGCCAACGCCGCTCACGGCCTGCGGCACACCGAAGGCGCCATCACCGAGGGCTCCGCCACCGCGTCCAAGCCCCCCGGGTCCCTCTCCCGCAACACCCGCATCGACCGCGTCCATATCCCGACCCACCAGGGAGCGGTCCGGCTCCGCATCCTCCCGGACCGCGCCCGCTCGCTCCTGGGCGGCGCCCGCGTCGCCGCGGCGAGCCTCCAGGGCGTGTGGCTCGTCGACGAGCGCGGCGACCGGTACCAGCCCATCGCCTACGTCTGGTCGAAGACCGGCTCGGGCGAGCAGGAGATCCGCGTCGACCGGAACCAGCCGATCACCAGCGCCCGCCAGTTGCCGATCCAGCAACTCGGCAGCGACGACGAACTCTTCCTTTACTTCGCGCTGCCCAAGGGCTCGCAGGTGGTGAGCTACCACATCGGCGAGACGACGCAGCAGGCGATCGACCCGCCGCTGCAGGTGAACTGAACTCGATCGGGAGCGTGTGGATTCATTGGACGGTTCATCGTCTCCGAAGCGCGCCCTTGTCATGGGCCTCGGCCGCTTCGGCGGGGGCGTCGGTGTCACGCGGTACCTCTGCTCCCGGGGCGCCCACGTGCTCGTCACCGACCGCGAGCCGACCGACAAGCTCGCACAGAGCGTCGGCCGGCTGCGGGACCTCATCGACGCGGGGCGGGTGACGCTCCGGCTCGGCGAGCACCGCGAGGAGGACTTCCGCGCCGCCGACCTCGTGGTGGTCAACCCCGCGGTCGACCCGCGCGGCAACACCTACCTTCAGGCCGCAATCGCCGCTGGCGTCCCGCTCACGAGCGAGATCCGCCTGCTCGTCGCCGCGCTCCCCAGCCGGGCCCGCACGATCGGGGTCACCGGCAGCGCCGGCAAGAGCACGACGACCGCGATGATCGGCCACGCGATGCGGAAGCTCCTGGAGCGCGGCGCGCCGGGCGCGGAGCAACCGGGCCACGCTCCCCGCGTCCACGTCGGCGGCAACATCGGCGGCTCGCTCCTCGGCGAGCTCGACACCATCGGGCCCGGCGACTGGGTCGTCCTCGAACTCTCCAGCTTCATGCTCGAAGGCCTGGCGGAGGACAAGTGGTCGCCCCACGTCGCCGTGGTGACGAACCTGGCGCCCAACCATGTCGACCGCCACGGGTCGTTCGAGGGTGTCGTCGCGATCAAGCAGGCGATCCTCGAACACCAGACGCTCGACGACCACTGCATCCTGGGGGGCAACTCCGCCGGGCTGATGCGGCCGATGTGCCCGCAGGTGTTTCTCGACGAGTCGTCCCTGAGGGTCGAGCTGCCGATCCCGGGTGGGCACAACGTCTCGAACGCGAAGCTCGCCGTCGCCGCCGTCGCCGCCTGCGGCATCGCGAAGCCGCAGGAAGTCGCGGACGCCCTCCGCGACTTCCCCGGCCTGCCACACCGGTTGCAGCTCGTCGTCGAGCACGCCGGCGTGCGCTACTTCAATGATTCAAAGTCCACCACGCCCGAGGCGGCCACCATCGCCGTGGAGAGCTTCCCCCGCGGTCGGCTCCACCTGATCGTCGGCGGGTACGACAAGGGCAGCGACCTCGCGCCCCTCGCCACCCTCGCCGCCGACCGCTGCCGGGCGGTCTACACCGTCGGCCAGACGGGCGACTTCATCGCGGGCGTGGCCGACTCAGCGGCGCGGGCCTCGCAGGCCGAGGCCATGCAGCAGTCGGTCCACGGCGCCACGGGCGTCGCCTCCTGCGGGGGCGCCGACTGGTCGACCGCCAATGCCGCGGAGGTGGTCCGCTGCGGCACGCTCGACCGCGCCGTAGCCGAGATCACGCCGCGGCTCCGCCGGGGGGACGCCGTGCTGCTCTCCCCCGCCTGCGCCTCGTGGGACCAGTTCGAGAACTACGAGCAGCGTGGCGCCGCGTTCGTCGAGGCGGTGCTGAGGCACACCAGCGAAGCGGGCGTGGTGCCGGGCGTGCCCGGCGCGTAAGCCCGGCGACCCGGCGTGGACGGTGTTCTCGCAGATGGTGGCCGGTTCGCGCGGCCCGGGCTCGACGTTCATGCGACGTCAACGACGATCCGGTTGCCGTGGACCTCGACGACACGGACGGGGGTGCCCGGGTCGATCCAGCCGCCGACGCTGATGACGTCGATGACCTCGCCGTCGATCTCGGCGCGGCCGGCGGGCCGGAGTTCGGTGGTGGTGCGGCCGGTGTCGCCGACGGCGACGTAGCCCCCGCCGGTCTCCTCCTCGCCGCTCACGGGCGGCATCGGCGTGCCCGCGGGGATCGGCTGGGGGCTCTGCAGCACCAGGCGGCTGAAGAGCGGCAGCTCCCCGAAGTGCTTCGAGATGAAGAAGAAGGCGGTGAGGCTGGCCACCAGCCCGAGCACCATCCACAGCAGCGCGAGCGCGGCCTCGCCCCACATCCCTTCCGCCGGCAGGCCGCCCGCCGGGCCGAACGTATTGCCGGACGGCACGGCCGCGAACGCGAGCCCGATGAGCATCATCACCACCCCGCCGACGCCGATGAGGCCGAAGCCCGGCAGGTAGAGCAGTTCCAGCACGAGCAACGCGATGCCCAGCAGCACGACGACGACGTGCCACGCCTGGGCGAGCCCCACCATGAACGGCGCCCCCAGCAGCAGCGACAACGCCACCAGAGCCAGCAGCCCGAACACCCCCACGCCCGGCGCCTGGAACTCCAGGTAAGCGCAGACGAGGAACACGATCAGCAAGAGGCCCCGCACGGCCGGGTGCATCAGCCAGAAGGCGACCTCTTCCGTCCAATGCTGGTTCACCGTCATGATCGCGCTGCCGTCGAGGAAGGCGAGCAGTTCGGCCTCATCCTTGATGATCTCGCTGGCGAGGCCCGCTTCCATCGCGCGGGTCTGGCTGAGGGTGAGCAGCGACGTGCCGTCGTTGATCTTCGTGACGAGTTTCCACCCGCCCGGCGTCGCGGAGGCGGGCTCCTCGAGGGTGACCGCGCCGACGTCCGCGAGGGCCGCGGGGT
The DNA here is from genome assembly GCA_964555075.1 of uncultured Phycisphaeraceae bacterium. Lineage (GTDB taxonomy): Bacteria > Planctomycetota > Phycisphaerae > Phycisphaerales > Phycisphaeraceae > CAZKRE01. The sequence goes on from CAZKRE010000077.1 coordinate 7,555, forward strand.
CGACCGGCGGCGGGCGCGTGCTCAGGTGGGGGCCCGTCGGACCCGGCGGGGCCGCGGCCGGATCGGCCGCCTCGACCAGCACCGCGTAGTCGAGCTGGTTCACCACCAGGCGCTGCCCGGTCGATTCGTTCTCGATCAGGTAGACCTCGACGCCCAGGACGCACATCGCGTGGAAGAGGGTGTAGTCGTAGCCGTTCTGCGCGGCGTTGTCCCGGAACTCCTCGAGCAGGGGGGAGAGCGCCTTGGCGCGTTCGGTGGGGCCGAGGTTCTGGCCCGGGACGATCGGCGCGCAGTCGCCCGCCGCCGAGGCGGGGGCCATGACGATCAGGTCGCAGGCGCTGGCGATGAGGATGCCCGCCGAGTACGCCTCGTTGTTGACCCACGCGACGGTGGGGGCGGGGATCGTCTTGATGTACTTGCTGATCTCCAGTGCGGAGGTCAGCACGCCCCCGGGGGTGTCGAGTTCGAAGACGATGACGGAGGCCCCCGCATCGAGGGCGCGGTCGACGCGGCGCTCGATGGTGCGGAGCGTGAAGTCGTAGATGATCCCGTCGATGGGGATGACGGCGATGTTGCCGCCCGAAGGGATCGCCAGCGATGCCGCCCCCCGCCCGCTCCGCGAACCCGGGCCGCCGGGGGGCGGCGCGGCGGTCGCGGCCGGGGAGGGCGCAGCGGCGTCTTCCGCCTCGACGGGGGCGTCGGGCGACGTCGGCGGCGCATCCTGCCCGGGGAGGAAGAGCACCGCGAGCAGACCCAGGAGCACCGCAATGAACGGGCGTGTCATGGCGTCATTGTAAGTGCGCCGCGGGCGGTGGGTGTTCAGTTGCCGAGGCGGCTGTTGGAGTAGCCGCGGGAGCCGCTGCTGCTGGAGTAGCCGGGGTCGCCGCCGGCATCGCCGCCGTAGCCGCCGCCGCCGTGCCCGCCGCCGCGGCGGGGCTCGCGCGGCCGGGCCTCGTTGACCGTCAACTGCCGCCCGCCGAAGTCGCTGCCATGCAGCGCCTCGACGGCCTTGCGACCGAGTTCGAGGTCGGTCATCTCGACGAAGCCGAACCCGCGGGACCGGCCGGTCTCACGGTCCATGATGATGGCGGCTTTGACGACCTCGCCGAACTGGCCGAACAGGTCGATGAGGTCGCTCTCGCTGGTGTTGTAAGGCAAATTACCCACGTAGATGTTGATCACGTTGCACGATCCTTGCCCGAGAGAGTGAACGGAGATACCTGATACCGCGGATGTCGGGCCATCATCCGAGGAAGGGGCGGTCCCGTGTCGACAGGCGCGACCGGGGGGAACGCCGTAGGGAGGGAGCGGCGCAGGCCACGCCGCACCGAGAAGCGTAGCTTCCACGGGCCCCTGGGGCAAGGGATTACCCTGATGTTTCAGGCGACGATCAGCTGAGCAGTTGCTCGAGATCGTCCCGGGTGAGGGTCCGCAGGAGGTCGCCTTGGCCGTCCACGATCGCGTCGGCGAGTCGGCGTTTGCGGTTCTGCAACTCGATGATCCGCTGCTCCACGGTGTCCTGGCAGATCATGCGGTAGGCGAACACGTGCTGCGTCTGCCCGATGCGGGGGGCCCGGTCGATGGCCTGCTGCTCGACCGCGGGGTTCCACCACGGGTCGAGGATGAAGACATACTCCGCGGCCGTGAGGTTCAGGCCGAACCCGCCCGCCTTGAGGCTGATGAGGAAGACGGGGATGGTGGGGTCGTTCTGGAACTTGTCGACCTCGCGCCGGCGGTCGCGGGTCTGCCCGTCGAGGTAGCAGAAGCGGATGCCCTGAGCCTCGAGCCGTCGCTGAACGATCGCGAGCATCGACGTGAACTGGCTGAAGATCAGCGCCTTGCCGCCCTCGCTGATGACGTCGGCGAGCATGTCGATGAGCGTCTCGAGCTTGGCGGACGGGTCGTCGACCCGGGTGGGGTCGATGAGGCCCGGGTGGCACGACGCCTGGCGGAGCCGCAGCAGCGCCTCGAGCACCATGAAGGAGTTCGAGCCGGTCAGCGCCCGCTGCGGGACGCCCGTCTCGTCCAACGGCCCGGCGGGGGTCGGGCCGCCGCCGGGGGAGTCGATCTGCGTGAGCAGGTGCTGGCGGTAGTAGGCCTTGAGCCCGTCGTACATCTCCCGCTGGGCCGGCTCCATCTCGCAGACGATGGTCTGCTCGGTCTTGGGGGGCAGGTCGGCGAGGACCTGCCTCTTGGTCCGGCGGAGGATGAACGGGCGCAGCGCCCGGGCGACCTGCTGGACGGAGACGTCCGCGGCCCCCGCGCCGTCGGGCGACGAGACGTCCACCGCCGGCCCGGACGCCCGGACCATGTCACCGAACTTCGCGTTGGTGCCCAGGAGGCCGGGGTTGAGGAACTCGAAGATGGACCACAGGTCGCCCATGTGGTTCTCCACCGGAGTGCCGGTGAGGGCCAGGCGGTGCTCCGCCTGGAGGAGGCGGGCGGCCTTGGCGGCCTGGGCGCTGGGGTTCTTGATCGCCTGGGCCTCGTCGAGGATGACGTAGTCGAAGCGGTAGTTCCGCAGGTCCTCGATGTCCCGCCGCAGCAGGCCGTAGGAGGTGACGATGAGGTCCACCTCGTCGAACCGCTCGCGGAGGAGGTTCCGGTCGGCGCCGCTGTAGGCGACGGCGCGGAGTTCGGGGGTGAACTTCTGCGCCTCGTCGAGCCAGTTGAACACGAG
>CAZKRE010000077.1:10334-14632 GCA_964555075.1 uncultured Phycisphaeraceae bacterium
GCGAGGACGCCGCCGAAGCCGAAGTGGCGGAGGAAGTCGAGCCAGCCCAACCCCTCCTTCTGGTAGGGGCGGAGCAGACCGCGGAAGTCCGGCCGGGGGTCGACCGGGCGCAGGCCCTGGAACTCGCGGAGCTTGGCCCGCGCGGCGGCGAACGCCTCGTCGACCTGGAGCAGTTCCTGCTCGGAGAGCAGCGCGTCGAGCAGCGCCGCCTGGGTCGACTTGAACCGCAGCCCCTCGACGCCGACGCGGCCAAGCGTCAGCAACATCCCGTGCTCTTCCAGCCACGCCTCGGGCAGCAACCCCTTCGACCCGTCCCCAAGCGTGATCATCTGGTCGCCCCGGCGGACGGCGGCGAGGATGTCGGGGAGGCTCACCTCCTGCTGCTGCCCGTCCGCGCGGTCGTAGGTCACCGTGCCGCGGAGCTCGAACCAGTCGATGCCGCTCGACACCGTGAGGCTCGGCGCGCCCGGCCGGCGGAGCGCCTGCTGGTCAGCGCTGACGACCCAGCCCTCCGCGACGAGCTTCGACACGATCGCCGGCATCGCCTTGATCGCCAGCAGCATCGACTCGGGGCTGCTCCCGCTCGGCCGCAGCCCCGCCGCGGCGAGCTGCTCGAAGGCCGTACGCTCCGTCTGCGGGTCGCGGCGGATCAGCCGCGTCCCCTCCGCGGCGACGGGCGCGTCGCCCGCGTCACCCTCGAAGGTCCGATCGGAGGCAACGGGTGCGCCCGAGTCGCTGAATGCCTCGGCATCCGCGCCCGTGTTCTCCTCCGTGGCGGCATCGGCGAGGCCGTCAACGGCCGCCGCTTCGTCCGTGGCATCCGGCTCCGTGGCAGCCGGTTCCGCAGAATCGGTCGTCTCGGCGGGGTCGCTGGATGCGGCGGCTCCGGCGGCTCCGGCGGGCCCGGCGGCGAGGGTGACGAACCGCCCCGGCTGCGTCGGGCTCACCCGCACGCCCGCGTAGTCGAACCACACCTTCGCCAGCAGTTGCGACTTCGACTGCCCGTTGAGGGCGGCGTCGGCGCTGAAGAGGTCCAGGTGCGGCGTCGGCTTGATCCGATGCTCGTTCCGCGTCAACGCCTCGGGCAGGTCCACCTCCGGCAACTGCGGGAGCATGTACATCCGGTCGAGGAACCGCTCGACGTCCGCCGCGCTCACCCGCAGCGGACCGGGCGTTTCGCCGCCCAGCGACGAGCCCCGACCCTCGCCCCGGAACTGGCTGATCCAACGCGGGGCGCCGCGGTCGTCCAGCGGCCCGGCCCGGTCCTGCCAGAAGACGACGCCGTCCAGCCCCGTCACCACGAAGTGCGGCGCTTCGACGCCCATCCGCTCGTGCCGGCGGCGCAGCTCGGCGCGGATCTCCAGGTCCCGGTCGGCCGTCTCGTCGCCGACCACCCAGAGCGTCCACGTGCCGTGCGTCTCGTCATCGTCCCAGTGGAGCGTCGCCTCGCGGCCCGCGCCCTCCTCATCGAGGTCGATCGAGCACCGCCCGGTCGCGATCATCCGTTTCAGCAGCGCCCGCTGCGCCGCGCCGGGCAGGCGGAAGCGGCAGTAGCTCCGCTCGCCGCGGATGCCCTCGACCATCTGCCCGTCCTCGACCCGGGCCGAGCCGAGCACCAGGGCGCACAGCTCGCGGTCCTCCGGGTCCGGCAGCGAGGGGAGCATGTCGGCGGTGAGCCGCAGCGGCTTGGGCTTGCTCCAGCCGCCCGAGCCGGTGGCGAGGGGGGTGCGCTGGCGCAGCTCCATGACGAGCCCGCCGTGGCGGGAGGAGGACTCGGGCAGCACGACGTAGCCGATCTGCCGCTGGGGCGGGAGCAGGTCGAACCCGCCGCGGGCGTCGTCGATCATCGGCGGCCGCAGCAGGGTGAGGCGGCTCATCCACGCGGGCTCGGTGTGCGACCGGGTCGCGACGCCGCCGGCCTCGCGCTTCCGCGCCCGGGGCGCCCGCACCCGCAGGCCCGCCAGCTGTTCCGCGTCCGCGGACTCGTCGCTGAGCGCGAGCTGCATGATCGTCGCCCAGATGTGCTCGCAGTACGCGCCCTCGGCGAACGCCTCGCAGGTGCACTCGGCCCAGGCGTCCGCGCCCTCCTTGCGGAACTCCACCTGGTGGGTCGATGAATCCGTGATCTCCGCCCGGAGCACCTCGCCGTTCTCGACCGGCAACAGCTTCACGCGCCCGGCATTCTGCAGGCCGCGGCCACGCATCCGCCGCGGGCTCTGAAAAAACGGGGACCAACTGGTAACAATCGACACTCAGGACGCTCCCGCGCAGCGAGGGGCCAAACCCGTAAGCTTACGGGGCCCGAGGCCCCCCGGCAATGCGGGGGGCGCAACGCCTTCTCCCCATGCCGCTGGATTCTCCCTTCCAACTCGCCCCCTTCGTCCTCGTCGCGACGGCCATCCTCGCGCTGCTCGTCCGCGGGCGCGTGTTCACCGCCCAGGCCTTCGCCCGCGCGCCCGATCGCGCGATCGGCCTGGGGCTCCTGGACCTGCTCGCCGGGCTCGGGCTCACGATCCTCGGCTACCAGGCCTTCACCGTCATCGCCCTCGCCGCGGGGCTGCTGGGCGAGGGGGTCTCGCCGCTGGGCCGGATGCTCGCGGTGATCCTTTCGCAGGTGCTGGGCCACGGGTTGCCGCTGCTTTACCTCGTCGCGCGGGCGTCGTTCGTTCCGGGCGGCCTGAAGAAGATCGGGCTCGTCCCCACGAGGCCCGTCCGCGACCTGCTCGCGGGCGTCGGCGGGTTCCTCTGCGTCCTGCCCCTCGTCCTGGGCGTCACGATGGCGGCGACAGCGGTCGCGACCTGGCTCGGCCGGCCGCCCGACCCGCTGGGCCACACCCTGCTCCCGCTGCTGCACCACCCCGAGTCGGACGCGCGGGTGAAGATCCTGCTCATCGTCTCCGCCGCGGGCCTCGCGCCGTTCTTCGAGGAATGCATCTACCGCGGCCTGCTGCAGTCCGCGCTCGTCGAGGGCTTCCGCGGTCGGCGGTGGCCCGCGATCCTCGTCACCTCCGCCGTCTTCAGCGTCATCCATTACAACGCCGTCGAGCCCCCCGCCCTGGCGGCGCTCTTCGTCCTCGCGATCGCGTTCGGCTGGCTCTACGAGCGGACCGGCAGCCTCTGGCCGGGCATCCTCGTCCACGCGCTCTTCAACGCCTTCAACCTGGCGATCGCCCTCCTCCTGCTCGCCCCGCCGCCGCCGGCGTGACCGGAGGCGGAGCGGCCCCTTCGGGAAGTAGACTGCCCGCCATGCCCACGCTCCTCCCGCCGCCGGTGAACATCGAATGGGTCGGGGACGCGACTTCCGGGGGCGGACACCTGCGATTGCTCGATCAGACGCGGCTGCCGACGGAAGAGGTTTACCTCGACTGCCGGACCGTGCAGGACGTGTGGGACGCGATCAAGCGGCTGAGCGTCCGCGGCGCGCCGGCGATCGGGATCGCGGCGGCGTACGGGTGCGTCATCGCGGCGCAGGAGGGGCGGTTCGAGGCGGGGGCGAAGCACCTCGCCACCAGCCGGCCGACGGCGGTGAACCTCTTCTGGGCCATCGACCGGATGCGGCGGGTGGGGTCGGAAGATCCGGGGGAACTCCTCCGCGAGGCGAAGGCGATCCACGCGGAAGACATCGAGATGTGCCGCAGGATCGGCGAGCACGGCCTGCCGCTGCTCCAAGCCGCTTGCGGATTAGCGCAACCCACCAACGAAGCGCCCCGCGCGGTGCTGACCCACTGCAACGCCGGCGCCCTCGCCACCGGCGGCATCGGCACCGCCACCGCGCCGATGTACCTCGCCCACGAGCGGGGCCTGCCCCTGCGCGTCTTCGCCGATGAGACCCGGCCGCTCCTGCAGGGCGCGCGGCTGACGAGCTACGAGCTCGCGGCGGCGGGCATCGACGTCACGCTCATCTGCGACGGGATGGCGGCCCACGTCATGCGGAGCGGCGAGATCGGCGCGATCCTCGTCGGGGCGGACCGCATCGCGCGCAACGGCGACGCCGCGAACAAGATCGGCACCTACAACCTGGCCGTGCTCGCGAAGCACCACGGCATCCCGTTCTACGTCGCCGCGCCGAGCTCGACCTTCGACCTCACGCTCGCGAACGGGGACGGCATCCCCATCGAGGAGCGCGCCGCGGAAGAGATCACGGAGGGGTTCGGCAGCCGCACCGCACCCGCCGGAAGTGGCGTGAAGACTTTCAATCCGGCGTTCGACGTGACGCCCGCGGAACTGATCACCGCGATCATCACCGAGCGCGGCGTGATCGGGCCGGTGGATGAGGCGAACGTGGTGCGGGTGGTGGG
>CAZKRE010000078.1:0-14520 GCA_964555075.1 uncultured Phycisphaeraceae bacterium
GACGAAGACGATGAACTTCGTGTCGGGGATATGGAGCGAGATCGCGTCGACGGCCTTGACGTTACCGGGGTAGACCTTGCTGACACGATCGAGGAGGACTTGGGCCATGGGTGTTCCTGTTCCGAAAGGCTGGGTCAGCCCTTGAGGGCGCCGAGCTGGATGCGCTTGACAAGGTACCTCTGTAGGACGACGAAGACGATGACGATCGGGATCACGCCCATGGTAACAGCCGTTACGAGCAGGTTGGTCGGCTGGGCGGCGGAGCCGTCGAAGTACCGGCCGATCGGGGGTGTGTTCTTGTGCCGGGTCTTGAGCCTTTCGAAGGGTACCGCTCCTATCATCGGACAAGGAGATATTTGATGATGCAGAAGCGTGTTGCGGTCGTACTGGTGGCTTTGGCCGGGCTGCTGGCGGCGTGTGGCGAGGACGCCCCGCCGCCCGAGCGGTCGGCGCAGCAGGGGCTGGACCAGTTCGCGGAGGCGATCGGCGAGATGGAGGAGAAGAAGGACCGGCTCGAGGCGGAAGTCGATGAGCTCCGCAGCCGATTCGACGACCAGCTCGACAAGCACCTGTCGCTGCTGCGGGACCGGTTGATCGCCTACGAGACGCGGCTGACGCGGTTGCCCGCGGAGCGGGAGGTCGAACTGCGGCAGGCGCACCAGCGGCTCGCGGACCAGACGGCCCAGGTTCGGCAACGGTACGAGGCGTGGTCGGGCGCCGAGGGGGAACAGGCCGCCGCGGCGCGGGCGCAGCTGGACGAGGCGAGGGCGAAGCTGGACGACGCGTTCGAGGCCTTCGACTCGGAACTCGCGGGCGCGGAGGGCCAATAGCCGGCGCAGCGGGTTGTCACCCTGCACATGTCATCCGCGCATAAAGAAGCCCCGCATGGACATGCGGGGCTTCGGGGGTCGCGTGTTGACGCTGCGGGCTACTTGCTCAGCGCCGCCTGGGCCGCCGCGAGGCGGGCGACGGGGACGCGGAACGGCGAGCAGCTCACGTAGTCGAGCCCCACGTTGTGGCAGAACTGGACGCTCGCGGGGTCTCCGCCGTGCTCGCCGCAGATGCCGCACTTGAGTCCCTTGCGGGTCTTGCGGCCGCTCTTGACCGCCATATCGACGAGCTGGCCGACGCCGTTGGTATCCAGCGACTGGAACGGGTCGATCGGGAGCAGCTCCTGCGCCATGTAGTGGGGCAGGAAGTTGTTCACGTCGTCGCGGCTGTAGCCGAAGGTCATCTGCGTCAGGTCGTTCGTGCCGAACGAGAAGAAGTCGGCGACGTCGGCGATGTCGCCGGCGACAAGGGCGGCGCGCGGGACCTCGATCATCGTGCCGATCGTGATGTCGAGCTTGCCCCTGAAGTTCTTCTCGGCCTTGACGCGGTTGATCGTCTCGACGGTGAGTTCGCGGAGCTTCGCGAGTTCGGCCTTGGTGCCCACGAGCGGGTGCATGATCTCGGGGATCGCCTTGACCTTCTTCGCGAGGCAGTTGATCGCGGCCTCGGTGATCGCGCGGACCTGCATCTCGACGATCTCCGGATAGGTGATCGAGAGGCGGCAGCCGCGGTGGCCGAGCATGGGGTTGGCTTCGTGGAGTTGGGAGACGCGGCTCCTGATCTTCGCGGCCGGGACGCCCATCTGCTTCGCCAGTTCCTGCTGCCCCTGCTCGTCGTGGGGCAGGAACTCGTGCAGCGGCGGGTCGAGGAGGCGGACGGTGACGGGCAGGCCCTTCATCGCCGTGAAGATGCCTTCGAAGTCTTGCCGCTGGTATGGCAGGAGCTTCGCCAGGGCGGCGCGGCGGGCTTCCTCGCTCTCGGCGATGATCATCTCCCGCATCGCGGTGATCCGCTCGCCCTCGAAGAACATGTGCTCGGTGCGGCAGAGGCCGATGCCCTGGGCGCCGAAGTCGCGGGCCCGCTGGGCATCCGCCGGCGTGTCGGCGTTGGTCCGGACCAGCAGCGTGCGGTACTTGTCGGCCCACCGCATGAGCTTCGCGAAGTCGCCCGAGAGCGTGGGCTCGTGGGTCGCGATGCTGCCGACCATCACCTCGCCCGTTGATCCGTCGATCGAGAGCGTGTCGTCATGGGTATAGGTCTTGCCGCCTACGGTGATCGTGCGGGCCTTGGTGTCGATCTCGATCGCGCCGGCGCCCGCGACGCAGCAGCGGCCCCAGCCGCGAGCCACGACCGCGGCGTGGGAGGTCATCCCGCCCGTCGACGTGAGGATGCCGGCCGCCGAGTGCATCCCGTCGATGTCCTCGGGGTTCGTCTCCTTGCGGACGAGCAGGACCTGCTCCCCCGCCTGGGTCCGCTCGACGGCCTCTTCGGCGGTGAAGGCGAGCTTCCCAACCGCGGCGCCGGGCGACGCGGGCAGGCCGACCGTGAGGATGTTCGCCCCCTTCTTCGCCTTCGGGTCAAAGCTGGGCAGCAGCAGTTGCGTCAGGTCGCTCGCCGGGACGCGAAGGACCGCTTCCTTCTCGGTGATGAGCTTCTCTTTCGCCATCTCGCAGGCGATCCGGACCGCGGCGGCGCCGGTCCGCTTGCCGTTACGCGTCTGTAGCATGTAGAGCTTCGAGTTCTCGATCGTGAACTCGATGTCCTGCATCTCACGGTAGTGCTTCTCGAGCGTCTTCTTGATGCCCATGAGCTGCTTGTAGACCTTGGGCTTCCACTTGGGCATCTCTTCGGTGGACATCGGCGTGCGGATACCCGCGACAACGTCCTCGCCCTGGGCGTTGATGAGGAACTCGCCGTAGAACTTGTTCTCGCCCGTCGAGGGGTTGCGGGTGAACGCGACGCCCGTGCCGCAGTCGTCGCCCATGTTCCCGAAGACCATCGACTGGACGTTGACGGCGGTGCCGGCGAGCCCCTGGATATTGTTGATCTGGCGGTAGCGGACGGCGCGGTGCTGGTTCCAGCTCTTGAAGACCGCCTCGATGGCGAGCTCGAGCTGCTTCATCGGGTTCTGCGGGAAGCTCTCGCCGACGTGCTTGCGGTAGACGTCGCGGTAGGCCTTGCAGAGTTCGATCAGGCCCGCGGTGGGGACGTCGGTGTCGAGCTTCGCGTTGTACTTCCGCTTGACGTCGTCGAACGCCTCTTCGAAGTGCTCGTGATCGACGCCCATGACGACGTCGCCGTACATGTTGATCAGGCGGCGGTAGCTGTCGTAGGCGAACCGCTCGTTGCCGGTGGCATTGGCGATACCGACCACCGACTCGTCGTTCATGCCGAGGTTGAGGATGGTGTTCATCATCCCCGGCATGGAGAGCGCGGCGCCGGAGCGGACCGAGAGCAGCAGCGGGTTGTTCCCGTCGCCGAACTTCTTGCCCAGCTCCTTCTCGAGCGTGGCGACGTTCTTCTGGACGTCCGCCATCAGGCCCGGGGGGAGCTTCTTGCCGTGCTTGTAGTAGGCGGCGCAGACCTCGGTCGTGATCGTGAACCCGGGGGGCACGGGCAGGCCGATGGAAGTCATGTCGGCGAGATTGGCGCCCTTGCCGCCGAGCAGCAGCTTCTGGTTCGCCTTGCCCTCGGTTTTGGTCTGACCGAAGTAGTAGACCATCTTCGCGGCCTTGGTGGAGGCCTTGCTGGAAGCGGCGCGCTTGACGGTCTTCTTGGCGGTCCTGGTCGCCTTGGTGGCGGCCTTCTTGACCTTCTTCGTGAGGGTGGCCATAACCTGCGTGTTCCCGTTGCGTGGTGCGAGTAAGGGGTGAACCGGCGAGGCAGAGCCGGTCGGACCGAGGGGATCCATTCTCTCGGTGATTCGCGCAGCCGCGGCCTTCAGTGCCGCGGGCCCGCGAAAGGGACTGGGATTGTAGTAGCTCACGGGGGGGCGTCAAAACACCGCGCTGCCCCAAATCCAAAACAGCCGTGCCGGGCTGGCGTCCGCACCCCTCAACGAGCACGGGCGCCACCACCTTACCGGCGTCCCTCGGACATGCTCGCACGCTGGCCCCGCGCCTGATCATCGCCGCGATCACGCGGTTTCGACCTGGCCCTGCCATGCGGCAGCACGGCGGCGACGGGGGCGAGCCGGGACGTCAGCCCGGGATGTGCTCGGGGGCGGGGCGGCCGTCGTGGACCGGGACCTTGGGCAGCGCGTCGAGGAACTTGCGGCCGTAGCCCTTGGTGATCAGTCGCGGGTCGAGGACGACGATGCTGCCGGTGTCGCTGCGGGAGCGGATGAGCCGGCCGAAGCCCTGCTTGAACTTGAGGATCGCCTCGGGGAGGGAATACTCGGCGAAAGGGTTGCCGCCGCGGGCTCGGATCCTCTCCATGCGGGCCTCGATGAGCGGCCGGTCGGGGACGGCGAAGGGGAGCTTGGTAATGATGACGTTGCGGAGGCCCTCGCCCTGCACGTCGACGCCCTGCCAGAAGCTGTCGGTGCCAAGGAGGACGCTGCGGCGGTCGCCGCGAAAGCGTTCGAGGAGCTGGGTGCGCTGCACGCCGTCGCCTTGGACGAGCATGGGCATGCTGCGTCGTTGGAGGTGGGGGCGGAGGAAGTCGGCGGTGCGGCGGAGGAGGTCGTAGCTCGTGAAGAGGATGAACGCCCCGCCGTCGCTGCGGTCGAGGTGGTCGAGGAGGGCCGGGCCCATGCGTTCGAGGTAGGCCCGGTCGCCGGGGTCGGGCAGGCGGGACTCGACCATAAGCTGCGCCTGCCGCTCGTAATCGAAGGGCGAGCCGAGTTGGAGGGTGTCGGCGTCGGTGCAGCCGAGGCGAGACTTGATGTGGGCGAAGGGGTCGAAGGCGACACGCGGCTTCGGGGGACGCCCAGGTCCGGCGGGGGCGTTCGCAAAGCCGCCAGCGGCTGTCGCGAGTGTGGCGGATGTGAGGACAACGCCCAGTGGCTCCTTCTTCGCGTTGGTCGCGTCGAAGAGGCGCTCGCGGAGCAGCGGGCCGACGTCGATTGGCGAACAGGCGAGGCGGATGCGGCGTCGGCGTTCGCGGCTGGGCTCGCCCGACTCGAGCCAGTAGACGCAGTCAGGCTGCTTCTGCTCAAGCAGCGCCGTGGTTGCGGCGGCGAGCCCCTCGCACCGGCCGATGAACCCGCTGAGCTCGTACTTGTCGGCGTCGTCCTCGATGCGGTCCTTCAACCGGTTGAGCGACAGCGCCAGCTCCTGCAGCCGGGGCGAGAGCCCGTTCTCCACGATGTTCGGGTCGTTGATCCGCCCGTTGCTGCGGCCCCGTTCCTGCTGCCAGACGGCGAGGTCGGCGAAGAGGATCTGCGCCGCCTCCTCGGCCTGCATCACCGCCTCGGCCGCGCGGTTGAGCGTGTCGAGGTCGACATTCTTCTTCAGGGAAGCGAGGAACCCGCGACCGGTGCGGGTCTGGTAGAGGTTGCCCAGGAGAAAGTGGGCCTGCCCCTCCGTGATGGACAGGCCGAAGTGTTCGCTCGCGACATCCTCGATCATGTGGGCCTCGTCGAGGATCACGTGGTCGTAGGGCGGGAGAAAGCCGACGCCCTCGGCCCGCAGGGCGAGGTCGGAGAAGAACAGCGCGTGGTTCACGATCAGGAGGTCCGCGTGCTCCATCCGGCGGCGGGCGCTCTGGTAGAAGCAGCTTTCGTAGCTGGGGCACCGCTTGCCCATGCAGTTCCCCGAGTCGCTCTGGACCTTGTCCCACACCGAGTAGAACGCCCCCGGCCGGGGCATCTGCGGCAGCGACGCAACGGACCCGTCCTCGGTTTCGTAGGCCCAGTCCTCGATGAGGTGCAGCGCCTGCATGACCTCGGGATCCGCGAAGAGGTCGGTCTGCTTGGCGCTGGCCTTCTGGAGCCGGCGGAGGGAGACGTAGTTGCCGCGGCCCTTGACGAGGACGGCGGTGAACTCCTCGGGCAGCACCGCCTGGAGCAAGGGGATGTCCTTGCTCATCAACTGCTCCTGGAGCGCGATGGTGTGGGTGGAGATGACGACGCGGGAGCGACGGGCCGTCCCCTGATCCTTGCTGGCAATGACCCTCTCGACCGCGGGGAGGAGATAGGCGAATGACTTGCCGACGCCGGTCCCGGCCTCGATGAGCAGCTTGCCCCCCTTCCGGAGGGTTCCGCTGACGGCGTCGATCATCGCACGCTGTTCCGGGCGCTCCTCGAAGCGGTCACCGAGCCGGCGGCCGATCGGGCCCGACGGTGAGAGGATGTGCTCCAGGTCGATCGGCACGCGAACATGCTACCGTTCCGGGAAGCGATCGGTTCGCCCGCTACACTCGGCGGATGGCTAAAAAGACCCGCAAGCGCACGGAACTCCGCCCGACCCGGATCGAACCCTACCCCACCGCCGCTGCCGGTTCGGTGATGATCACGCAGGGAAACACCCGCGTGCTTTGCACCGCGAGCCTTTCGATGGACGTCCCGCGGTGGATCAAGCTCAACGAGCAGGGCCAGCCGCAGCATGGTTGGGTCACCGCGGAGTACGCGATGCTGCCGGGCTCGACGCCCGATCGGAAGCGCCGAGGACCCGATTCGCGGGGCACGGAGATCCAGCGGATCATCGGCCGAGCGCTGCGTGCGGCCGTCGACCTCACCCGGATGCCGACGCTCGCGGTCACGGTGGACTGTGACGTGGTGGTGGCGGACGGGGGGACGAGGACGGCGTCCATCACCGGCGGGTTCGTCGCTCTGGCTCAGGCGCTCGGGGTAGCCCGGGAGCGTGGGCTGCTGGCTGCGAACCCGATCCTCAGCGAGGTGGCCGCGGTCAGTGTGGGCATCGTGGACGGACAGACCCACCTGGACCTGGACTACCCGCTTGACGCTCGGGCGGACGTGGACCTCAACGTGGCGATGAACGGGAAGGGGCGGTTCATCGAGGTCCAGGGGGCGGGGGAGCATGGGACCTTCGGCCGGGACCAGCTCGACGAACTGCTCGATCTCGCAACGAAGGGCGTGAAGCAGCTGATCAGGGTTCAGAGAGATGCCATGGCGTCGATACGGCCAAGCGCGGCGTCGCGGGGATTTCCGATCCTCTAAACTGCCCGCCGTATGCCTTGGACTCTGTATCGGTACATCCTGTGGGACCTGCTCAAGCTGCTGGTGATGACGGCGAGCGTGCTCGTGACCGTCATCAGCTTCGCCGCGGCGATCAAGCCGCTGTCGGAGGGGTTGCTCGGGGCGGGCTCGCTGACCAAGTTCGTGGCGTACACCTCGCCGACGATGCTGATGTTCGCCTTGCCCTTCGCGGGGGCGTTCGCCAGCACGATCGTCTTCCTGCGGCTGGCGGCGGACAACGAGATCACGGCGATGTCCGCGTCGGGGATCAGCTACGTCTCGATCCTCATGCCGGTCATCGTGCTGGGGCTCGTGCTGACAACCGGGCTGTTCCTCGCGTCGAATCTGCTGATCCCCCGCTTCTACCGGGCCGCCGCCCAGACGGTCGAGCGGGACCTGATGACGATCCTGGTGTCGACGCTGAATCAGAACCGGCCCTACATCCTGGAGGGCGACGAATACGTCGTGTACGCCGACCGGGCGATCGAGCGGGCGCCGACGCCCGAGGAACTGGAAGCGATCGCCGCCGTTGAGCCGACGACGGCGCCGGATCAGTTGATCCTCCTGCAGGGCGTCGCGGTCGGGCAAATGCAGGAGGATGGCGAACTCCGCAGCGACACCACGGCGAAGCAGGCGAGCATCTGGCTCTTCCGCGACGACGTGCGTTCGTGGATCCGCATGATCCTCACCGACCTGGTGGTGTACGACACGGAGCGGGGGTTGCTGCGGCAGGAGCTGCTGGAACTCGGGCCGATCACCGTGCCCTCGTTCTTCCGCGACAGCCCCGAGTTCCTGTCGCTCGCGCAGCTGCGGAGCCTGCGGCGGGCGCCGGAGCGGTTCGGGCAGATCGGCGCGTTGAAGGCCGACCTGGCGGATGCGATCGCGGCGGCGAAGCTACAGGCGTCGCTGCTCGAGCGGCTGCTCGAGGGCGGGTCCCCGGTGGTGTTGACGGCGGGCCGGGAGCAATACGCGTTGTCGGCACCGGGCGTGCGTGTGCAGGACCCGTACCTCCACCTCGAGCCGCGGGGACGGCAGCTCGTGCAGGTGCAGGCGTTCGTCGACGGCGAGCCGTCGCGGCGGTACGAGCCGGAGACGGTGCGCCTGGCCGTCGAACGCAGCCGCGGGGCGCGTCAGCCGACGGTGGCGGCGGAGCTGTTCAACGTGAAGGTGTTCGGGCGGGAGGGCCGGGAGCTGTCGACGCAGCAGGTGCGGCTGTCGCTGCCGCGGCTGAGCTGGCCAGAGAACCTCCTCGAGACGGAGACGGACCGGATGAACGCGTTCGAGCTGCTCGAGGCCGCCGCGGATTCGCGGTACGCCCGCTCGCCGATCGTGCTGCAAGCGGGTCTGCGACTGTGGAGTGAGATCCAGCGGCTGAGCCTGAAGATCGCGGCGCAGCTGCACCAGCGCGCGGCGTCGGCGGTGGCGTGCTCGCTGCTGCTGCTGCTCGGGGCCGTACTCAGCATCCAGCTCCGCGGGCAGATCCCCCTCGCGGTCTACTTCTGGAGCTTCGCGCTGGCGATCATCACCATCATCATCATCCACACGGGGACCAACCTCGCGGGCAGCACCGACTTCTCGCTCGGGGGAGGGCTGGCGGTGCTGTGGTCGGGGAACGTGTTGCTCGCCGTGGTGGTCGGCGTCGTCTACTGCCGGATGGCCCGCACATGAAGACGCTCGACCGCTACATCATCCGTCACTTCCTGCTGAACTTCGCGATCCTCTTCGCGGTGCTCATGCTGCTGTTCGTCGTCGTGGACCTCATCGTCGACCTCGACGAGTTCCTGGAGGCCGGCGCCTACTGGGCGCAGCGGCGGAACGTAGCGGCGATCGTGGGGCCGCTCGGGCTCGACGCCACCGCCATCAACGAGGCGCTCTCGAGCCACGTGGGCACCGATGAACTCATGCGGCGGTTCGGCATCGACGCCGAGCTGGCGCAGCGGCTCCGCAGCGAAACCGCCCCCTCCACCGTCCACTCGGCGCTCGGGACCGTCGTCAAGATCGGCGACTATTACGGCCCGCTGCTGGTGATGATTTACGTCTTCTTCTCCGGCCTGCTGGTCGTCACCGCGATGGGATTCACGGTCAGCGCCATGCTCCGGACGCGCGAACTGGTCGCGATGGTTGCGAGCGGGATCAGCATGTACCGCGTCGCCGCCCCGGTGCTGCTGGTGGGAATCGGCCTCAACGCGCTGGCGCTACCCGCGCAGGAGCTGGTCATCCCGGCATTCGCCGCGAAGCTTGCCCGGCGGAAATCACAGATTGAGCACGACGCGATCGAGAACCTGCCCATCCTCTTCGCCGCGGGGGAGGAGGGCGTCCTCCTCAGCGCCGCAGAGCTTGATGCGTCCCAGAACCGGCTCGTGGGCGTGCGTGTCCTCGAGCGGGGCGACGACCGGCTGATCACGCGGATGATCACCGCTCGTGAAGCCACCTGGGACGAGCGACGCAACGGCTGGGTCCTGCTCGACGGCTATGCCGGCCGGCCCACGCCGGAGTCGATGCGCTATGCCCACACCGACCCGGAGGAGGTCGACTTCTACGCGACACGGCTCTCGCCGACCGTGCTCCTGGCCCGTAACGCGGCGATCTACTCGCGGCTCCTGCCGATGTCCGAGTTGCAGTCCATGCAGAACAACGAAGCGGTCACTCCGCGGCAACGGGCCCAGATCACGCAGGTGATCTGGAGCCGGTTCAGCCTGTTTGTCATGAACGTGCTGATCCTCGTGATGGGGCTGCCGTTCTTCCTCCAGCTCGCCGGCGGCGGGAACCTGCTGATTCAGAGTCTTAAGGCGGCGGCCGTCGTTCTCGGCGCCTGGGGGGGCGGGCTCGTGCTGCTGCAGACGAGCGCGGCGTGGATGAATCCGGTGGCCGCGGCGTGGCTGCCAGTGGTCCTGTTCCTGCCCGCATCGGCCATCCTGCTGCAGTACGTGCGGACGTAGTCGCACGCCCTCACGGGCGTCGGTCCTCCCCCCCTGCGGCGTCCGTGCTCTCCGTGCCTCCGTGACCGGCTGCGAGCTCTCATCCTGCCGCGGCGCTCGTGACCATCTCCGGGATCGCCGCCCTCAGGGCGGTTACCACCGCGTCCCGGCTTGCCGTCGACCAAGGGTGGTGCGGGTCGCGGTTGCGAAGGCGGTCGAAGGTCCCGGCGACTTGGGCGATGTGGGCCGCGTCGGGCGGATAGGTTCTCCAGATGCGGATGCTGCCGTGCGGCGTGGGCAGCATGTCCTCCCCGTCGTAGGCGAGTTCCTCGGAGAGCTTCTCGCCGGGGCGGACGCCGGTGAAGGCGATCGGCACGTCGAGGCCCGGCTCGAACCCGTGCATCCGGAGGAAGCGTTCCGCGAGGTCCAGGATGCGGATCGGCTGGCCCATGTCGAGGAGGAAGACCTCCCCGCCGCGCGAGAGCGCGCCGGCCTGGAGAACGAGGCCCGCCGCTTCCGGGATGGTCATGAAGTAGCGGGTCATCCGCGGGTCGGTGACGGTGATCGGGCCGCGGCGGGCGAGCTGGTCCTGCCAGATAGGCAGCACGCTGCAGGCCGAACCCAAGACGTTGCCGAAGCGGACCATGGAGAAGATCGTCGCTCCCCCTACCGCCGCCTTGGGCTGGAGGGCGGGGGACCGTTCGTGACAAAGGTCGGCCCCTTCGCCGGTCCGTGCGGCGCGGCTCAGGTGCTGGATATAGAGTTCTGCGAGCCGCTTCGTCGCGCCCATCACCGACGAGGGGTTGACGGCCTTGTCGGTCGACACCATGACGAACCGCTCGGCACCGCAGGCGAGGGCGGCGTCAGCGATGTGGCGGGTCCCGAAGAAGTTGTTCTCGATTGCAGCGGCCGGGTGGTCCTCCATCATCGGCACGTGCTTGTGGGCCGCGGCGTGAACGATCGCGTGAGGCTGGTGTTTCTCGAGCAGCCGCAGCGTCGCCGCCCGCTGGGTCACGTCGTGCAGTTCCGCGGCTCGTGGCACAGCTGGGAACAGCCGGCCGATCGCGCGGTCGACCTCGAAAAGCGCGTTCTCGCCCCGCTCGACGAGCACGAGCCGGCCGGGGTTGAACCGGCAGGCCATGCGGGCGAGTTCCGAACCGATGGACCCGCCGGCTCCGGTGATCAGCACCGTCTTTCCGGTGAGGCACGCACGGATGGCGGCTTCGTCGAGGGGCCGGGGCTCGCGGCTGATCAGTTGGGCGGGATCGACCTCACCCGCCGGGCGTTCGCCACCGAGCCCGAGCGACCGCAGGTCGAGTCGACCCGCCAGGGCATCGTTGAGCGAGGGGACGAACCGCCAGGTGACGCCCCGCCGCTCGCAGGTCTCCGCCGCCGCACGGGCCGGCTCGGCCAAGGTGGCGGGGAGGGTCACGAGGACCTGGTCGATCCGCGTCTCCTCCAGCACCCGG
The DNA here is from genome assembly GCA_964555075.1 of uncultured Phycisphaeraceae bacterium. GTDB lineage: Bacteria > Planctomycetota > Phycisphaerae > Phycisphaerales > Phycisphaeraceae > CAZKRE01. Next base: position 11,358 of record CAZKRE010000078.1, read on the forward strand.
GACAGGTCATCGAGCTCGCCGAGCACGGGGCAGGCGAAACGCTCCTGAGGCTCCCGGGCCGCGAGCAGACAGCCGATGATCCGCGGGCGAGGCTGAACGACGGCCAGTGGCAGCAGGAGCTGCGCGGCGGTCAGGTGCGTGCCCACGATGAGCGTCCGGGGGCCTTGCGGTCCGGGGCGGCAGGCGGCGGCGGGCTGGGCGGTCAGTCGAACCATCCCCCCTGTTATCGGTCGAGCCGCTCGCGGTCCTGCAGCACCGGCGGTGTCGGATTCTCCGGCCGTCCCGCCTGAGCGGGCTAAACCGGACGCGCGGGTCCGCCGATGGGTTGGTTGCGAGGCGGTTCACCGACCGCCAGTCCGTTCGCTCGAAAGGCTCCCGATGCTCTCAATCACGCATGGTTCGACCGCCGAGTCCCGCCGCGACCCCCGGTTGAAGGTCGCCCCGATGTACACGCTGCTGCGGGCGAAGAAGCCGGGCAACAAGAAGTACCGCTGGTCCGGTTACATCTACGACGTGTCGATGGGCGGGATGAGATTCGAACTCGATGAGGCGCTCGAGCCGGGGTTCGAGGTGGAGGTGCGGGCGATGCTTCCGTTTTCCAGGCACGGCGCGTTTGTGGCCACGGGCCAGGTCGTCCGGCTGCACGACGAGGCCGAAGACAGCCCTGTCGGCCCCTACCGGATGGCGATGCGGTTCACCAGCTTTCGCTGCGAGTTCGACCAGGCCCATCTTTCGGAGTACCTCTCAACCGCCGGATTGCGAATGGCCGCTTGATTGTCAAGGCAGCAGGCCCGTGCACGCCCTGTCCTTCATGGACGGATGGCCGGTGGCAGCCGGAAGAATCGCTCCGCGTTCGCGTCCACGGCGGCGGCAAACGCCTCGAGCGACATCCCTCGCCGCCGCGCCACGAACCGCGCCACTTCCGAAACGTATCTAGGCTCGTTCGGCCGCACCTTCCGGAACGGCTCGGGCGTGAGGTAGGGCGAATCGGTTTCGATGAGCATGCGGCCCAGCGGCACGCGGTCGCTCGCTGCGGCGAGGTCGGGCGCGCTTTTGAACGTCACGATACCGGTGAAGCCGACGTACGCGCCGAAGTCGAGGATCGCGTCGAGTTCTGCGGCTGAGCCGGTGAAGCAGTGGAACACGAACCGTTCGCCCGGGATGCCGGAGCCGCGGAGCATGTCCAGCACATCGTCCGTTGCCTCGCGGTTGTGGATGATGATCGGCTTGTCGAGCCGTGCCGCGGCGTCGAGTTGAAGCTCGAGCGCCCGTCGCTGCCGGTCGCGAGGCGGATCCGGGTAGTGCCAGTCCAACCCCATCTCGCCGATCGCGATGACGCGCGGGTGGGCCATCAGTGACACGACCCTCGCCACCTCCGCCGACAGGTCCACGTGCGCCTTGGCGTAATGCGGGTGCAGCCCGGCCCCCACGTAGACGCCCTCCCGTGATTCGGCGAGGGCGATCGCGCGCTCGGCGTCGGCCGGCGTCGTCCCGATGGTGATCACGCGATCCACCCCCGCGTTCCTCGCCGCCGCGAGCACCTCGTCCACCCGCTCGTGCAACCCGTCATAGGTCAGATGGCAGTGCGTATCGATCATGCGCAGAGCCTAACGAGATCGTCGCGCGGCCGGTACGCGTGGCGCCCGCCGCCTCTCTCGCTACGTCAACCGCAGCGGCAGTTCGACCCGTTGCGGCGCAAGACACGCCTCTTCGGTGCAGGCCTGGTAGGACACCATGATCACCAGCGGGCCCTCGACGTGCTCCGCCGCGATCTTCCGGAGCGTCACGGGCACCTCGAGCCTCCCCTCATAAACGGACAGTTCCGCGTCCGCGAAGGGATACCGAGCCCGCTTCGCTTGCGGGAATGCAGCCTCGAGTTCGACGTGCGTCGTGCCGCCCGCGAGTTCAATCGACGTGGGGATGAGCCCTTCGCCCGCGTCCCGCGCATTGACGTGGTAACCGGCGGCGATGTCCAGCGTCACGGTCACGCGGGCCGTGCCGGACGCCAGCGATACCTCGCTCGGGTCGACCGACACACGGACCGGTCCGGTCGCTTCGGCCATGTCCGTGCGCTCTTCGAGTGCCGCGGATGCACCCGCCTCGATCGCCCGTAACGCGGCATGAGCCATGTGGGCCATGTTGGCGCCCTGCTCGGCCAAAGGCGTGCCGAAGCTGCGCAGGTCGCGGATCGCCCGCCGGAGGTGCTCGCCTTCGCGGGTGACCTCGTAGAGGTCGAGCAGGTTGTGCACCTGCTGGCTGTTGCCGCTGGGGATCGCTCCATCTTGCGTGCCACGGGTGCGGACGAAGAGGTCGGCCTGGTCCGGCAGCGTGTCGAAGTAGCCGCCCTGCTCGTGGCCGAAGCGGGCGGTGACCTCCGCCGCGTAGCGCGCCGCGACGCCCAGCCAGGGGCCGTCAGGCAGCGCGCGGTGCAGCTCAATGCAGCCGTGTACGAAGAACGCGTGATCTTCGAGGAACGCCGGGATCTTCGCCTGCTGGTCCCGCATCGTGCGAAGCAGTCCGCCATCGGGCGTGGTCATATGCCGGAGCACCGCGTCGGCCGCCCGCGCCGCCGCTTCGATGTACCGCGATTCACCGAGCAGCCGCCCCGCCTGCGCCAGGCCCGCGATCATCATCCCGTTCCACGAGCAGAGCACCTTGTCGTCGGTCGCGGGCTGCGGGCGGCGGTCGCGGACCGCCTTCAGCGACGCGTTGATCGCCTGCCGTTTCCGCAGCACCTCGTCGTACTCGCCGAACTGCTCAAGCGGGGTCGGGAGGTAGAGCACGTTCACCGGCTCCGCCCCCTCGTGGTGCGGGTCGGTGAAGTTCGGGCCCTCATCGAGGCCGTACATCGAAACGGCGAGTTCCCGCAGTTTCACGTCTGCGATCGCCGCCTCGACCTGCGGCCGCGTCCAGACGTAGTTGCCTCCCTCCCTTGCCTCGACTTCGGCGTCCTGGGCGGACCAGAACGCCCCCGTCGCGTCCGTCATCTCGCGGAGCACGTAGTCACACGTTTCGCGGATGATCCGCTCGTAGAGCCGCCGCTCGTGCGGCCCCTTCGCCTGCCGGTGCGCGTTGCAGTAAACCTCGGCGAGCTGCCCGTTGTCGTAGAGCATCTTCTCGAAGTGGGGCACGAGCCACTGCGCGTCGACGCTGTAGCGGTGGA
>CAZKRE010000079.1:0-2364 GCA_964555075.1 uncultured Phycisphaeraceae bacterium
ACGCCGCTCCTGAGGCTTTGTGAAGGGGCGGGTGGAGGCCAGGAAACCCGGCCCTTCGCGGAGCCTCAGGGCCGGCGTGGGGGTCAGCCTTCGATCAGGATGATGTGGACTTCGCCCGGGCCGTGGACGCCGGTGATGAGTTCGCCCTCGATGTCGGCGGTTTTGCTGGGGCCGGTGATGAAGGCGATGTTGCTGGGGAGCTCCGCCGCGGGCAGGCCCCGGAGGCGGGCGTAGAAGTCGAGCATGTCGGGGAGGATGTCGTGAGCCCGCACGAGCGCGACGTGCGCCGGCGGGACGAGCGACATGCCGCGGGAACTCCCGGGCGCCGAGCCGCTGGAGCAGACGAGCGTGCCCGTCTCCGCGAGGGCGGCGTGGACGTCGGTGATGCCGGCGTCGAGGTCGTACTGCGGCTCGAGGCTGTCCGTCGCGTGCCAGTCCACGACCTCGAACCGGTGGCGGAGGATCTCCGCGAGGTGAGGGAAGGTGTGCTGCACGGCGAGGCCGATGCGCTTCGCGTGCAGGTGCAGCAGCACGTCGGAGACCTTCTGGCCGACGTGGTCGGCGTGGACGCGGTGGACCCGCATGCCGACGCTCTCGGCCTTTTGGGCGAAGAGTCCGGGGAGGTCGTCGTCGTGGGACGCGAGGCGGGCGAGGGACTCATCCACTTGCGGGGGCGGCTCGGCGAGCGGGTCGCCGGCCTTGCGGCCGAGGGCGGCGCGGACGCGGGCCATCAGCTCTTCACGCTTCTCGCCGAGGTCGGGGGGTGGGGTTGTGCTCATGGGGTGGTGCTCCATGGGCACGGAAGTGCCCACGCCGACACGTGGGGGTGGCTTAGAGGTCGCGGTGTTTCCACCAGTCGCGGAAGCCTTTGCTGGGGGGCGTGGGCATGTCGCGTTCGCGGGTCCAGCCCTGGACGGGGCCGGGGACGTGCTTGACCCAGCCGCGGTTGGTGTAGGCGCCGCCGGTGCGGGGGAGGGTGCCGCGGAGGCGGGCGATGGCGCGGAAGGCGGTTCGCTGCATGAACCCGCCGAAGCGGTAGGACCAGCCGGCCTCGAGGCTGCGGGACCAGGCCCGCATGGCGAAGCGGTTGCCCAGGGGGTCGAGGCCGGTCTTGACGAGCTGCTCGCGGAGGTAGATGAGGTACTTGGGGATGTTGATCTTGACGGGGCAGGCGTCGTAGCACGCGCCGCAGAGCGAGGAGGCGTGGGGGAGGTCGGGGTAGTTGTCGAGGCCCTTGAGGACGGGGGTGAGGATCGCGCCGATGGGGCCGGAGTAGACGCTGCCGTAGGCGTGCCCGCCGACCTTGCGGTAGACGGGGCAGGCGTTGAGGCAGGCGCCGCAGCGGATGCAGCGGAGCATCTCGCGGGTCTCGGGCTTGAGGGCCTCGGTGCGGCCGTTGTCGACGAGGATGAAGTGGACGTGCCGCGTGCCGGCGTGCTCGTGCTGGCGTCTGGGGCCGGTGACGTGGCTGGTGTAGACGGTGAGGGGCTGGCCGGTGGAGGAGCGGGCGAGGAGCTTGAGGAGCACGGCGAGGTGCTCGAGGCTGGGCACGAGCTTCTCGATGCCGACGAAGGCGACGTGGACTTTCGGCGCCCCGGTGCAGAAGCGGGCGTTGCCCTCATTGGTGCAGAGGACGAGCGTGCCGGTCTCGGCGACGAGGAAGTTGCCGCCGGAGATGCCCAGGTCGGCCTGGCGGTACTTCTGGCGGAGGTGCTCGCGGGCGATGCGGGTGAGTTCGGCGGCGTCTTCCGTGTAGGGGACGCCCAGCACGCGGTGGAACGCCCGCCCCACCGCTTTTCGATCCTTGTGGATCATCGGCGTGACGATGTGGGAGGGGGCGTCGCCGTCGATCTGGAGGATGAACTCGCCGAGGTCGGTCTCGACGGTCTCCACGCCCATCGCCTCGAGCTTGGGGAGGAGGTGGGTTTCCTCGGTGACCATGCTCTTGCTCTTGACGCAGAGCTTGCTGCCGTAGTGCTTCGCGAGGCCGAGGCAGATCTCGTTGGCCTGGTTCGCGTCCTTCGCGAAGTGGACCTTGGCGCCGGTGGATTCGGCGTTGCGGATGAAGAGCTCGAGGTAGTGGTCGAGGTGGTCGAGGGTGTGCTGCTTGATGCTGCCGGCGAGGTCGCGGATGGCGCTGGCGCGATCGGCGCCGCCGAAGACGTCGGGAAGCAGGGCCTTGCGGGTGTCGTCCTTGAGAAGCGTCGCCTTCTCGACGAACTGCTGGAGCTGGATGTCGCGCGTGGCGACGTCGGCCCGGCCGGTGATCTTGTAGGGCAACGAGGGGAACAGCAGGTCGTGCCCGGTGGTCCCGGTCGCGAACGTTTCGGTCTCGAGCGGGCTGGGGGTGGTGTCAGGCATGGG
>CAZKRE010000079.1:2464-14475 GCA_964555075.1 uncultured Phycisphaeraceae bacterium
GCGCGGGGCGAGCCCCGCGGCTAACAGGGGGGTTCGCGATCGAGCAGGCCCATGCCTTCGGCGAGGATCTCGGCGAGGCTGATGAACTGCACGCCGCAGGTTTCCCGCTGGGCGGAGCCGGCCATGTTCATCGTGCAGCCCGCGTCGTTGACGACGCAGTAGTCCGCCTTCGTGCCGCGGATGCACTCGACCTTGTCGCGGACCATCGCGCCCGAGATCTGCGGGTACTTCATCGCGAACGTCCCGCCGAAGCCGCAGCACTGGTCGCTCTTGGGCAGCGGGACGTACTCGAGCCCGTCGATCTGCTTCATCACCCGCACCGCCTCGTCGGTCATGCCGATCCCGCGGAGGTGGCAGGAGTAGTGGTAGGTGGCCTTGCCGTCCCACTTCACGCCGAGCGACGCGAGGTCCACCTTCAGCACGTTGACGAGGAACTCGACGAACTCGTACGTCTTCGCCGCGAGCGCCTTCGCCTTCGCGAGCGCATCGTGGTCGTGGATGTTCTCGAAGGCTTCGAGGTAGTTCTCCCGCACCATCGCCGCACACGAGCCCGAGGGCGTGACGATGACGTCCGCCGACTCGAAGACCTCGATCATCTTCCGCGCCAGCTTCCGCGTTTCGTCGTGGAAGCCGTTGTTCCACATGGGCTGACCGCAGCAGGTCTGGGCCTCGGGGAAGTCGACGGTGCAGCCGAGCTTCTCGAGCACCTTCACGACCGCGATCGCGTTGCGCGGGTAGAACGTGTCGGCCAGACAGGTCACGAAGAGCGCGACTCGCATGGGCAGAGTCTACCGTGGACGCGGAGGCCTCGTCGGGTCAGTCGCGGAGGTAAGGGTTCGACCGCCGCTCGGCGCCGATGGTGCTGCTCGAGCCGTGGCCGGGGTAGACCCGCACGTCGTCCGGGAGCGTCAGAAGTTGCTCGCGGATGCTCCGCAGCAGCAGCGGGCCGTCGGACGTGGGGAAGTCGTGCCGGCCGATCGACCCCTCGAAGAGCGCATCGCCCACGAGCGCCACGCGGTGCCGGGCGTTGTAGAGCGTGATCCCGCCGGGGCTGTGCCCGGGGGTATGGCGGACCTCGAAGTCGTGGCGGCCGAGCGTGAGGCGGTCGCCGTGCGCGACGGTCGCGTGGGCCTCGGGCGCGACGACGGGGATGCCCGCGAAGGCGGAGAGGTTGAGCGTGGTGTCGGTGAGGAAGTCGCGCTCGGCCTCATGGATGAGGATGGGCGCATCCGGGTGGGCGCGGTGGACGTCCCACAGACCGCCGATGTGGTCCAGGTGGGCGTGCGTGAGCACGATCTTCTCGACGCGGAGGTTGTGCTCGGCGACGTAGGCGAGCATCGCCTCCGGCTCGAAACCCGCATCAACCACCCAGCACCGGCCGCCCCCGCCGCCGCCCTCGCCCCCCGGAGCGGGGTCGACGGCAACGTAGCAGTTGGTCATCCAGTCGCCGAGGGGGAAGGTCTCGATTCGCAAGTCGTCAGGCATGGGCGCAGTGTATAAAGCCCGTGGACGCGGCGAAGGATGCATCGGTCTGATCGGGCGCCCTCATCCGCCGGGCTCCGGGCATTAGCGCGAGGGACGATGACGATGTTCAGGTACTTCGGCGGGCTGGATTTCAGCGGCGCACGCGAGCCGCTCGACAACCTCTGGGCCGCGTTCGGCGAGGAGCGGGACGGGAAGCTGCACGTCCTCTCGCTGCGGCCGCTCCCGTTCCGCGCGGACGCGAGCGAGTACCTCGTCAGCGGCTGGCGGACCGAGTGCGGGGCGGATGCGGGCGCGCGGGTGCTGTGGGGCTGCGACTTCCCGTTCGCGCTGCCCCAGGCGGCGACGGTCATCGCGGGGGCGCGGACGTGGGACGAGTCGGTGCGGTGGCTCGCGGAGCGGGACCTCGCGGCGGTGACGGAGACGCTCGAGGCGACGCGGAAGCTGCGCCGCAAGTGCGACGAGGCGGCGGGCGCCCTGCCGCCGCTGGACCTGCGCACGGCGGCGCAGACGGTGTGCGGGGCGCGCTTCCTGTTCGAGCTCACGCGAGACCACGGCGTTGCAGTGGCCCCGCAGGCGCGTCGGGACGACGCGGCGACGACGCTGATCGAGGTCTACCCCTCGGGCACCGCGAAGGACATCGGCATCAAGGGCGGGCGGAAGCCGAAGCGCGCGGGTGAGGTCGCGGCGCGGTGCGCGGGGCTGCGGCAGTATGCCAGCTTCGACCACCCGTCGATCGAGGCCGCCGCCGCGGCGCTCGAGGACGCCCGCGACGCGGTGCTCGCGTGCGTGACCGCCTACCTCGTCCGGGCCGACCTGCAACAGCACCAGCGCGGCGGCATCGAGGACGCCACGACGGCGCTGGAGGGCTGGATCTACCGCCACCCCGCCGCGGTGGTTTAGCGGAACGTTAGCGGCGGGGCTTGCTCCGCAACGTGCGATCAACGATCGCGGGCGCCGCGCGCGGGGCAAGCCCCGCGGCTAACTTTTCTCAGTGAATGAAGCTCTTTTTCTTCTTCCCGCTCAGGTAGCTCTCGATCACGGTGGACGAAAGGTCCTCGCTCGTGCAGTAGTACGCCACGCCGCGCGTGAGGCGGGTGAGGCGGTCGACGAAGCCGACCCAGTCCATGCCGTAGTAGTCCTCGATCAGCGCAAACGTCGCGATGCGGATGCCCTGTTGCTGGCAGCGCAGCGCCTCCTGCAGCGTGACGTCGGCGGTCCGCTCGTCGGGCGGGTAGAGGAGGTACAGCATGTCTTCACCCGTCGGCCCCGGCTCGATGTGCGCGGTCGGCTGGCCGTCGGTGACGACGAAGATCTGCTTGTTCGCGGCGCCGCGCCGCGAGAGGATCTGCCGCGCCGTCCGCAGCCCCATGTGCAGGTTCGTGAAGTGCAGCGGCAGCCGTTCCTTTTGCGCGTGCGCCTGCGCGAGAGGCACGCGGATCCGCACCCGGTAGTCGTAGATCGACACCGGCTTGGGCATCACCAGCGGCACGTCCCGCTCGCGCAGCGGCTCCGCCAGCGAATAAAACCCGACGTAATCGATCGTGTCCTGCGGGAAGCGGGCGTTGATCAGCGCCTGCATGCCCAGCGCGACGCGCTTCGCCTGGTAGAACCGGCCGTACCGCATCATCGACCCGGAGAGATCGATGAGCATCACGGTGGCGACGTCTGCGCTGCCTTCGGTCTGGTGCAGCTCGAAGTCGTCCATGCCGAGCTTCATCGGCAACACCGGTTTGAGCCCGTCACCGCGCGACGGGTCCAGCTCCCCCGCCTGCCGCTTGATCGCGTTGCGCATCGTCGCGCCGAGGTCCAGCTCGCTGATCGGATCGCCGAACTCGTACGGCTTGTTCCCCTCCGTCCGCTCGGTCGTGCGCCCCGGCGCCTCGGTGCCGTGTCCCTGCTTGTGCCCCTGCTGCAGCCCGCTGAAGATCTCCTCGAGCGCCTTGTGTTGCAGGCCCTTGAGCATCTTCGGCGTCAACCGCAGCTTCCGGTTGCCGTTCTCGTCCTTCGTCTCTTCGAGCAGTCCCGCGTCGATCATCTCCTGCACGAGCTGGCCGAGTTGCTCGTCGTCGCTCATCTGTTCGAACGCGTCGAGCGCTTTGTCCCCGTACTGAAGGATCAGCTTCATGACCTTCGGCTGGGGGAACAGTGAATCGGGCGTCGGGAAGGGCTGGCCGTCGAACTCGCCGTAGGAGAACTTCATAGCTGGATCCTAGGCGCGTGCCCCCCGAGCCGCTTGCGGCTTCGCGGGACGCGGCGACGATCGGACGGCTCGCAGACGCAACGACATCGGACGGCTGCGCGAAGCCGCGAGCAGCTTCAAAGCGGCATCGACCGCGGCGCGCCGACGGGCCGCGGGTACATCCGCGGCGTCGGATGATCCTTCATCACGCTCACGATCACCAGCTCGCTCTCGACCCCTTCCAGATCGGGCGGGTACCCCTCGATCAGCGCCACGTCCCCCGCGCCCAGCGTCTGCAGCGCGTCCCCCGCCGCGGCGGTCTCCTGCTCCGCCTTCCGCCCCTTGATGATCATCGCCCGCCCGCCGACCGACACCAGCGGCAGCAGGTACTCCAGCACCTCGCTCACCGATCCCACCGCTCGCGACACGGCGCAGCCGTACCGTTGCCGGTGAGCCTTGTCGTGGCCGAGCGTCTCGGCCCGCTGCTGGATCGCGACCACGTTCGGCAGCCCCAGCGACTCGACGAACCCCTGCACGAGCTTCACCTTCTTCCCCGTCGCGTCGAGCAGCGTGAACTTGAGGTCCGGCCGGGCGATCGCCAGCGGGATGCCCGGCAACCCGCCGCCGGTCCCGACGTCGATCACCGTCCCCCCCGCCGGCAGGTCCGACAGCCCCGGCACGAGCGTGAGGCTGTCGAGGATCAACCGGTGCCACGCCGTCTCCCGGTCGCGGACGGCGGTGAGGTTCACCCGCTCGTTCGCCTCGAGCAGCAGATCGAGATAGCGGCTCAACTGATCGATCTGGGCATCGCTGAGTTCGATGTCCATGGCACGGAGGATGGCGGAGGGTTCGTGCATGAGAGAGTGGGCGATCTTCGCTACAGACCGGGATCGAGGCACGCTCGATCACGGCGCCAGGGACCGGGCAGTGAACCAATCTACTGGAAGACCGCGTCGGCGTTGTCGAACTCGAAGCTCGGCCGGGCGAGCATCGCCGGGCGGCGGGACGCGAAGTTCAGCAGCAGGCCCACCATGATGAACATCGCCAGCAGGCTCGACCCGCCGTACGAGATGAACGGCAGCGTGATCCCCGTGATGGGCAGCAGCCCGATGTTCATCCCCACGTTGATCGTCACCTGCGTGATGAGGATGCCCGCGAAGCCGACGCAAGACAGCCGCGCGAACGGGTCTTTCGACCGCGCGGCCGTGAGCAGGAACGACCAGAACAGCACGAGGTAGAGCCCCAGCAGCGACACCGCGCCCAGGAACCCCCACCGGTTCGCGAGCACCGCGAAGATCATGTCGTTCTCGTCGAACGGCAGCTTGTTGAACGTCACCACGTCACGCGACTTGTCCCGGTACCCGGTCCAGCCGCCCGAGGCGATGAGCGTCATCGCCTTGTTCTGCTGGTACGCCGCGCCCGCGACGTACCGGTCGTCGCCCTGCGCGAGGCTCACCATCGACTTGATCCGCATCTGCTGGTGCTGCTTGAGGAACTGCATCTCCGGCGGCGCCCACAGCGCCACGGAAACCGTCACCCCCAGCACCAGCGCCCCGATCCCGATCAGCGCCCCCAGGTGCCGCAGCTTCGCCCCCGCCGCCACCAGCATCGCGAACAGCGTCGGCGGGAACAGCAGCGCCTGCCCCAGGTCCGGTTCCTTCAGGATCAGCCCGACGGGGACGAACATGATCAGGAACGGGACGAGCAGCCCCCACAATGTGCGGTAGCTGTCCCGATACCGCAGGTACCACGCGAGCGACAGCACGAACGCGATCTTGGCGATTTCCGACGGCTGGAAGCTGAACCCGAACAGCCGCAGCCACGACTTCTGACCGTTGATCCGTGGCACGATCGACGAGGGCGTGAACGGGAGGATCAGGAAGATCAGGAGCAGCATCGCGAGGATGAGCAGCGGATACGCCGCCACGCCCAGCGAACGCGGGTGCGGCAACAGGCACAGCACCAGCGCGACCAGCCCCACCGGGAGCCACCGCTCCATCTGCAACGCCGCGTACCCCTCGTCCACCGTGCCGATCGCCATGCACCCCACCAGCGTCAGCGCGATCGCCGCCCCCACGCCATACCACCCCGGGTTGGGTCGCAGCACCTCCAGAAGACGGTCGAGCAGCGCGTTCATGCCTTCACCCCTCTCCACATGAGGCGCGCGGCCCCCTCCGCGAGCCCGCTTCGCAACGCGGCGGCTGCGATCGATGGCGGACGAGCGACGCCGTGTCTCTTCACAGGTACCCCTCCTGCTTCATCGCCCAGATGATCTGGTTCGCGATCGGGCCGCCCACCTGTCCGCCGCTGCCCGCGTACTCGACCACCACCACGATCACGTGCGTCGGCTCCGCCTTGCCTTCCGGCTGGACCAGCGCGGCGCACCACGCGTGGTCGCCCGGCGACGGGTCGACCTCCCCCTCACCGATCCGGCCATCGCCGTCGTAGTCGATCCACCGCTTGCCCGGGTCCGCGGTGCCGGACTTCGCCATCACCGTCACGCCATCAACGTTGAAGATCGGCTCCCGCTGCAGCAGCGACAGGTGGTGCGTCGTGCCCTGCCGATCGTTCGCCGACATCCGCAGGCCCTCGATCGCCTGGCGGACCGATTCGCGGTTGAGCCGCAGGTCGTCACGCTGCCGCGGCGTCGTGCGGTGCTCATCCATCACCAGCGTCGGTGGCAGCACCTCGCCACCCCGCGCGAGGATCCCGTAGGCGTTGGCGGCCTGGATCGGCGTCCACGTCACCGGGCCCTGCCCGATCCCCATGAACACCGCGTCCGCCGGGTACGCCTGCGTCGGGTTGCCGACCTGCCCGCTCACCTCGTCGCCGGACTTGTCGTGCGCCGTGCCCAGCCCGACCCCCGTCGGGGCCCCCAGGCCGAACCTGCCGTACCAGTCGATCGTCCGCTTGAGCCCCATCGACTGGCCGAGGCTGAAGAAGTAGACGTTGCAGCTCCGCATGATCGCGTCGGGGGCGTCGAGGTAGCCGTGCCCGACGCCCGCCCGCTTGTAGATCCAGCACCGCATCACGTTCGGGTGGGCCGGGTCGAACGGCCCGGCGCACTCGATGGGGTGGGAGACGTCGTGCCGCCCCGCCGTCACCGCGGCGGCCAGGATGATCGGCTTGATCGTCGACCCCGGCATGTAGGGCCGGGCCACGACGCGGTTGAGCCAGGGCAGGTTCTCGATGTCGGCGAACGCCTTCGCCGGCTCGCGCTCGACCATGTGCCGGGTCATCGCGGGCATGCTCACCGCCGCCAACACCTCGCCGGTCGCGACCTCCATCACCACCGCCGCCCCGTTGAGCGGCGTGCCCAGCGACCGCTCGTACCGGGCCGCGGCCGCGGCGTTCTCCTCCGCGTCCGGCGTCGGGCCGTGCCACGGCTGCCGCGTCATCAGCCCCGGCCAGTCGGGCGACGGGTCGGGCGTCAGCAGCGCCTGCACCCGCGCCTGCAACTGCACATCGATCGTCAGCCGCACGTCCTTCCCCGGCTGCGGCTCGAGCCGGTCCTCGTAGCCCGTGTCGAGGTGGCGGACCACCACGCCCAGCGTCCCCCGCAGCCCCGGCTTCGCCCGTGTGCCCTCGAGCGCCCGCTCGATGCCCCACGAGCCCGTCCGGTCGCCCGGCCGGTAACCGCCCAGGTCCGGGAAGACCGAGGCCCCGGGCGGCGCGTCGTCCGACGCTCGCCGCACGAACGGCCGGGCCGCGACGTCTTCCTGCCACACGTCCCGCATCGTCCCCAGGATGTGCGTGGCAACCCCGTCCACCGCCACCTCGAGCGGCGTCTCGTGCCGCAGCGGCGTGGGCATGTTCGCCCGGTCGATCGTCAGCGTCACCGACTCCAGCGGATACGACCGCCGCTTGGGCCGCCTCAGCTCCACCTGCGACCAGACCGCCATCGGGTTGACGCGCATCCCCGATGCCGTCTCCCGCTCGTTGGCGTAGCTCAGTGCCTCGGAAACGAACGCCTGCACCTGCACCCGTTGATCGTCGTCCACGTCGTGAACGATCGTGTGGGCCTCCGTCTGCTCGCGGATCGGGGTGATCACGTCAGCCAGCGGCACCTCCTCCCGGAGCTGCAGCGAACGCTTCTGCCGCCACTGCTCCCACAGGTGACTGGCGGTCGCCTGGATCCGCTGCTTGACCACGTCCCGTCGGCGGTCGATCTCCTGCCGCTCCACCCCCTCCATGGTCGCCAGCGTCTGCCAGAGCATCTCCGTCTGGTCGGCGAAGGGGCGTTCGGCTTCGGTGATCGCCGCGTCCCGCTCGAGCGGGCTGAGTTCCGACCAGTCCCGCCGATGGAGCTGCCGGGCGGCGCGGACCGCCATCTCGTACTGCCATTCCCCGGTGATCACCGGGTACTTGACCGCGACCTCCCAGCCGGGGTCGTCCACGGCGAGGACGCGGCCGTGCCGGTCGAGGATGCGCCCGCGGATGGTGGGGATCAGGTCCTGCTGCCGCAGGGCGGCCTCGGCCTCCCGCCGCCGCTCGTCGTGTTCCGGCCCCAGCGTCAGCCGCGCCGCCTGCATCCCCAGCACCAGCAGCACCCCCACGCCACAGATCGCCAGCAGCAGCAGCCGGCGGTGGAACATGCTCGGGAGGGCTCGGCGGAGTGCGCGACGCATGATGAACAAGGATCGGCTGCGCCGCGGCGCAAGCCGCGACACGGGGTGCCCCTCCGGTTATCGGCCCTATCCTAACGACGGCTCCAGCACCGGCGTTCGCCGAACGCAAAACGGGCCGCCCGATGAGGACGGCCCGTCGCGTTCAATCTCGTTCGGCCGTGCCGCGGGCTCAGGCTCCGCCCTCGAGCGTCCGCAGGCCCATGCCCATCTCGGACAGCTTCTGCTTGATCTCCAGCAGCGACGTCATGCCGAAGTTCTTCACGCCCATGAGCTCCGCCTCGGTCTTCATGACCAGGTCGCCCACGCTCGTCACGTTCAAGAGCGCCAGCGCCTTGCGGGCACGGACCGAAAGGTTCAGCTCGTTCACGCTGCGGTTCATCTTCTCGGCGTCCTCCGTCGACGCCATCTGCTGGTACACCTGTTGCTTCACGGCCGCCTGCTGCGCCTCGGTGGCCTGACCCAGCCGCAGCCCCTTCTGCGCCAGCATCGCCTTGATCTCTTCCAGGCTCGCGTCGCCGAAGTTCCGGAAGCTGCGCAGCTCCGACTCGGTCACCCGCAGCAGATCGCCCAGCGTGCGGATGTTCATCTTCCGCAGCGCGTTGCGGGTGCGGACCGAAAGCTCGAAGTCGGTCACCGGCGTGTCGAGCAACGCGTTACGCTGCTCCGTCCGCTTCTCCTGCTCGTCGTCGATCACCATCGCCTTACTGGCGAGGATGTCCTTGATGTACAGCCGGGCACGCGGGTGGTTCGGCTCGGTCGCCAGCACCTGCCGGATGCAACGCTCCGCCTGCGCCAGCTTGCCCCGGTCCTCGTACATCACCGCGAGGTTGATCAGCGCGTTCAGCGGCGGCTGCGGCGCCCGGGCGCACTCCTCGTACAGGTGCAGCGCCTCGTCCTCTTCCCCCTTCAGATCCAGCAGGTACGCCAGCCGGAAGCACACCTCGGCGTCGTCCGGGTCGGCGGCATAGGCGGCCTCGTACGCCTCGATGGCGGCGAGGGCCTCGCCCGACTGCTCGGCCTTCTGGCCCTGCTCCAGGTACTTGCGGGCGGTGGCGGAATCGCGAAGCTCCTCGCGATCGAGGGTGGCGGTATCAGTCATGGCTCAACGGGCCTCGGCGGTGCGGGAGGAACGATATCGGAACCCGTCAGGGTACCGCACCCCCGGGTTCCAATCAAACCGCCGCCCGCCCCGCGTTCGACCCACAGCGCCCGATCCCGGCCCCGCCGCCGCACCGGTCCGCCCCACCCGCCCCGCCCGAGCCCGTCGGGCTCATCCCCCGCCCCCGCCCTGCCGATAAACTCCCCGCTCCCGGTCCCCTAGTTACCCCCTGCGAGCGACCATGATCATCCGAACCCAGGCCTTCGCCCGTGCCGGCCTCATCGGCAACCCCTCCGACGGCTACTTCGGCAAGACCATCGCGATCTCCGTCCGCCAGTTCTCCGCCAGGGTGACCTGCTGGGAGTCGCCGCGGATGACCATCAAGCCCCGCCACCCCGGCGTCCTCGAGTTCGACTCCTTCGAGGGGCTCATCGAGGACGTCCGGCTCTACGGCTACTACGGCGGGGTCCGGCTCATCAAGGCCGCCTGCAAACGCTTCTACGACTACTGCCACGAGAACGGCATCGAGATCCCCCGACGCAACTGCACCATCGAGTACACCACCGACGTCCCCATCCGCGTCGGCCTCGCGGGCTCCAGCGCCATCGTCACCGCCACCATGCGGGCCCTCATGCAGTTCTACGAGGTCCGCATCCCCAAGCCCCTGCTCCCGAACGTCGTCCTGAGCGTCGAGCTCGACGAGCTCAAGATCGGCGCGGGGCTCCAGGACCGGGTCATCCAGACCTACGAAAACTGCGTCTTCATGGACTTCAACAAGGAGAAGATGCAGCGGCAGGGACACGGCGACTACGAAGAACTCGACCCCACCCGGCTCCCCCCGCTCTTCGTCGCGTACCACGACAACCTCTCCGAAGGGACCGAGGTCACCCACAACGACCTGCGGACCCGCTGGAACGACGGCAACGCCGAGGTCCACGCCGCGATGAGGACCTGGGCCGACCTCGCCCAGCAGGCCCGCGACCTCATCGTCGCCGGCCGCGGCGCCGAGATCGGCCCGCTCATGGACGCCAACTTCGACCTGCGGCGGAAGCTCATCCCCATCAGCGAGGGCAACCACAAGCTCATCCAGATCGCCCGGGACCACGGCTGCGCCGCCAAGTTCGCCGGGTCCGGAGGCGCAATCATCGGCACCCACGACGGCGACCCCGCCCGACTCGACCGGATGCGGGAGCAGTACACCGCCTTCGGCGCGACCTTGATCGTGCCGCAAGTAGAAGCCTGACCGCACGATCCTGAGTCCGGCTCCGCCCGCGGCCGCCCGTGCCGGTTGTATCGATCCGGCCGGGGAAACATCGATCGAAGAACGGCTCCACGACTGACCCCACCCCGTGCCGCGATCCGATAGAAGGCCAACGCACCCTTACCGCGAGCCTCGACCCATGCCCAAGCTTCTGCTCGTCACCGGCGCCGGTGGATTCATCGGCGGCCACCTCGTCGGCCAGCTCCTCGCCCGCGGCTTCGCCGTCCGCGGCGTCGACAAGAAGCCCCTCGACGAGTGGTACCAGGTCTTCCCCGACGCCCGGAACGTCGTCGCCGACCTCAACGAGAAGGACGCCTGCTACCGCGCCTGCGAGGGCGTGAGCGTGGTGTACAACCTCGCCGCCGACATGGGCGGCATGGGCTTCATCGAGACCCACAAGGCCGAGTGCATGCTCAGCGTGCTGATCTCCACCCATATGCTCATGGCCGCGAAGGACGCGGGCACCGTCGAGCGGTTCTTCTACTCCTCCTCCGCCTGCGTCTACAACGCCGAGAAGCAGCGCGACCCCAAGGTCACGCCGCTCAAGGAGGCCGACGCCTACCCCGCGATGCCCGAGGACGGCTACGGCTGGGAGAAGCTCTTCAGCGAACGCATGTGCCGTCACTTCCGCGAGGACTACGGCCTCGTCACCCGCGTCGCGCGGTTCCACAACGTCTACGGCCCCGACGGCACCTGGGAAGGCGGCCGCGAGAAGGCCCCCGCCGCCATCTGCCGCAAGGTCATCGAGGCGAAGCTCAGCGGCAAGCACGAGATCGACATCTGGGGCGACGGCCACCAGACACGCTCGTTCATGTACATCGACGACTGCCTCGAAGGCATCGACCGCATCACCCACAGCGACGTCCTCGAGCCGCTGAACCTCGGCTCGGACGAGCTGGTCACCATCAACGGGCTCGTCGACATCGTCGAGGCCATCGCCGGCATCAAGCTCCAGCGCCACTACCAGCTCGACGCCCCCAAGGGCGTCAACGGCCGCAACAGCGACAACACCCTCATCCAGCAGGAACTCGGCTGGGCCCCCTCCATCAAGCTCCGCGACGGCCTCGAAAAGACCTACGCCTGGATCCACGACGAGTACGTCGCGAAGTATGGGAAGTGAGGGGGCGGGGGAGAAGCGATTAGCGAAGAGCGAATAGCGATAAGCGAATAGCGACTAGCGACCAGCGATTAGCGATTAGCGATTAGCGACTAACCATAAGCAATAAGGGGGGGATTGCGACAGCCCCATCCCTATTCGCTTATCGCTAATCGCTTCTCCCCCTCGCCCCTACGCCGACACCACCCTCCCCGTCGCGCCCGCCTTCCGCATCGCGCCGCGGGTGTCGACGATCAGCGGCG
>CAZKRE010000080.1:0-14317 GCA_964555075.1 uncultured Phycisphaeraceae bacterium
GCGGCGGATGCCGTAGATCTCGACGCTGGACGGGATCTCGATGTAATCGCGGTTGGGGATGTCCTCGAAGCCGGCGAGCTTCGGGGTCCGGTTGACGAGCAGGTTGGTTCCGGCGGCGTTCGTGGCGGCGCCGGGGTTGAAGCGGGTGAGGCGGATCTCGCCGCTGGGGGAGAAGACGATGGCGATGCCCTCGAACGGGGGCGCGGGCTTGTCTTCGACGGGGTTGACGAAGGGGTCGCTGTTGCCGGTCTTCTCGCGGTCGACGTAGGCGCGGCTGGCCTGGACGGCGACGCTGACGGTGTTGACGCCGGTGTCGACGGTGGACCAGTTCTGCATCGTGCTCATGATGGGCAGGGAGATCCCGACCATGATGAGGATGATGCCGATGGCGACGAGCATCTCGACGAGGGTGAACGCCGCCGCGTGAGGGCTGCGGCGGGTTCGCCGATCGGGCCCGGGATGTCGGAGGGGTTCGCGCATCATTGGAGCTCGAAGGAGTAGATGTTGTCCGCCGCATCGGCGTCGGGGATAAGGCCGTCGCCGTCGAACTCGCCCCACAAGCCATCCGGCCCGGCGGAGGCGACGTAGGGGGTGCGGCGCTTGGGCATGCCGTAGTCGCCCCGGTAGTCGCCCGTGCCGTTGTTGCTGTTCGTCGCGCCGTAGAAGTCGTCGGAAGGGTCGCCGGGGGTGCCGTTGTTGCTGAAGGCG
Organism: uncultured Phycisphaeraceae bacterium; assembly: GCA_964555075.1. Classification (GTDB taxonomy): domain Bacteria; phylum Planctomycetota; class Phycisphaerae; order Phycisphaerales; family Phycisphaeraceae; genus CAZKRE01. The sequence goes on from CAZKRE010000080.1 coordinate 709, forward strand.
GAGAAGCGGAGGGGCTGGCCCCAGGGGTCGACGATGTAGTGTTCCGAGACGTCCTCCGGATCACTGCCGTACTTGAAGAACTCGCGGTTGACGCTCTGGAGCATCGCCTTGGCGGTGGGATTCTTGTCGCCGCGCTCGATCAGGAAGTTGATCGAATCCCAAGCGTCACGAACCGTCGGGTCCACGGGATCATTTGGGTAAGCCCTCGCGTTTCGGCCGGTGTAGTCCATGTACCGCAGGGGCTGATCGGTCGACGCGAGGATCTCGGTGGGGACGCCGGCGAGGGCGGAGACGACGGCGTTGGCCTGCTCGATCTTTGCCTGGGCCATCATGGCGCGGGCGGCGACGAAGCCGATGCCCGCCAGCAGTCCAATAACCGAGATGACCACCAGCAGCTCGATGAGCGAGAAGCCGCGGGGGGTTCTCGGGTGGCGGGAGCTTCCTGACGGCTGGGGGGTTCGTGTCTGGGTCACGCGGGTTGCCTCCGGGCGGGGTCATCGCGGCCTGGCCGCGAGGGGGCGGGAAAAGCCGGCCGACCCGCGAGGGGCCGGCCGACTGAGGGGGGGCTTGGGTTACATCACGCTCTGCATGAGCTTGATCAGCGGGAGGAAGAGCGCGATGACGATGAAGCCGACGATGCCGCCCAGAAGCACGACCATGATCGGCTCGAGGAGCGACACGAGGCTGGCGACGGCGACGTCGACTTCCTCGTCGTAGTTGTCCGCGATCTTGGAGAGCATCTTGTCGAGGTCGCCGGTCTCCTCGCCGACGTCGATCATGTTGACGACGATCGGGTCGCAGACCTTGGCCTGTCGGAGGGGTTCGGCGAAGGACTCGCCCTGGCGGACGGAGTCGTGCACGCCCATGAGGGCCTTGGCGAAGATGTAGTTGCCGGTGGTCTCGCTGGTGATGGTGATCGCGTCGAGGATGGGCACGCCGGCGTTGACGAGGGTGCCGAGGGTGCGGGTGAACTTGGCGATGGTGGCCTTGCGGACGAGGTTGCCGGCCACGGGGAGGCGGAGCATGATCCAGTCGGTGGCGGCCTTGCCGCCGTTGCTCTTGCGGATGAGTTTGAGGGCGAAGTAGATGAAGAACGGCGACAGGCAGACCCAGACGAGGCCGGGGATCATCTGGCCGGGGTTGCCGTTCTTGCCGATGAGCGGCCCGGCGAGCCACTTGGCGAACCAGATGAGGAACACGGTCAGGCCGGGGAGCTCGGTGTCGAAGTCCTCGAAGATGTCGATGAACTTGGGCACGATGAGGATCATGATGCCCATGACGATGACGAAGGCGACGAGGATGACGACGGCCGGGTAGATCATGGCGCCGATGATGCGGCGCTTGAGCTTGGCGGCCTTTTCCATGAAGTCGGCGAGGCGTTGGAGGATGAGGTCGAGCACGCCGCCGACCTCGCCCGCGGCGATCATCTTGACGTAGAGCCGGTTGAAGGCCTTGGGGTGCTTGCCCATGGCGTCGGAGAGCGACGAGCCGGAGGAGACGTCCTCGTGGACCTCGCCGAGGATGTCCTTGAGGAGCCCGGGCTTCTGCTGCTGCTCGAGGATGGAGAGCGAGCGGAGGATCGGCAGGCCCGCGTCCTGGAGGACCGAGAGCTGGCGGGTGAAGGTGGTGAGCTGCTTGTTCCCGACGCCGCCGATGTTGATCGACAGTTCGGTCCAGTTCTTCTTCTTGGCGGAACTGGCGCGCTTGGTGGACGCGGACGACCCGCCGCCACCCTTTTGCTTGTTGCGGGCCTTCTGCTCGCGGACGCTCGTGGGGAAGTAGCCCTGGGAGCGGATGCGGGCGATGGCCTCATCGCTGGTGGTGGCCGAGATGGTGCCCTTTTGCGGCTTGCCGGCCTCGTCGAGTGCTTCGTACTGAAAGCTGGGCATGATCGGGTCTCGTTACGGGGTGGGCGGGTTTCGGTCTGGCGGTGGTGCGGGTCCGGGGTTGGGCGGCGGGTGTCGATGTCGCGGCTGGCGGAGCGGGTTCCACACCCGGGCCGCGAAGGCGTCAGCGGTTTACTCTTCGACCATCGTCTCCTTGACGACCTCGTCGATGGTGGTCAGGCCGTCGTACAGCGCCATGAGGCCGGACTGCCGGAGCGTCCGCATGCCGCGCTTGCGGGCCTCGGTTCGGAGGATCTGGGTCGAGGCGCTCTGCATGATGAGTTCGCGGAGCTCGTCGTCGAGCACCATGATTTCATAGAGGGCCATGCGGCCCTTGTAGCCCGACTGGTTGCAGTAGTCGCAGCCGGCGCCGCGGTAGAGCTGCCGGCCCTCGAGGTCCTCGGGCAGGAGCTGGAGCTGCATGAGCTCCTCCTCGGCGGGGGTGTAGGGCTGCTTGCACCGCTGGCAGACCTTGCGGACCAGCCGCTGAGCCACGATGCCCTCGATCGTTGCGGTGAGCAGGAACGGCTCGAGGCCCAGGTCCAGCAGTCGGGCGATCGAGGAGGGGGCGTCGTTGGTGTGCAGCGTCGAGAACACCAGGTGGCCGGTGAGCGACGCCTGCACGCCGATCTGCGCCGTCTCCAGGTCGCGGGTCTCGCCGACGAGGATGATGTCCGGGTCCTGACGGAGGAAGCTGCGGAGTGCGGCGGCGAACGTCAGGCCAACCTCGGTGTTGACCTGCACCTGCACGAGCCCGTCGATGTCGTACTCGACGGGGTCCTCGACGGTGAGGATCTTGGTCTTCAGGTCGTTGAGTTCGGCCAGGGCGGCGTAGAGCGTGGTCGTCTTGCCCGAGCCGGTGGGCCCGGTGACGACGACGATGCCGTTGGGCTTCTTGATGAGCTGGCGGAAGGCGTCGAGGTCGTCCGGCCGGAGGCCCAGCTTGGCGAGGTCGAGCGTGGTGTTGGTCCGGTCGAGGACGCGCATGACGACCGACTCGCCGAACATGGTGGGCAGGACGGCGACGCGGAGGTCGACCGGCTGGCCGTTGACCATCAGCTCGATGCGGCCGTCCTGCGGGAGACGGCGTTCGGCGATGTCGAGGTTCGACATGACCTTGATGCGGGAGACGATCGGCATCGCCAGGTGGCGCGGCGGGGGGATCATCTCGTAAAGCACGCCGTCGATGCGGTACCGCATCTTGAACTCATCCGAGAACGGCTCGAAGTGGATGTCCGACGCCTTGTCCTTGATCGCCTGCAGGAGGACGAGGTTCAGCAGGCGCTTGACTTTGTTGTCCTCCGCGGCCTCGAGCAGGGCGTCGAGGTCGATCGATTCGCCCCGGTTGCCGATCTCCTCGAGTTCGGTGTCCTCGGACAGCTCGGCGACGAGGGAGGCGATCGACTCCTCGTCGTCGCCGTAGAAGGCCTTGAGCTTCTTGTCGAGCTGGTCGGTGGGGGCGACGACCGCCTTGGCGTTGAACCCCATCAGCAGCCGCAGGTCGTCGAGGGCGCGGAAGTTGTCCGCGTTCTTCATCGCGATGGTGATCAGGTTCTTGCCCGGCTCGAACGAGATCGGGATAACCTTGTAGGCGTTGGCGAACTCCGCGGGGAGCACCTGAATGACCTGCTCGGGGATGTCGACGTCGTCGAGGTCGACGACCTCCATGCCCGCCTGGGCCGCGAGAGCGAGGTTCACGTCGTCCTGCGTGACGTAGCCGAGCTCGACCAGGAGCTGGCCGAGCGGCATCCGCCGCTTCTCCTGAAGCTGAAGCGCCTCGGTGACCTGCTCGCGGGTCACCTTGCCGAGCTTGTTGAGGATCCGGCCGATGCGCCGGCCCTTGAGCTCTTCATGCACTGCGGGTTTCGCGGCGGGATTCGTGCGGGTCGCCTCAGCCATGTGGAGAGTCCTTATCGAATCTCGAATCTGGGTTTATCCGAAAAAGCCGCGGCAACCGACGCCATGCGGATGCGCCCGATAGTCCACCTGTCCCTTGTAACGCTTCGTCTTCCGTACGCTTCCGAACGCTAATCGTAGGCGGCGTGTCGGGAAAGCGGGGGGCCACAAGGCGGGGGTGTCGGGGGGCGGGAGCTGGGTGCACCGCCTCCGACGCACCTTGGATCATATCCGTGATTGATCAATGTACAACCCTTTGCGACAGGTCTTTGCGTTCGGGACACATGGAGTTTCGGGCGCGTGCGGCCGCCCCCGGTCGGCCGTGCCCCCCGTTGCTCGTGGGGCGTCCGGGCCCTATCTTGGTCGCTCCATGAACCGCATCGACCGCATCTTCGCCGACCTCCGCCGCGATGGCCGGCGCGCGGTCATGCCGTTTCTGACCGCTGGCGATCCGGATCTCAGAACGACGGGCGAACTCCTCATCGCGATGGAGGGTGCCGGGGCGTCGATCTTCGAGTTGGGCATCCCGTTTTCCGACCCGATCGCGGATGGGCCAGTCATCCAGGCGTCGATGAACTACGCGCTGGAGCGGGGGGTCCGTGTCGGGGACGTGTTCAACATGGTCGCCGACGTGCGGCCGCGGCTGAAGGCCGGGCTTGTCGCGATGGTGAGCTACTCGATCGTTCACCGGCTCGGTGCCGCACGATTCGTCGCGGACGCGAAGGCGGCCGGTTTCGACGGGTTCATCTTTCCCGATGTGCCGATCGAGGAGGCGGACGCGCTGCGGGAGACGGTGGTGGGGGCGGGGCTAATCCTGAGCATGCTCATCGCCCCGACCTCGCCGGACACGCGGGCGGAGCGGATTGCGCAGGCGAGCAGCGGGTTCGTCTATGTCGTTTCGCGGGCCGGCATCACGGGTGAACAGCGTGCGCTGCCGCCCGAACTGCCGGACCGGCTGCGACGTCTGCGGGCGGTGACGGAACTGCCGATCGCGGTGGGGTTCGGGATCTCGACGGCGGAGCATGTGCGCCAGGTCGTCGAGGTGGCGGATGCGGCGATCGTGGGCTCGGCAGTGATGCGCCGGGTCGCGGCCTACCGGGAGGCCGGGCGCGAGGCGGTCGTCCGGGAGGTGGCCCAGTTGGTTCAGGAGCTTGGCAGCGGCCTGCGTGTCGAAGCCGGTCCCGTCTGACCCCGCCCGCACATCGGGTTATCCTGTCCCTTCCGCACGATGAGGGACAACCGAACATGACACGACTGATCCGACTCTTCACGCTGTGCGTTGCGCTGGGTGCGATGCTCGCTGTCCCGGCCCAGGCCCAGCTCGCGGCCCCGTTTGCCGCCGAGCGTCGGGCGGCCGACATGCTCGCGGACCAGCTCGCGCTGCTGATGCGCGACGCGCTGGCGGGGCAGGGGATGCCGAGCGAGGACCAGCTCCATCGGGCCGACACGCTGCTGGACCTGGCCCTCGAGCTGTCGCCGGCGGATGCGGAGCTGTGGCGGACGAAGATGGAACTCGCGGAGCTTCGCGGCCGGAGCGAGGATCGGCGGCGGGCGCTGGGCGAATACCTGCGCCTCGCGCCGAAGGACGACCGGGCTCAGCTCCAACTGATCCTCGACCGCATCGGCCGCGCTCAGACGCTCGACGAGCGGCTGGGGATGCTCGAGCGGTTCCTCGACAACGAGGCGGGTCGATCGCTGTCGGCGCCGCTGCGGTCGCGGCTGGCGTCGCGGGCGGCATCGGCGGCGAAGGAACTCGGGGACCACGACAAGTACGTCCAGCGGCTGAAGCAGGCGATCGGGCTCGACTCGGCGAACGGTGAGGCGGCCCGGATGCTGTTCCTGCTCGCCGAACAGGAGAGCCAGTCGCCGCTCCATCACGGCGCGGCGGCGATCGCTTGGGTCCGCGGTGAGCCGGCCAACCCCGCCGGCCGACTGGCGCTCGCGCGGGTTCTGCTCCACCAAGGCGTGTACAGCGAAGCCACAAGGCAGTTCAGCATGGCCGCGGGGCTCGTTCCCGACCAGCTCGACCCGGAGGTGCTGCGGCTCTGGGTGACGAGCATCGCGATGGACGGGCAGGCGGATCAGGCGCTGGAACTGCTCCGACAGGTCGAAGGGCCCCGGCCGGACCCGTCGGCCCAGTCGGCGCTGCCCGTGGAGCTGCAGCTCATCCGCCTGGCGATCTTCAGCGCCGAGCAGCGGCAGGACGAGGCCGCGGCGGCCTGGAAGCGGTTCGCGGACCGACTCGCGCCCGCGGTCGAGGCGAACGACGAGGTGGCCCAGAGGGAACTGGCGGTGGCGTCGGCGGTGTTCGGGCAGGACCTCGATCACGCCGTGGACCGGGTGCCGGCGGAGGCGCCGGAGGCGATCGGCCAGCTCGTGCGCGGGTGGGTCGCGGTCCATCGAGGGGACGCCGCGGCGGCGAGGGCGGCGTTGCAGCCGATCGCGGAGAGCGACCCGCTCGCGGCGCTGGGCGTGGCGGTCATGGAGGAGGACGGGGCGGCCCGTGTGTCGATGCTCGAGTCGATCCGTCAGCGGCAGCCGGAGGGCATCGCGGGCCTGCTCGCGGTGATGGAGATCCGTCGGACGGCGGGGGAGGTCAAGCCGACGCGCGATGGCCAAGGGCTGCGCGACTACCTCCTCCGCTGGCCGAGCCGGGTCTGGTACACCGACCTGACGTGGTCGCCGTGGATCTCGATGCGGCTGGAGATCGCTCCCGCGCGCGTGTCCTACCTTTCCCCCATCCAGGGCGTGGCGTCGTTCCGGAACCTCGCGGGCGTGCCGGTCTCGGTGGGCCCGGAGTCGACCGTGCCGACCCGGATGCTTGTGTCGATCACGCCGTCGAAGCTCGGGCAGCCGATGACGCCGCTGCCGCCGATGGTGATCGACATCGGCCGCACGCTGACGATCCCCGAGGGCGGCAGCCTGCGGGTGCCGTTCCGCCTGGACCACTCGGCGCTGGGGTCGCTGCTGGCGCTGAACCCGACGGAGCCGATCGACTTCCAAGCGACCGCCGTGCTCGACCCGCGGCCGACGGGGATGGGCGGCGTCCGCCCCGGTCCGGTGGGTGCGATGGATACGAATCGGGCGTCGCAGGACTACGCGGAGCCGGCGACGGCGGAGAACGTGGGGGCGTGGCTCGAGTCGCTCGGGGGAGCCGATTCGATGAAGCGGCTCGCCGCGGTGGCGCGGCTGCTCGACGCGCTCGAGTCGCCCACGCTCGATGAGTCGCTCCGCAACCGCATCGGCGACGCGATCGGCGAGCGGTTCGCCCAGCTCGACCCGGTCGGTCAGGCGTGGGTCCTGCGTTTCCTGCCGGCGCCGGAGCAGCGGCCGGCGGGCCTTCGGCGCGTCGTCGACCTCGCCCTCCGCAGCCGAGAGCCGCTCGTGCGGGTGACGCAACTTGCGGCGCAGGTTCGTTCACCAAACGACACCGAACTCGCCGCGGGGCTGCGCGACGAGAACCCGGTGATCAGCGGGTTCGCGCAGGCGCTGCGGACGACGCTCCGCGAAGGGGACGCGGCCCAGCCCTGATGAGGCGGGCCACGGTGGGGGCTACGGCGCGTCGAGCAGGGGGGACGGCTCGCCGAACCGGTCCGCGAAGACGGTCGTGGCGAGGGGGTTGCGCGTCCGCGGCGCGAGCTCGCTCTGGCGTAGGTCGTCCGGAAGCGACGAGGGATCGCCCGGGTGCCCGATCGCGATGGCCGTCGCGGGCTCAAAGTCGTCCGGGACGGCATACGTTTCGCGGATCTTCGTGGGCAAGATCCCGCCCATCTGGTGCAGGCACAGGCCAAGCGACGTCGCTTGCGCCGTCAGGTTGCCGATCGCGAGCCCCAGGTCGTGCATCGCGACCCGGTTGGGCGTGCCGTTGCGGCTGAACGTTTTCTTGAAGAACGTCAGCACGAGCACCGGCGCCCCCTTCGCCCACACCTGGTTCTTCTCCACGAGACACCCGAGCGCCCGCTCGAACCCGGCCGAGTCCTCCCGCGTCGCGACGACGAACCGCCAGGGCTGCTCGTTGAAGCTCGATGCCGCCCATCGGGCCGCCTCGAAAAGCTGCCGCAGTTGCTCCGCCGCGACGGGCTGACTGCCGAAGGCCCGGGGGCTCCAGCGGCTCTTAAGGAGGTCGTGGATCGGGTGCGCGTTGTCGGCGGGCTTTTCCATCGTGTGCTGTCTCCGGGCGTTCACGTCACGCCGCCCGAGCCCAAGTCCTGGCACTCAGATGCGGAAGGATAGGCGGTTGTCACTCCCTTGCTTCATCGGACCGGCTACTCAACCGTCGCCCGCGGCGAAATCAGCGACCAGTCCCTCAGCACGTCCACCTGAAATGCCTCGAGACCCGGGTCCGCCCAGACCCAGAACGGCGGGGCGTCTTCCGGCAGGTACGGCCGGAGCACGTACCACCACCGACGCTGATCGAACAGTTCGACGAGATCCACCGGCGGCTCCCCGCGCGGGTTGAACAGCCAGTCGCACACTTCGCCGACACGGCCACGGTGCAGCATCGCGAGCAGGATCGTCGTGTGCGGCACGTCGCCGCGGAGCAGGTACGCCGCGGCCTGCGTCTCCATCTCCGGGAGACGGCCCTGCATCCACAGCCCCAGCCGCAGCACCTGACGGACGCTCCAGTTGTCCTCCCGCTCGGCGAGGTGCTCCAGCAGGTCCACCCGCTCGCCCCTCACCTGCGACTCCACGCGCAGCCCCGTGAGCCCGGCGAGCATCGCGCCGGACATCCGCCTCGACTCGTTGAAATCGGTCAGCAGCGTGCGGATGAGGTGGCGGTTCCGTTCGACGTCGAACCGCCTCGCCGCAACCGACACGCCCAGGTCGCGCAGGGCCGCGTCCTCCGATCCGAGCACGGGGAGGATCGCGTTCACCGGCTCTGTCGGATCGTCGAGTTTCAACGCGGGCGGGAGCCGGGCCACCGCCAGCGTCTGCGCCCGCAGCAGCGGCGACTTGAACCCGACGAGCGGCCAGAACATGTAGGGCGGCTCCTGCCCCTCGACGGTGGCGAGCTTCAGCAACTGGTCATACGCCGCCTCGTCCGTGGCGGCGTGGCGGGCGCCCGCGATGCCGAGTCTCCACACCGCGGCGAGGCCGATCGGCTCGAGCAGCGGGTCGGCGGTCTCGTCGGCGGTCCATCCGCTCACGACCTCCTCAAGGGGCGTCAGCGGCCGCCGGGTGAGGTCGGGCTTCGGGAGCGACAGGATCGCCCGCCAGATGACGAGCTGGTTCTCCAGCGTGACCTCGGGCGTCCAGGGTGACGCCGCCGCGAGCAGTGCCCCCGCGGCCGCGGGCGTGTCGGCGAACGCCAGCGCGTACGCCGCCGCGGCGCGAACGGCCGGGGGCGCGGCGGGGTCATTCAGCGCCGCGATCACCGGCTCCGGCCGGCCCGGGCTCGCCTGCACCCGCGCCCACAGCATCGCCTCGACGACCCCCGCCGGGGCGGTGCGCCACCCGGGATATTCGGGCGGGCTCAACCGCAGCAGGCCCGCGAAGATCCAGGCGTGGCGCGCGATGCGCGGCTCGGCGTCACCCGTCGCATCGAGGATCAGCGACGCCGCCCGATCCCGCGCGTGCTCCCCCCGCGCCCCCTGCGCCACCGGCGCGACGGCGACAAGCGCGTTGTACCGCACCTCCGCCGACTCCGAGTCCCACATCCGCCCCAGCAGCTCCATCGACCCGGGCGGCAGCTGCGCCGGGTCGAGTTCGCCCAGCCGCTGCGCGACGAAGATCTGCGACTCGGGGTCGTCCCGCTCGGCGACGAGCCGCAGCCACCGCACCCACGCTTCGGGGGGGACGCGCCGCCGATCCCACACGCCCGCGGCCTCGAGCGCGGAGACGATCTGGATGAAGTTGCGGTCGTCGTCGACAGCCAGGCGGGCGATCGCGCCGCGGGCGACGGCGCCATCGGTCGCGGCGCGGCGGATGACCAGATTCAGCGCCGCCTCGCGGTTGCGGAGGTCGTCGCTGGTGAGTTGCCGCAGCCGCAGCCACTGGTGGAGGTAGGGCGCCGCGAGGTAGGTCGCGGGCACCGCGAGCGAGAGCGCGACGATGAGCGTGAGGGCGAACGGCGCCACCCTGCGACCGAGGCGGATCATCGCCGCAGCTTATCGCCGACCTGCCGCGCCGGTTCGACCGCGGCGAGAAAAGGTGGGGGTGGGTTGAAGGAAACTCTTGAACGGGTCCTCGCGCGCGGAGACAATCGGTTCGTCACTCGCCGCCCCGGCCGCCCATGTGGCGGGGCTGGTGAAGCCTGTCCCAAGGGAGGTCGCGATGAAGGGGCTGCTCATTCTGATCGTGGTGGTGGGGGTGGGGATCTGGGCGACGATCCAGTTCGGGTTCAGCGGGATGGACCCGGCGGCCCAGGCCGCGGAGTTCAAGCAGAAGGTCCAGCCCGGGATGTCGTGGGAACAGGTCGCGGACTACAAGGCCCCGCGGCGGTTCTACCCCATCAACCCCGAGTCGATGAACGGCGAGGGGCAGCCGGTGGACTTCGTCCGGGAGAACCTCAAGAACGACGTCGCCGCAGGGGGCCTCAGCTCGGGCTTCAAGTTCAAGTACACCTTCTCCGGCGACGAGCAGTACGAGGTCTACTTCGACGAGACGGGCACCGTCGCGTCGGTCGACCCGATGGTGACCTTCAACGACCTCGCCACGGGGAAGACCTGGCAGCGGTGACCCCGGCAGCGGGCGCCGCGACCATCACATCACCGATGCGGGACGCGCGTCCGCCGCCGATGGCGCAGCGGTGAACCGGTCGCGGCGTGCGCATCGCGACCCGTTCATCGATTCACTCGTCCTCGTGCCGTTCAGGTGCCCGACTTCGCCGGGGACTTTGGCTTCGACTCGCCCTTGGCTGCCGGCTTCGGTTCGGGTTTCGCGGCGGCGGGCTTGGCGGGCGCGTCCGACCCGGAGGCCGGGGCGCTGCTGTCGCTCTTGCCGGCCTCGCTCTTGCCGCTGCCGCTGTCCGACGCCGGCTTTGGGGAGGCGCTTTCCTTCTCCGCCTTCTCGGCTTTCTTGTAGCCTTCGCTGCGGTAGTCGGTTTCGTAGAACCCTGAGCCCTTGAAGATGATGGCCGCGCCCGTGCCGATCTTCCGACGCAGCTTCGGCTTTGCGCACGACGGGCACTTCTTCAGCGGCTTGGCCGACATCGACTGGAACTCTTCGAACTCGTGCTCACACGATTCGCAGACGTATTCGTAGGTGGGCATGGTGACTTCTCCGAGCCCGCTGGCTGTGCGGAACTCCTACTCGGCAACAACAACCTTGGCGGGGCGAACGATCTTCTCCCGCAGCATGTAGCCCGGCTGGAACTGCTGCGCCACGCGGCCGGACTCGACGCCCTCGGTCTTCTGACGCAGCATCGCTTCGTGCCGCGACGGGTCGAACTCGTCTCCCGATTGCGCGTCGATCCGCTCGACCCCGAACCGGCGGAGGACGCTGAGCAGCTCGCTCTGCACCATCTCCACGCCCAGCAGCAGGTCCTTGGCCGAGACTTTTTCGGCGTCGACCGCGAGCGCGTGGTCGAAGTGGTCCAGCACGACGGCGAGCTGCTTCGCGAGATCGATCGCCTGCTGCTCCCGTGCGGCCACGACGTTCTGCTCCGCGCGCCGCGCGAGGTTCTGGTAGTCCGCCGCGTAACGGAGCACCTTCTGGCTCAGCTCGTCCCGCTCACGCCGCAGTTGCTCGATCTCGGCCGAGTCCGGGGCCTCTCCCGGCTCGCCGGCATCCACGTCGGCGGCCCCGGCGAACTCATCGTCCACTTCGTAGCGCTCTTCGTCCTGCGGTCGATCCTGATGTTCTTCACTCATGGCGGCTCTCCCGCTCCCGGAAGCGTTCTGGGATTAGCTCAGGTACGACTTGATCCGGTCCCAGAAGCCCTGGCTCTCCGGCATCACGTCGTGGTCTTCGGTCTCGGCAAACTCGCGCAGCAGTTCCTCCTGCCGCGGCGTCAGCTTCTGTGGGATCTCGAGGATCAGCACGACCGCCAGGTCACCCCGGTCGCCGGTCCGCAGGCTGGGCAGCCCCTTGCCGCTGACGCGGATGATCTCGCCGTGCTGCGCCCCGCGCTTGATGGTCAGCTCGTGTTGCCCGTCGAGGGTAGGCACCTTCACCTTCGCGCCCAGCGCGGCCTGGGTGAAGCTGATCGGCATCTTGAGGACCAGGTGGTTGTCTTCACGGATGAAGATCTGGTGCTCGGCGACGCGGACGACGACGTGCAGGTCGCCGCGCGGCCCTCCGCCGACGCCGGGTTCGCCCTCGCCGGGGATGCGGATGGCCTGCCCGTCGTGGATGCCCGCGGGGATCTTGACCTGGAGGACGCGCCGCTTGGGCTGTCGGCCGGTGCCGCGGCAGTCGCCGCAGCGGTCTTCGGCTTTGATGACCTTGCCGCCGCCGCCGCACGCGGGGCAGGTGGTCACCATGCGGAACATCCCGCCGAAGCCGGACTGGGCCACCTGGCCGTTGCCGCCGCAGGTGGAGCAGGTCGCGGGGCGGGCGTCTTTCTTCAGGCCGTTGCCGCCGCAGGTTTCGCAGTTGTCCTGCCGGGTGAACTCGACGTCCCGCTCGGTGCCGGCGTGGACGTCCTCGAGCGTGATCTCGACCTCGGTCTCGAGCGAGTAGCCGCGCTGGGGCCGTCCCGCTCCTGCGGCGCCGCGTCGCCGGCCCCCGCCGAGCCCGCCCCCGAAGATGTCCTCGAACATCGAGAAGATGTCGCCGGCATCCATGTGGGAGAAGTCGTGCCCGGCCTGGCCGCGGAGGCCGGCGTGGCCGAACTGGTCGTAGCGCTGCCGCTTGGCGTCGTCGCTGAGGACCTCGTAAGCCTCGGCGGCTTCCTTGAAGCTCTTCTCGGCCTCGGCGTCACCCGGGTTGCGGTCCGGGTGGAACTTCATCGCCAGCTTGCGGTACGCGCGCTTGACGTCCTCCGCGCTGGCGTTCTTCTCGAGGCCGAGGATCTCGTAGTAGTCGCGGGTCGTCGCCATCATTGTCCGGTCGGGTCGGAAAAGAAGCCCACGGACGGCGGTCCGTGGGCTTCGGGGGGAACCACAAGGGTTGCGGCCTCAGGCCACCGCGCCGGCCACGGTCTCGGCGTCGTCCTTCAGCTCGGTCACGAGCACGTTCGTCGTGAGCATCAGGCCGGCAACGCTCGCGGCGTTCTGCAACGCCGTGCGGCAGACGAGCGCCGGGTCGATGATGCCCGCCTTCACGAGGTCGACGTATTCGCCGGTTGCGGCGTTGTAGCCGTAGTTGCCCTTCTTCTCGCGGACCTGGTCGACGACGATGTACCCGTCCTCGCCCGAGTTCGCGACGATCTGGCGGAGGGGCAGCTCGAGCGCGGCGGCGACGATGTCGAAGCCCAGCTTCTCGTCGCCCCGGGCCTTGCTCTTCGCGGCGGTGACCGCCTCCGCGGCACGGAGGTAGGCCACGCCGCCGCCGGGCACGTAGCCCTCCTGCGCGGCCGCCTTGGTCGCGTGGAGCGCGTCGTCGACGCGGTCCTTCCGCTCCTTCATCGCCGTCTCGGTCGACCCGCCGACGTTCACGATCGCGACGCCGCCGGTCAGCTTCGCGAGCCGCTCCTGGAGCTTCTCGCGGTCGTAATCGCTGGTGGTGGTCTCGATCTGGCGACGGATCTGGTCGCAACGGGCCTCGATGTCCTTCTTCTTGCCGCCGCCCTCGATGATCGTCGTGTTGTCCTTGTCGATCATGATCCGCTTGGCCTTGCCGAGCTGTTCGAGCTCGACCGACTCGAGGGCGATGCCCTTGTCCTCGCTGAGGAACTCGCCGCCGGTGAGGGCGGCGATGTCACCGAGCATGGCCTTGCGGCGGTC
>CAZKRE010000081.1:0-6924 GCA_964555075.1 uncultured Phycisphaeraceae bacterium
CGGCCTTGTCCATCGATTCTTCGGCGGTCAGTTGCGCTTCGTCGAGATCCATTGCATTCCTCGGGTAAGAGCGATGAGCGAAAAGCCATAACGGTGATCGCTGATCGCTAATGGCTAATCGCTATCTAAGTTCCCACGGTCGTCCCGTGCTCCACGCCGCGGACGACTTCCGCGATGTGGCCGGGGGCCTTCATGTTGAACACCACGATCGGGATCTTCCGCTCCATGCACAGGGAGAAGGCGCTCAGGTCCATGACCTTGAGCTGCTGCTCGATCGCGTCGTGGAAGGAGATCGTCGTGTACCGCTTGGCGTCGGGGTACTTCTTGGGGTCCTTGTCGTAGACGCCGTCGACCTTCGTCGCCTTGAGCAGGACGTCGGCGCCGATCTCCGCGGCGCGGAGGGCGGCGGCGGTGTCGGTGGTGAAGAAGGGGTTGCCGGTGCCGGCGGCGAAGATGACCACGCGGCCCTTCTCGAGGTGCCGGATGGCCCGGCCGCGGATGAAGGTCTCGGCGACGGCGGAGAGGTTCAGGGCCGACAGCACCCGCGCGGGCTGGCCGATCTTCTCGAGCCGTTCCTTGAGCGCGATGCCGTTGACGGCGGTGCAGAGCATGCCCATGTAGTCCGCGGAAGCCTGCTGGATGTCCCCGGAGGAGGCGAAGCTCGCGCCGCGGATCATGTTCCCCCCGCCGACGACCACCGCGAGCTGGGCGCCCTGCTGGGCGGCGGCGGCGATCTCCCCGGCGATCACCCGCAGCTCGTCCCCGTCGATCCCGAACTCGCCCGGCTTGCAGAAGGCCTCCCCGCTGAGCTTCAGCAGCACCCGCCGGTAACGCGGGCGAGGGGTGGCCGGCTCGGGATCGGGCGACGGGGTGGTCATGTCTCACTCCGGTGGGGCGGGGCGGAATCGGGGCGGCAGGGCATTTCAGACGCACCCGCCGCCCCCGTCAAGTAGGCCCACCTTATCACGCGGAGGGGATCGGGCCGCTCCGAGGCCCGCCCGCTCGCCGCGCGGGAAGCCGCTATCATGTCCGCCCTATGGCCAAGACGCGCGAGATCAAGGGCCGGATGCGTGCCGTGGGCAACATCCAGCGGATCACGAAGACGATGCAGATGATCGCCACCGCGCGGTATCAGGCGCTGCAGCGCCGGGCCACGCAGGCGCAGGCTTACCGCCGGAAGCTGGCGGAAGTCATGGGCGAGCTGGCGGCGAGCGTGGGGGACGAAGCGAGCCACCCGCTGCTCACCCCGCCCAGCCGTGCCACCGGGCGGGAGCTCGTCCTCGTCGTCACCAGCAACCGCGGCCTCGCCGGGGCGTACAACGCCAACATCCTCCGCGAGGCGAGCCGGTACTTCCGCAGCATCACCGACAAGGAGATCGACCTCGAAGTCGTCGGGAAGAAGGGCATGGGCTTCTTCCGCTTCTCCGGGCGGCAGGTGTCCAAGGCCCACACCCAGTTCACCGACACGCCGAAGTACGCGGACGCGGAAGCGCTCGCCCAGCGGTACATGGACGAGTTCGCCCAGGGCCGCTACGACGCGGTCCGGGTGGTGTACATGCAGTTCCTGTCGATCTCGAAGCAGGTGCCGGAGGTGATGACGCTGCTGCCGATGGAGCCGCCCGGCGTGGAAGGGGTCCAGGGGCAAGGGGCCAGGGGGCCAGGTGCTTCCGAATCCTCGGCCCCTTCTCCCTACGAGTTCACCCCCAGCGCCGAGGACCTCCTCGCGGAGCTCGTGCCGATGGCGGTGAAGACGCGGCTGTTCGGCGCGTTCAACGAGGCGGTGGTGAGCGAGCAGTTGGCGCGGATGGTGGCGATGAAGGCCGCCACCGATGCCGCGGGCAAGATGCGCAAGGACCTCTCCCGCCGCTTCAACCGCGCCCGCCAGGCCGCGATCACCACGGAGCTGACCGAGATCATCGGCGGCACCGCGGCGCTGGAGTAGCCCCGGGCGCTCGACACGCGGCGCGTGTCGCTGCTGCGATACCCAATGAAAAAGGCTCGCTCCCTCGACAGGGGCGAGCCTTTTCTTTTGTTGGACTGCCCGAGGCGGTGTCAGAGACCCAGCCCCGCCGCCACGCCGCTCACGACGGCCGCGATGCGGACGCTGTCGAGAACCGCGTCCTCGCTGGCGCCGTGCTTGAGCAGGCTGGCTTCGTGGGTCTGGATACAGACCTCGCAGCCGGCGATCGCCGCGGCGCTCATCGAGAAGAGCTCGAAGTCGAGCTTGCTGCTCGCGGGGTTGACCATGCGGTTCATCCGCAGGCGGGCGGGCTTCTGGGTGTAGACCTCCTTCTTGAGGAGGTGCCGGGTGCGGTAGTAGACGGTATTCATGGCCATGATCGCCGCCGCGGCCTGGGCGTCGTCGATGGTCTTCTCGTCCACGCCCGCTTCCTGCGCCGCCCGCAGCACCGCCGCCGCCAGCGCCTCGTGCCGCAGGAAGTAGGCGCTCGTCAGGGCGCACCCGTACGCCTGCGCGGCGGTCAGGGCGCCCGGCTGCAGCACGCTCTGCAGGTTCAGCTTCAGGTCCTTCGCCGGCTCGGGCAGGGACTGGCGGAGGTCTTCGAGACTGGTTGTTGCTGTGCTCGTCATGGTGACAAAGGTCCTTTTGCCGGCCCCGAGGCTCTCCCAGGGGCGGGTGATGCCGCGCGATGTCCAGGGATCCGGCCCTTCGCAAAGCCTCAGGGCCCGGCGTGGTGAGGCAACCGTCAGACCTGCACGAACTCCTCGCCCTGCTTCCAGTTGCAGGGGCAGAGCTCGTCGCTCTGCACGGCGTCGATCACGCGGATCGCCTCGTCGACGCTGCGGCCGACGCTCAGGTTGTTGACCGTCGCCCACTGGATCACGCCCTGCGGATCGACGAGGAAGGTCGCGCGAAGCGGGACGTGCTCCTCGCGGTCGAGGATGTCCAGCTCGCGGGCGAGCTTCTGCGCCGCCAGCAGCGGGTAGGGCAGGCTGCGGAGGTCGTCGTGGCTGCGACGCCAGGCGAGGTGGCTGAACTCATTGTCCGCGCTGGCGCCGTAGAGCACGACGTCCCGGTCGGCAAAGTCGCCGACGCGCTTGCCGAACTCCACGAGTTCGGTCGGGCAGACGAAGGTGAAGTCCTTGGGGTAGAAGAGGAAGAGCTTCCACTTGCCTTCGGCCGTACCGGAATCGATCTCGGTGAGATCGTCCTTCTCGTTACCGACGCAGGCCTTGCACTTGAACTCGGGGAACAGGTCGCCGACGGTCAGCATGAGACACTCCTCGCGAACCGGGTTATAGGGGGGAGAGCGGCAGGCCGCTCGGTCAGGTAGGAGGCGGTAGATTAGAAACATTCCAATGTGGGGTCAAGCCGCCGGATCAGGAAACCCGCCCGCGCGCAGCAAAAAGGGCCGGACACCCGAGGCATCCGGCCCTTCTCGAAAATCATCACGGGTCGCTGCGATCAGGCGAGGAAGCCCAGGACCGGCTCGATCTCGAGCAGCGTGTCGTCGCTCTCGTCGCTGTTGTCGTCGGGCGTCGACGACTGAACCGTGGCGACCTGGCTGTAGCTGGCCAGGGCGGCGGCGCCGGCGGCGTTCGCCTGGTGCGCCTCGACCTCGGCGGCAACGGACGCCGCCAGCGGGCGGACATAGACGCGGATGCCGTACTGCGTCACGGTGCCGCCCATCCCGTCAGCCGACAGCCAGTACCAGCCCTGGGTCAGCGCCCGCACGCCGGCGCGGACCAGGATGGTGTCGTTCGGGCGATCGGGCTGCGGCACCGCGGCGGCGTTCCAGCCGGGCGGGGTCAGCTCGATGCCGGCGGGGTTGTTGACGGGCTTGGGTCCGTACAGCCGCAGGCGGATGTTGTCGTTGGCGCCGGGGTCGTCGTACTGGTGCACGGCTCGAATCGCGACGTAGGACGTCTGGGGCACGTAGAACCGGATCCAGTCCACGTCGGTGGTGTTGTGGATGTTGTGGAACCGGTACCGGTCGTTGTTGAAGTGGAACCGGGAGAAGGCGGGGGTGTCGTCGCCGGTCGCACCCTCGAAGGCGTCGGGCTCGATCCCGGTGCCACCGCCGCTGTTGACGGTCGCGGTGATCGGGAAGGTGAAGGCGGCCTCGTCGGCATCGGGGTCGTTGGTGCTGATGACGATGTTGCCGCTCTTCACGCCCGGGGTGGCGGTGTTGACCGCCACGGTGAAGGTGTCCTGCTCGCCGGCGGCGATGGTGCTGCCGACGTTGTTGGTGAGCGAGTAGCCCGGGGGCAGGCTGATATTGGTGATGTTGAGGGTCGTGCCGCCGTCGTTGCGGACGCGGAAGGTGAACGACTTGTTGCCGCCCTGGTTCACCTGCCCGAGGTTCACGGGCGTCGTCTGGCTGGGCTGGATCTTCGTCTCGCCGGCGAAGACGTCGATGTCCGGCGGGGCGGCGGCGGGGATCACGCGGCCGCGGACCGGGAAGTTGAACGGGTTCTCGTCCGAGTCGTTGTTGGCGATCGTGATCTGCCCGTTGAACGTGCCCGGGACCGCCGTGTTCAGGCGGACGCGGAGCACGGTGCTCTCGCCCGGCTCCACGCTCGACGCGGGGAGGCTCATGATGATGTACCGGTTCGGCACGGTGACGGCGCCGAGGGTCAGCGTCGACGTCCCCTCGTTGGTGATGACGAACTGAGCCGTGCTCGCCCGCTGGTTCTGCGGCGTCGCCGGGAAGAACACCAGGGCGGCCTGGCCGTCGAGGATCTCCTGATCCCCCCGGCGCACGGAGATCTCCGGGCCGGCCGCGGGCGTCACCTCGAGATCATTGGAAAAAGCGCTCGCCGACAGGAGGATGCGATCCTCCAGAGCCTCGAACGCAACGGGCGATGCCGACACACGATCAGACATTGAATCTCCCTTCAACCCGGACACCAAGAGTGTGAACTCTCCTCCGAGGCCCCGAACTACGGGGCCGATGAGGCCGCAAACATACACCATCCGCGGCCCGCGACTACCCCCAACGCCCCCGAAACCACACAGTTTCGGGGAAACCCCGGGTGCTTTTCTAGGGGTTCCGGGGCACGGAAACAGCCGCTCGGGCTCTTCAGACGCTCCTCACGGCCCCAGGGAGGCCCTTGGGCCGGCGGGGGACGCCCCGATGCATCACCCGAAGACGACCTTCCCGTTTCCGGGAATCAGCTCGCCCAGCCGGAACACCTGCTCCCCCTGGTGGCGGAGCTGCTCCGTCACGCTCTCGACGAAGTAGGGCTTGACCGCCAGGGTGTAGCCCACGCCCATGTTGAAGACGCGGAACATCTCATCGTCCTCCACGCCGCCCTGCTCCTGGAGGAACCGGAACACGGCCGGCACCTCCCAGGCGTTGCGGTCGATGCGGGCGTCGAGCGAGTCGCCGAGGGTCCGGGGGACGTTGCCGGGCAGCCCGCCGCCGGTGATGTGGGACATCGCGGAGACGACGTGCTTGACGCGGTAGGTCCGCAGGACGCGGACGACCTGGCGGGCGTAGATCCGAGTGGGGGTGAGGAGCACCTCGCCGAGGGTCTTTTGCTCGTCGAGTTCCTTGTAGACCTTGTCCAGGTCGAGGTTCTTTTCCTTGAGGATCGCGCGGACGAGGCTGTAGCCGTTGCTGTGGAGCCCGCTGGACGCGAGGCCCAGGAGCACGTCGCCGGCCTCGGCCTTCGTGCCGTTGACGGCGCGTTTCAGCTCGACCACGCCCACCGAGAAGCCGGCGAGGTCGAAGTCGCCTTCCGCGTAGACGTCCGGCATCTCCGCGGTCTCACCGCCCAGGAGCGCACAGCCCGCCATCGCGCAGCCGTCCGCGACGCCCTTGACGATCGCCGCCATCGTCTCGGGGTCGAGCTTGTGGGTGCCGATGTAGTCCAGGAAGATCAGGGGCTCGGCGCCCTGGACGATCATGTCGTTGACGTTCATCGCCACGCAGTCCTGGCCGACGGTGTCGTAGACCTTGAGCTGCGAGGCGAGCTTGACCTTGCTGCCCACGCCGTCGGTGCAGGCGACGAGGACCGGGTCCTTGTAGTTCCGCTTGAAGAGCTTCTCGTTGTAGTCGAGGCGGAACATCCCGGCGAAGGCGCCGTGCTGCCCGAGCACCCGCGGCCCGTAGGTCCGCCGCATGTGCCCTTCGATGAGGTCCACCATCCGGTCCCCGGCGTCGATGTCGACGCCCGAGCCGGCGTAGGTCATGCCCTTCTGCGGCGCGTTCTTGCCCATAGGGGCGGTAGTGTACGGAGTCGGGTCTGAAGTTGCGGCTCGGGGGGTTCCGTCCGCCCCGGACGCGGTGGACAGACACCCATCGTGGCGCGGGTAGACCCGGAGGTCCGCAGCGCGTAAACTGTGGTGGCCGATACACCTAAAGAGCTTGGGGTCTTCTGGAACGGCCTGCCGTACGAGGTCTCGCGTGTTGACCATTGAGCAGACGCAAGCGTTGTTCGCCTCCCGGGGGCTGCGGTGTACCCGTCAGCGCCTCGCGGTGTACCACGCGCTGGCGAGCAGCCGCGAGCACCCCACGGCCGACGACCTCTACCGCCACTGCGTCGCCCACTGCGGCTGCAAGGCGGAGGGGTTGAGCCTCGCCACCGTGTACAACACCCTGGAAGCCCTCTGCGCCGCGGGGTTGGCTCATAAGCTCGCCGGGGCCGGGGAGAACGGCTCCGCCCGCTACGACGCCCTCGGCGGCGGCGGGCAGGACCCGCACCTGCACCTCCGCGACCCCCGCACCGGGCGGGTCCAGGACGTCCCGGACGACTTGGGCCAGAAGATCCTCGACCACATCCCCCAGTCCATCCTCCGCGAGCTGGAGGCAAAGCTGGGGTTCAAGGTCGAGCAGGTGCAGATCGAACTGGTGGGCCGGTACGACGAGCAGGCGGTCAGCGCCTAACCGTTAGCCGCGGCGTTTACGCCGCGCGCACGCGCGTGGACAATAAAGGGCGCACCTGCACCTCGGAGCCCCG
>CAZKRE010000081.1:7024-14163 GCA_964555075.1 uncultured Phycisphaeraceae bacterium
ACGCCGCGCGCACGCGCGTGGACAATAAAGGGCGCACCTGCACCTCGGAGCCCCGCGCCGCCTAAAGGCGGCGGCTAACGGGGGCGCGGGGAGGTCAGTCCTTCTTCTCGGCGGTGCCCTGCGTCGTCTTGGTGATCACCTCGTCGACGAGGCCGTAAGCCTTGGCTTCCTCGGCGCCGAAGAAGCGGTCGCGTTCGGAGTCTTCCTCGATGCGTTCGGGGGTTTGGCCGGTGTGGCTGGCGAGGATCTCGTTGAGCTGGCGCTTGGTCTTGAGGATCTCCTCCGCCTGGATCTGCACATCCGTGGTCTGGCCGTAGATCCCGCCGTAGGGCTGGTGGATCATGACCTTGGCGTGGGGGAGGATGAACCGCTTGCCCTTGGCGCCGGCGGCGAGGACGATCGCGCCGCCGGACATCGCCTTGCCGATGCAGTAGGTGTTCACCTCGGAGTCGATGAACTGCATGGTGTCGTAGATGGCGAGGGTGTCGTCGACGGCGCCGCCTGGGGAGTTGACGTAGAGGTTGATGTCGACGCCGGGCTTGCTGTTCTGGAGGTAGAGCAGCCGCATGATGACGCCGGTGGCGGAGGCGTGGTTGATCTCGCCGACGAGGAAGATGACGCGATTCTCGAGGAGCATCTCGTCGATCGTCATCTCGCGGTAGCGCTGGTAGCCGGGCGCGGCCATGGCGGCCTGCGGCGCCAGGCCGGGCAGGAGCCCGGGGGCCGCGGCCTGGTAGAGCGAGGCGGGGTTGGCCAGCGGCTCGCCGGGCTTCTGCATGCGGAGCAAATCGTGGAGGGCGTCGGCGTTGGGGGTCATCACGGTTTCTTCGTCCTCGTCGTGCGGGGCCGCATGATAGCCAAGCGGAGCCCGCGTGTCGGACCGGGGGCCGCGCAGAGAGAAGGGCGGCCTCGGAAAGAGACCGCCCTCCCGGATCGGGTCGTCGGTGTCAGGCCCCGCTCAGCGGGCGCCGGGGATGTCGAAGTCGTCGTGCTCGTCGCTGCCGGCCTCGGGCCGCTGCTCCTGCTCGATCATCTTGCGGAGGTAGGCGTTTTCTCGGCGGGTGGCTTCGAGGTCGAAGACCAGGTACTTGATCGACAGGCGGAGGTAGTCGAGGCTCTCCTGCAGGTCGCTGACCGTCTTGCGGAGCTTCTGGTGCCGCTCCTGGGTCTGCTTGGCCAGGGTGGTGAGTTTGTCCCGTTCGGACTTCGGGAGCGTGGAGATCTCTCCCATCAGTTCGCCGAGCTTGTGCTGAAACGTC
This sequence comes from uncultured Phycisphaeraceae bacterium, assembly GCA_964555075.1. Taxonomy (GTDB): domain Bacteria; phylum Planctomycetota; class Phycisphaerae; order Phycisphaerales; family Phycisphaeraceae; genus CAZKRE01. The sequence continues at coordinate 8,284 of CAZKRE010000081.1, forward strand.
TGCTCGTCCATCGTTCTTTCCTCTCCGGGCGTCGCTGCGTGATCCCGCATCCGGGGGCCGTCCCGTAGCGGGGTGCTGCAGCATTATGTCACCGTAGGCTCGAGAGGGAAGAAACGGCGCTCACTTTCATTGGAAGTGATTGCAAGCGTCTATTCAGCAGGCTCTTGTGAGAAAAGAAAGTCTCGCGGTGGTTGGGGAGGGTGGCGCCGGCCGAGGCGGGATGTGGCGTGGACGCCACGCGGCCGGGGTGCCGGGGCCGGTCAGCCGGCCTGGGCCAGCGCGGCGGGAGAGTCGGCGACGACCCGGTTGCGGCCGGCGAGCTTGGCGGCCCGGATCCGCACGAGCGCGAGGTCCAGCAGCTCATCCACGCGGAGCCCGTCGTGGGGCCAGGCGGCGACGCCGATGCTGGCGGTCAGCCGGGTGGTCGTCCCGCCGGGGAGGCGGAGATCGGTTTCGGCGATGACCCCACGGAGGCGTTCGGCCACGCGGATCGCCTGGTCCCGATCGGCATCGGTGACGACCACGCCGAAGGCGGGCCCGGCGAAGCGGGCGACGAAGCAGGTCCGGCGGTTGGACGCGAGGAGCCGGCCGGCGATCTGGCGGAGGGCGGCGTCGCCCGCGGCCCGGCCGTGGTCGCGGTTGAGCGTCTCGAACTCGTCGAGGTCGAGGACGACGAGCGCGGCGGGCTCGCCGGCGCGGCCGAGCAGGGTGTGCATCGCGCGATCGAACTGCAGGACGCTGGGCAGTTCGGTCACCGGGTCGACGAGGTGGAGGCCCTGGAGGCGTTCGTCGACCTGCGCGGCCTGGAGGCGTGCGGCGACGAGGGGGCTAAGGGTTTCGAGGAGGTCGAGCGCCTCGTGGGCGAGGGGCAGCCCGCCGCGCTGGGCGACCCAGACGACGCCGTGGAGCTGCCGGCCGCCGGCGAGGGGGCTGGCGGAGAGGGCGGTGAGCCCCGCGCTGCGGAATCCGCCGGCCCAGGACGCCTCGGCGGCGTCGAGGTCGGGCCAGTGCAGCAGGTCGGCGTGCTGCATGATGCGGGGGAAGAGGTCCCGTTCGACGGCGTGGGCCAGCGCCCGGCCGCTGGTGAGGAGGATGCTGCCCTGGCCGGGGTGGATGAGCTGCTTGGTGCGCTGGGCGGCGTGCTGCCCGCGGACGGCGATGCCGGCCGCGTCGACCCCGAGGATGGGGCGGAGCTCCGCGAGGCACTGCTCGAGCAGCCCGTCGACGTCGCGGACCTCCGCGAGCGCGTCGCCCACGGCGCGGAGCGCCCGGACGCGGCGCTTCTGCCGGTCCTTGGCGCGGTCCCGCTGTTCCTCGTGGCTGGCATCCTGGAGCAGCCAGAGCCGCCCACGGACGCCTTCCCCGAGGTTCACGGGCGACGACCGCACGAGGAGCGCGCCGTCGAGCGTGGCGAGCTGCTCCTGCACCGTCCGGTCGGGCTGGAGGGCGACCTTGCGAACCCGCTCCGCCCAGCCCGGTGCGTCGGCGAGGTTCAGCCCGTCCCAGAAGGCGGCCTCGTCCAGCCGGGCGTTCTGCTCGACCCGTTCCCGCCGCAGCAGCGTGAGCATCCGCCGGTTCGCGACGACGACCCGCCCGGCCTCGTCCACCATCAGCAGGGCGTCGGGGACGTGGTCCAACGCGATCCGCAGGGCCTCGGCCCGCTCGAGGAGCCGGTCCCGCACCTTCACGGCACCCGAGACGTCGGCGACGGAGAGGCGGATCGACTCGAGATCGCCGTCGGTGTTGCGAACGGCGACGGCCTCGATCGCGACCTCGGTCGCCGGCCGCTGGAGCCCGGCCCGGAGGCGGAGGCGGCAGCGGGCGGTGTCGTCGTGGCGCAGCCGGGCGATGACCTCGCCGATCATCGGCCGGTCTTCGACCTGCACCAGGTCCGCGATGCCGCGGCGCTCGAGGGGGACGCCTGATTCGTCCATGAGGGCGGCGGCGGCGGTGTTGGCCTGGGTGATGATGCCGCTGGGGTCGAAGCTGACCATCGCGGCGGGGGCGCGCTCGAAGAGGTCGGCGAAGGCGCGCTCGCGGCGGGCGAGCTCGCGGTGCTGGTCTTCGAGCTGCCGGAGCAGCGCGACCATCGACGCCGCGAGCCGGCCCACGTCGCCCGACTGCGTGCGGGCGAGGGCGTCGAGGGTGTCGGCATTGGCGGAAGCGCGGATGAGCCCCGACAGGTCCGCGAGCGGCTCGCCGACCCACCGGCGGATCAGCAACAGCGCCAGCAGCGTGAGCGAAGCCACGATGAGCCACTGGACCGCGAGGCGCTCGAGGAGCTGTGCCCGCTTCTGCGCGAGCGCCCCGGGCCCGTCGACGACAAGCCCGACGTGCCCGCCCGTCGTCGGCCGGGTGATGATCAGCGGTCGGTCGAGGGGGACGGCTTCGGCGGAGAAGACGCCGCCGTCGAGCAGGATCATCTGCTGCGCCTCGACGTGGGCGTCGGGCCAGTAGCCGCGCTCGATGGGGGGCTTGCCGAACGGGACGAACCGGGCCCCGACGATCGGGGGGGAGCCGATGCGGAGGCGGAGCAGTTCGTCGATGACGGCGTCCCGGCCCGGCGCGGCGGCGGTGACGAGGCGGAGGACGGACGCGAGGTCGTGGGCGGCGTGGTGGGCGGCCTGGGCGATGTCGACGCGGAGCCTGGATTCGGTCCGCCGCCACTCGAGCAGGCTCAGCACAGCCGACATCGTGAGTCCCGCCACCACGAGGCAGGCGACGAACCGCGTCACGACACTGCGACGACACCGTCCTCCAGGCATAACGTCTCCGTAGCGAACCGGCTGGGTTCGTCACGAGTGGGGATCGACCGTTCGGGGAGGCTTGATGAGTGGTTGTGCCCAAAGCGGGGCGGCGGGGGTGGGTCTGGCGCGTTGACACCCTCTGGGGGGACCTTTAGGCTATCCGGCCCGTTGGCCGAGGCGGCGTGATCTCCCTCATGCCGGTCGGCCTGGGGAGCGCGTGATGGCGGATCGGGACGCGACGAGCCTGTGGCGGTTTGCCGGCATGGGCTTCGAGTTGGCGACAGCGCTGCTCGTGCTGGGGGTGATCGGCTGGCTCATCGACACCCAGGCGGGGACGACGCCCTGGGGCACCCTGACGGGGGCCCTGCTGGGATTGATGGGCGGGCTTTACCTGTTTGTGAAAAGAGCACGCGACGCGATGCGGGATTCGCGCCCGCCTCGCCCAGATAGGCCCGACCAGACGTGACACCGACGCCCGATCCCTTGCCGCCGTTCCCAACCCTCCGTGCCGCGCTGCGGCTGACGGCGGTGGCGGCGGTGGCGACCCTGGTGGCGCTGGCGGGGCTGTTGATGATCGACCGGGCCGACCTGGTCGCGGGGATGCTCGCGGCCGCGGGCGTGTGCCTGCTGGCTTCGGTCGCGTCGCTGGACGTGATGCGGCGGTCGGTGTCGGGCCACCTGCAGCGGGTGGTGCTGGCGGCGATGGTGTCGTTCCCGCTGCGGCTGGCGTTGGTGGGCGCGGGGGCGGCGCTGGCGGGGGTGGCGCTGGGCGGGCCGGTGCTGCCGCTGGTGCTGTGGACGCTGGCGTTCTACTTGCTGCTGCTGGCGGTTGAGGTGAGGATCGTGGTGGGCTATATCCGTGGCGCCACCGCCGCTTCGCCGCTGCCGCCGACCGTGAAGGGTTCCCCCGCTCATGCTTAGCTCGACGCTCCCGCTGTTCCTGGCCGCCGCGAACCCGCTCGAACACGTCGTGCCCCACACGGTGTTCCACGTGGGCGGGATCCCGGTGAGCAACCACCTGGTGATGGGCATCGTTGCGGCGGTGCTGGTGCTGCTGACGTTCGCGTTCGTCGCCAGCCGGGTGCGGACGACGGGCGACACGATCGACGGGCACCTGACCCGGGGCCGGGTGGCGCAGCTCTTCGAAACGATCTGCGTCTTCATCCGCGAGAACGTGGCCCGGCCGAACCTCGGGCACCTCACGGACAAGTACATCTACTACCTGTGGACGATCTTTTTCTTCATCCTCTACTGCAACCTGCTGGGGATGGTCCCGCTGGGTTACATCCTGTCGCTGACCCTGGGTTCGGAGTGGAGCCACTGGGGGGGGACCGCGACGAGCAACCTGTCGCTGAACATCCCGCTGGCGGTGACGGCGCTGATCGCGATCGTGGTCATCGGGATCCGGGAGGCGGGGTCGGGGTACTTCCAGCACTTCGCGCCGGGGCCGAAGTTCATGTGGCCGCTGATCATCCCGCTCGAGGTGCTGAGCCTGTTCATCAAGTGCTGCGTGCTGGCGGTGCGTCTGTTCGGGACGATGCTCGCGGGGCACCTGGTGCTGGCGGCGCTGGTGATGATGATCTTCATCTTCGCGCGGCTGAACCCGACGCTGGGCTACGGCGTGGGGCTGGGCGTGATCGTGCTCAACCTCGTGCTGTCGCTGCTGGAGCTGTTCATCGCGCTCCTGCAGGCGTTTATCTTCACGTTCCTGACGACGCTCTTCATCGCGCAGGGCGCGCTGCACCACGACGGGGATCACGACCACGAGGCGGACCTCGGCCCGGGCCAGCGTGACCCCGCGAACATGCCCGACGGGCCGATCTATCCGCCGGCCCACGCGCAACCCCAGTCGTAAGTCGCTACTCTTTCCGTCCCCTTAACCACCACCACGCACGGTTCACCAGAAGGAGATTCGCAGATGGATATCGTCACGATGCTGACCCTCGCCCAGGACGCCGACGGCGCCGGCCTCGCCACGTTCGGGCAAGCGATCGGCATGGGCCTGGCCATCATTGGCGCGAGCATCGGCATCGGCCGCATCGGCGGCTCGGCGGTCGAGGCGATCGCCCGGCAGCCCGAGGCCGGCGGCCCGATCGGCACGAACATGCTGATCGCGGCGGCGCTGATCGAAGGCGTCACCGTCATCGCGCTCGTGCTGGCGCTGGTCCTCTCGTTCGTTTGAACGAGCCGCCGAACACGTGGCCGGTCGCCTGATCGCGACCCGCCGCTTTCCATCCAGGGAAGCCGACGCGCCCACGCGCTGAATCGGAGAGGCGATCCAATGGCAAAGGTCCGGTTTTACGCCGCGCTGTTCACAGTCTTCATGTGGATCGGCGGCATCCTCACGCCCACGCACGCGGCCCCGCCCGCCGTCGAACTCGACGAGGCGGGCAACCCGGTCGCGGCCGCGCAGCCGTTCATCCTCGACGTCGACCTCGTGTCCGCGCTCGTGAACCTCGTGGTCTTCCTCCTGCTCCTGGCGGTGCTGGCGAAGTTCGTCTGGCCGCCCATCCTCCGCGGGCTCCAGCAGCGGGAGGCGAAGATCAAGGGGGACCTGGAGAACGCGGAGCGCGCCAGCCGCGAGGCAGCCGCGTCGCTCGACCAGTACCGCCAGCAGCTCGCCGACGCCCAGCGGGAGGCGCAGCGGATCATCGACGAGAGCCGCACGAACGCCCAGCGCGTCGCCGAGCAGGTGCGTGAGCAGGCCGAGGCCCAGGTGACGCAGTTGCGTCAGCGGGCCGAGGCGGACATCGACACCGCCAAGCGGCAGGCGATCGCGGAGATCTACGAGCAGACGGCGACGCTGGCGACGCAGGTCGCCGGCCAGATCCTCCGCCGCGAGGTGCGGACGGAAGACCACCGTCAGTTGGTGGACCAGAGCCTGCGGGAACTCGCGACCGTCGAGCGATAGCCGGGGAAGAGGGACGCGATGCGGTGGCAGGACCTGGTGGCCAAGCTGACGGGGAGAACGCCCGACGCCGCGGCGCCCGCCGAGGGGGCGGCTCCGCCTGCGGACGCTCCGGCGTCGGACCCGCCGCCCGCTCCCGAGCGTGAGCCCGATCGGGCGTCGTTGCCGCCGGAACCGGAGCCGGAGCCCGCGGTGACGGAGCCGACCGAGGCGGAGGCAAGCGAG
>CAZKRE010000082.1:0-6473 GCA_964555075.1 uncultured Phycisphaeraceae bacterium
AGCATCGAGTTGACTCGTTAACGACCCTGGTTCGCCCCGGAGCTGGCTCCGCGCCAGCGCACGAAGACCACGGGGCCAGCGCGGAGCAAGCTCCGCGGCTACCGTAACGGGGGTGGTTTGATCGGCGTCGGGCGGGGGCGTACACTGGCGCGGCTTTCACGGCCGACCGCGGCGGACCCCTGATGTGAGACGGGGTGAGGCGCGGACAGAAGCGAGTCTGGCACACCGGCGCCGGACCCGTTTGAGCAGGTGAGAGCGGCCGGGCATCCCTTCTTCGCCTTCGGCGGGCCACGCGGCTCCCGGGGGTGCCAGGGGTCGCCAGCCCGATTGGACGGCTCGACTGGCCCGTGGTGTAAAGGTAGCACAGCTGGTTTTGGTCCAGCTAGTCGGGGTTCGAATCCCTGCGGGCCAGCTTTGTCCCACATGTGCGATGTGGGATGGGTGATGTGCGATGTTCGAGGCATCGCGCGGAGCGACGGCGGCATGACCATCCGACATCCCACATCGAACATCGCGCCTCCGCAGGCGATCATCCTCGCCGCGGGCAAGGGCACGCGCATGGGGGGCGATCTCCCGAAGGTGCTCTACCCCGTGGCGGACGAGCCGATGGTCCGGTGGGTGGTGCGGGCGTGCCGGGCTGCCGGGTGTGACCGGGTGGTCGTGGTGATCGGCTACCAGGGGGACAAGGTCCGCGAAGCTCTGGCAGACTTCGAGGGCGTGGCGTTCGTCGAGCAGACCGAGCAGCAGGGCACGGCCCACGCGACGCGGATGGCCGAGCCGCTCTTCGCCGCGGCGACCGACGTGGACGCCTTCGTCCTCGCGGGGGACGGCCCGCTGATCCGTTCGCGGACGCTGGTGCGGCTGCTGGAGTTGCACCGGCGGACGAAGGCGGCGGCGACGCTGGCGACGGCGATGCTCGACGATCCGACGGGTTACGGGCGGATCGTCCGCAACCGCGAGGGGGGGTTCGACTCGATCGTGGAGCAGAAGGACGCGACGCCGAAGCAGTTGGAGATCCGGGAGGTGAACCCGAGCTACTACTGCTTCCGCGCGAGCCAGCTCTTCGCGGGTATCGCGCAGGTGCAGCCGACCAACGCGCAGGGGGAGTACTACCTGACCGACGTGCCGGCGCTGCTGAAGAAGCAGGGCCGGACGGTGAGCGTGATCGAGGCGGTTCCGCCGGAGGACGTGCTGTCGATCAACACGCCCGAGCAACTGGCGGAAGTGGACCGGGTGTTGCGGGCGAGGCTGTCGCGGGAAGCCGCGACGGCGTGAGGCGTTCTCGTCGCCGCGCTCGTTCTTGAAGACGATTCGAGTCGGGGACGGGGGCGGGCATGAGGAAGGTGCGACGGCATGAGCAGAGAAGACAGCGACAGCCTGAAGATCTTCTGCGGCCGCGCGAGCCGCGCGTTGGCCGAACGGATGTGCCGGCACCTGGAGATCCCCCTGGGGCAGGGGCATACGGACATGTTCCCCGACGGCGAGCTCCTCGTGAAGATCGAGGAGGACGTGCGCGGGCGTGACTGCTTCGTCGTGCAGTCGACCTACCACCCGGTCAACGCGCACCTGATGGAGCTGTTGATTTACATCGACTGCCTGAAGCGGGCGAGCGCGCGGCGGATCACGGCGGTCATCCCGTATTACGGGTACGCCCGACAGGACCGCAAGGACGAAGGGCGGACGCCGATCACGGCGAAGCTGGTGGCGAACCTGATCACGGCCGCGGGGGCGGACCGGGTGCTGGCGCTCGACCTGCACGCCGAGCAGATCCAGGGGTTCTTCGACATCCCGGTGGATCACCTGCACGCGGCGCCGGTGATCGTGCAGTACCTCGAGAGCCTGCGGGAGTCGATGGGCGAGCTGGTGGTGGTTTCGCCGGACGTGGGCAACGTCAAGATGGCCAACGCCTACGCGAACTGGCTTAACGGCGATCTGGCGATCATCGACAAGCGGCGGAAGTCGGGCAGCGAGGTGGTGTCGGCGAACATCATCGGCGACGTGGCGGGCAAGACCGCGCTGATGGTGGACGACATGATCACCACCGCGGGCACGATGTGCGAAGCGGCGAAGACGCTCAAGAAGCACGGGGCCAAGGACGTGATCGCCGCGTGTACGCACCCGGTGCTCGTGGGGCTGGCGATGGAGCGGATCCGCGACGCGCCGATCAGCAAGGTCGTCGTCGCCGACACGATCCCGACCGACGGCCGGTGCTCGCCGATCCAGTCGAAGCTCGTCGAGCTCTCCGTTGCCGAGCTGCTGGGCGAAGCGATCCACCGGATCCACCACAACCGCTCCGTGTCGAGCCTGTTCCGCAAGAACGGCAGCGGCGGCAAACGTTAACGAAGCAGGATTCGGCACGGGCATCGGATCGCCCGTGCCAACAAGAACCACAGAAGCATCAGAACCAAGGAGATTCGCAGCATGGCTCAAGGACAACTCCCCCGGATTTCGATCGAGAAGCGCGAGCGCGTCGGCTCGCGGTACGCCGCCCGCATCCGCAAGGAGGGCAAGCTGCCCGCGGTGGTCTACGGGCACGGCGCCGATCCGGTGCACGTGACGGTCGACAAGCGGAGCTTTGTCGACATCCTCCACCGAAACGCCCACCTGATCGAGGCGGACGTGGACGGCACGGTCGAGCCGTGCCTCGTGAAGGAGGTCCAGTGGGACCACCTGGGCAAGGAGATCATCCACGTCGACCTGGCGCGGGTGAACCTGACGGAAGAGGTCGAGGTCGAGGTGGGCCTGGAGTTCGTGGGTGAACCCGCGGCGCTCAAGACCCCCGGCGCGGTGCTGGAGCACCCTCAGACGCAGATCCGCATCCGCTGCACGGCGGGCAACATCCCGGACCAGATCCGGGTCGACATCAGCGACCTGGGGCTGGATCAGATGATCACGGTCGCGGACCTGAAGCTGCCCGAGGGCGTGAAGGCGGAAGCGGAAGAGGAGACGCTGGTCGCGCGGATCAGCGTGGTCGAAGACACGAGCGATGAGGATGAGGCCGGCGGCGCCGAGCCGGAAGTCATCACCCGTGGCAAGAAGGAAGAGGGAGCCGCAGCGGGCTGAATCACGGAATCCCCGCTCTCATGGGCGCGAGGGGTCGGGGGTGAGGGCGATCGCCGTGTGCTGCGTGATGACGATCACGCGGCGACGCGGCGACTCCCTCGCCCACCCCTCTCCCGGGGGAAGAGGGAGCAAGGCTCATGAAGATCATCGTCGGTCTCGGGAATCCCGGCGCGGAGTACGCGCAGACCCGGCACAACGCCGGATTCATGGTGGTGGATCGCCTCGCGACGCGGCACAAGCTCGCTTCCGGGGGCGGTGCGAAGATGAAGTTCCACGCCGGGGTGCTCGACGGGGTGATCGCGGGCGAGAAGTGCCTGCTGATGCAGCCGGTGACGTACATGAACCGCAGCGGTCTCGCGGTGGGGGAGGCGGCGGCGTTCTACAAGGTCGAGCCGAAGGACCTGCTGGTGGTGGTGGACGACGTGGCGTTGCCGGTCGGGCGGTTGCGGCTGCGCGGGGAGGGCGGCGCCGGGGGTCACAACGGGCTCGCGGACATCGAGCGGGCGCTGGGCACGTCGGCGTACCCGCGGCTGCGGGTCGGCATCGACTCGCCCGGACGCGTGCCGCAGAAGGACTACGTGCTGGGGCGGTTCAAGCCGGAGCAACTGCTGGCGATCGACCGGGCGTGCGACCGGGCGAGCGACTGCATCGAGTCGTGGATCCGTGACGGGCTGGAGAAGACGATGTCGCTGTACAACGCGGGGTGAGCGGACCGGCAGTTAGCCGCGGAGCTTGCTCCGCGTGGGGCGCTTGGTTAATTCTCGCGGCGCAGCGCGGAGCAAGCTCCGCGGCTCACGGGGGTTAGACCGCCTGTTTTTCGTGCTGCTCGATGAGGGCGTAGAGCTCGTCGGCGGTGGTGGCGGCCTTGAGGGAGGCGCGGAGGGAGTCGTCGGTGAGCATCCGGCTGATCTTGGCGAGGGCCTGGATGTGCGGGCCGGTTTGGTCCGCGGGGGAGGCCAGGAGGATGATCAGGTCGACCGGCCGGCCGTCGATGGCGCGGAAGTCGATGGGGGTGGCGGGGCGGCCGATCGCCATGCGGAGCTGATCGACGCCCGCGGCCTTGCCGTGGGGGATGCCGATGCCGTGCCCGATCCCGGTGGTGCGGGTGGTTTCGCGCTGCCAGACGGCCTTCTTGAGGTCGTCGACGGCAGAAATGCCGGTCTTCGACGCCAGAAGGTCGACCAACTCGTAGATCGCCTGCTCTTTGGAGGCGCCCTCGAGCGGGATCTTGACGCAATCTGCTCGGAGGATCTCGGTCAACCGCATGGGGGGCCTCGCTGCCGGCGGTACATCGCACCCGGGGCGTCATGCCGACCGGGTAGGTGGAAGGGGCAAAGGTACCTCGCCCCTCCCACGTCATCAACTCCATCGACCGAACGCCCCCCGCGATGAAGCCGTACGGTTCCCCGACCGACCCGTGGTAGGCTGGACCCCGTATGACCGCGACCCCCGCGACCGAGCGACCCGTTGACGCCGATCCGACGCCGGATGCGGCCCTCCACGCGCTGCTCAAGCGGCACTTCGGGCACGACGCGTTCCGGCCGCTGCAGCGGGATATCGTCCGCGATGCGCTGGGTGGGCGGGACGTGTTCGTCATCATGCCCACGGGCGGGGGCAAGAGCCTGTGTTACCAGTTGCCGGCGGTGGCGGACGGGTCGGCGGGCGGGGGGGTGACGCTGGTCATCTCGCCGCTGATCGCGCTGATGCAGGACCAGGTGCAGGGATTGCAGGCGAACGGGATCGCCGCGACGTTCCTCAACTCGACGCTGCCCGGCCCGGAGGCGGCGCAGCGGGAGCGGGACGCGGTCGCCGGGCAGTACCGGCTGATCTACATGGCGCCCGAGCGGCTGATGTCGGCGGGGGGGCAGGCGTTTGTGAGCCGGCTCAAGCTCAGCCGGATCGCGATCGACGAGGCCCACTGCATCAGCGAGTGGGGCCACGACTTCCGGCCCGAGTACCGGATGCTCGGGTCGCTGCGGCAGCGGTTCCCGGGCGTGCCGCTGATCGCGCTGACCGCGACGGCGACGCCGCGGGTGGCGGACGACGTGGTGGCGCAGCTGCACCTGCACGACCCCTCGATCTACCGCGCGAGCTTCGAGCGCCCGAACCTGATGTACGAGGTGCGGCCGAAGCAGAAGGCGATGCACCAGATCGTGTCCTACCTCGGTGAGCACCCGGACGACGACGGCATCGTGTACTGCATGAGCCGGAAGAAGACGGAGGACGTGGCCGCGGCGCTGCGGCGGAGCGGCGTGGCGGCCCTGCCGTACCACGCGGGCCTCGAGGCGCGGGAGCGGGCGGCGAACCAGGACGCGTTCATCCAGGGCCGGTGCCGGGTCATCTGCGCGACGATCGCGTTCGGGATGGGGATCGACAAGCCCAACGTGCGGTTCGTGATCCACGCGGACCTGCCGCGACACGTCGAGGGGTATTACCAGGAGACGGGGCGTGCCGGGCGCGACGGCCTGCCGAGCCAGTGCGTGCTCTTCTACTCGGCGGCGGATCGGGCGCGGCTCGAGTACTTCATCGAGCAGAAGGAAGACCCGGCGAACCGGGAGCACGCGTACCAGCAGCTCGAGCAGGTGATGAAGTTCGCCCGGACGACCCGCTGCCGGACGGCGGCGCTGCTCGCGCACTTCGGCGAGGAGCACGCGGGCGAGTGCGACCACTGCGACAACTGCACCCAGCCACAGGTGCTCCAGGACGCGACGGAGGACGCGCGGAAGCTGCTGTCGGCCGTCGCCCGCACGGGCCAGCGGTTCGGGCTCAACCACGTGATCGACGTGCTCCGCGGGTCGGCCGCCGAGAAGGTCAAGCAGTACGGGCACGACGAACTGAGCGTGTACGGCGTCGGGAAGGACAAGAGCAAGACCTACTGGTGGCTCGTGGCCCACACGCTCATCGAGCAGGGGCAACTGAACCTGACGAGCGATCAGTGGAAGACGGCGTTCCTGACCGCGGAGAGCAAGCCGGTGCTCAAGGGGGACGTCGCGGTGGAGATCGTGCAGAGCCGGGCGGTGGACCCGAACCGTCGGCCCCGTCAGGAGGTGTCGGGCGGGCGCGTGGTGGACGATTCGCCGTTCGACCAGGAACTGTTTCAGAAGCTCCGGGCGCTGCGGACGGAGCTGGCACGGGAGCAGTCGGTCCCGCCGTACATCATCTTCGGGGACGCGACGCTGCGCGAGATGTGCCGGCGGCTGCCGACGACGCCGCAGGCGTTTGGGGAGGTGGGGGGCGTGGGCCGGGCGAAGCTCGACCGGTACGGCGAGCGGTTCACGGCGGCGATCCGCGAGCACGCGAGCGGCGCGGAAGCCGCGAATGAAGTACGCTTCGAGCCGGAGTGACGTCGCGTTGGCCGCGGAGCTTGCTCCGCGTGGGTGTCGGGGGCTTCGCGCGGAGCAAGCTCCGCG
>CAZKRE010000082.1:6573-13793 GCA_964555075.1 uncultured Phycisphaeraceae bacterium
CGCGGAGCAAGCTCCGCGGCTAACTGGGAATGAGCTTGATCTTGACCGCAAACCCCTTGTTGATTAAATCATTCGCCCTGCCATGATTGAAGCCAAGCACCTCACCAAGTGGTACGGCCCGACTCGCGCGGTGGACGACGTGAGCTTCTCCATCGAGCCGGGGCAGATCGTCGGGTTTCTCGGGCCCAACGGCGCCGGGAAGTCGACAACGATCCGCATCCTCACGGGGTACCTCCCGCCGACCTCGGGCACCGCGGTTGTCGCCGGGCACGACGTGCTCCGCGACGGGGAGGCGGCGCGGCAGAAGATCGGGTACCTGCCCGAGTCGACCCCGCTCTACACCGAGATGAAGGTCGAGGAGTACCTGCACTACCGCGGGCAGCTCATGGGGATGCGGCGGGCGGCGCGCAAGGCGCGGATCGACGCGGTGTGCGACCGCTGCGGCCTCGTGGCGGTGCGTCGCCGACTGATCGGGCAACTGTCGAAGGGCAACCGGCAGCGGGTCGGGATCGCGCAGGCGCTGTTGCACGAGCCGCCGGTCATCATCCTCGACGAACCCACGGCGGGGCTGGACCCCAACCAGATCGGGCAGGTGCGGCAGCTCATCGCGGACCTCAAGGGCAAGCACACGATCCTGCTGTCGACGCACATCCTGCCGGAGGTGGAGAAGACGGCGGACCGGGTGATCATCGTCGCCGGGGGCCGGATCGCGGCCGCGGGGACGCCGGAGGAACTGCGGCGGAAGGTCGCGCAGGGCGGGCGGCTGATCGTCGAGGCGAAGGCGGAGCCGGGCGCGCTGGTCAACACGATCCGCGGGCTCGAAGGCGTGGTGGACGTGCAGAGCGAGCGCGGGGGCGAGGGCTGGACCCGCGCCACCGTGACGCCGCAGGACGGGCGGGACGTGCGGGAGGCGATCGGGCGGGCGCTCTTCGAGCGGGGGTTCACGATCCGGGAGATGCGGTACGCGACCGCGAGCCTCGAAGCCTTCTTCGTTCAGATCACCGCGCAGCAGAACGTCGCGGCGCCCACCGCGGCCTGACGATCGAACACCATGAGCAAGACCCTCATTATCGCCAAGCGTGAGTTGACGAGCCTGTTCTATTCCCCGGTGGCGTACGTGGCGCTGATCGTGTTCGCGCTGCTCACGGCGGGCCTGTTCGTCTCCGCGACCTTCTACCCCGGGCAGCCCGCGGAACTGCGGCAGCCGTTCGTGTGGATCGTCTGGCTGCTGGTGTTCATCGTGCCCGCGATCTCGATGGGCCTGCTCTCGGAGGAGGTGAAGTCGGGGACGATCGAGGTGCTGATGACGTCGCCCGTGAGCGAGGTCAACGTCGTGCTCGGCAAGTGGCTCGGATCGCTGGGCTTCTTCCTCACGCTGCTCGTCCCGCTGGTCGTGCAGGTCGTCGTGCTCGAGATGGTCGCGGACCCGGACTACGGGCCGATCCTCTCCGGGCTGCTGGGCATCGTGCTCGTGGGGGGGCTGTACCTCGCGATCGGGCTGATGGTTTCCGCGGCGACCCGGGACCAGTTCATCGCGCTGCTGATCACGATCCTGATCACCGGGTTCGTCACGATCGGGCTGTACCTGCTGGCGTCGGCGACGTGGATGCCCGCCTGGCTGCGGCCCGCGGTCTACTTCGCCAACATCGACCAGCAGTACGCCGACTTCGCCCGGGGGCTCGTGGACACGAGCAACTTCGTGTTCTTCCTGAGCGGGACGGCGATGTTCCTGTTCTTCGCGGTGCTGATCCTGCAGAGCCGCCGGTGGCGGTGAGCCTCCGGAACCCGCTTGCGGCTTCGCGAGATCGTCGGTGACACACGCGTGCTAAGCCGCCAGCGGCTTGATCGAGTCTGAAACGATGGCAGAGAAGAATCCCAGTCCCGCTCCCGAGACCCAGGCGTCCCGCCGGATCAAGTACGGCCTGAACCTCGCCGTCGCCGTCGTCGCCGCCGTGGGGCTCGTGGTTCTCATCAACTGGATCGCCTACCGCCAGTACGTCCGCTTCGACTGGACCGCGACCCGCAAGTACAGCCTGTCGCAGCAGACCGAACGGGTGCTCGACAACCTCGAAGGCGATCACCGGGTCGTCATGCTGTTCCGGGCCGACCAGCCGGAGCTGGCGGAGGTCCGGGACCTGATCAACGAGTACGGCCGCTACTCGGGCGGGCTGCGGGTGGAGTACATCGACCCGGACCGGGAGATCGCGCGTCGGGACGCGTTCCTGGCTTCGCTGCTCGACCGCCACGAAGACTCGCTGCGGCCGACGCGGGAGGCCATCGAAGCGGGGCGTGCGGCGCTGACGGGGGTGTCGGAGCGGATGACGCGGATGGTGGAGCCGATCCGCGAGGCGGCCGAGAACCCAGAGCTGACGGACGCGCAGCTCAAGGAGTTCCTGGCGTCGCTTCAGTCGGTGTTCACGCGGCAGGCGCAGGACCTCGAGACGCTTCAGACGCGGGTGCAGGAGGCGCTCGACGAGCCGCTGCCGGAGTATCCGGCGACGCTCGACACGCTGCGGAACCAGCTCCGGCAGATCAACGACAACATCCTCTCGGTCGTCCTCGACCGATTCGAGCGGGCACGCACGCGGCAGGGCGTGCCGACGGCGGTGCAGGACCGATTGCTGGGGCTGATCGACGAGCTCAAGGCGGCCCGGGAGGAGATCCGCGGCACGATCGACTCGCTCCGCGGCGTCGCGCCGCCCGAGGCCTACACGCAACTGGTCGAGTCGATCCGCTCGCAGGCGGGTTCCGTCCGCGACGCGGTCGTGGCCGTGGGCCCGGAGCAGGTGCGGATCATCGACATCGCCGACATGTTCCGCCAGCCGGACCCGCAGGCGGCGCGGCAGGGCGGCGAGGCGGAGCTGCAGTTCATCGGCGAGGAGCGGCTGACGGGCGCGCTGCTGAGCATGAGCATCGAGCGGCCGGCGATGGTCGTGTTCGTGTCGTCGGGCCAGCAGCCGGCGATCGGCCCGAACGGGCAATACGAATACGTGGCGCAGCGACTGCGGGCGGCGAACTTCCGCGTCGAGCAGTGGCGGCCGGGCGGCGGTCAGCAGATGGGACCGATGGGCCCGATGCCGGGCCAGGATGAGCCGCCGCCCCAGCCCGACGCGGGGCAGCAGACGATCTGGGTGTACACGCCGACGATGATCGACCCGCGGAACCCGATGGCGGCGATGGCGGCGAGCGGGGCGAAGGGCGCGGTCGCGGAGCAGTTGCGCCGCGGGCTGGAGCGGGGCGATGCCGCGATGCTGATGCTCGCGCCGGACACCGCGGCCCAGTTCGGTGCGGAGGACCCGATCGTCGCGTTCCTGGGCGAGTGGGGCGTCGTGCCGCAGGTCGAGCGGGTCGTTTTCCGGGAGGTGCAGTTGCCCGACCGGCAGACGCAGCCCGACTCGCGGTTCACGATCACCCGCTGGCCCGACGAGCTGCCGATCACGCGGGCCCTGGCGGGCATGGCGGGCGTGTTTGTCCTGCCGACGCCGATCGTGCTCGGGCAGCAGGAGGGCGTCGAGTCGTGGCCGCTGGCGATCGCGACCGGCGAGCGGCTGTGGGCGGAGACCGGCTTCGGCATGATCAGCTCGGCGGCGGAGCTGAGGTACGACGAGGCCGACGCGGTGCGCGAACCGGTCATCGCCGCCGCCGCGCAGAAGGGCGGGGGCCGGCTGATCGTCACCACCGCGGGCGGGATGGCGGGCGTGGCGCCCAACTGGGCGTCGGACGGCATCACCACGCTCAGCAGGCTCGGCGTCCCGGGCCAGCAGTACGTCGACGCGTTTGGGGCCATGTTCCCCGGCAACGCCGAGCTGTTCGTCAACGGCGTGTACTGGCTCGCCGGGCTCGACGAACTGATCGCCGCGAGCCCGCGCTCGCAGGACATCCGTCGCATCGGGGAGATCCAGCCCGGCGCGCTCACCACGTATCGCACGCTCCTGCTCGGCGGCGTGCCGATCGCCGTCGCGGTGGTCGGCGGGGTCGTCTGGCTCGTCCGCCGCCGCGGCTGAACCCACGAGATCGAGGCATGAACTTCAAGACAACGCTCGTTCTGGTCGTCCTGCTCGCGATCGTGGGCGCGTACGTGTTCTTCATCGGCCGCAGCGCCACGCCGACGTACGAGATCGAGGAGGCGGAGCGTGCCGCCGGGACGCAGCAGGGCCAGCCGCTCTTCGGAGGGGACGCCCTCACGCCCGCCGACGTGACGCGCGTCACGATCGCCCGAGGCGACGAGTCGGCCACCTTCGAGAAGATCGACGGCACGTGGCGGCAGGTCGAGCCCGCCGAGTTCCGCGCCGACGGCACGAAGCTCGACGGCCTCGTCCGCAGCGCCGCCGGGTTGCGCTACGTCGACCGCGTGCGGGCGGGAGCGTCGGGCCAGCCGTCGCGCGCGGACCTCGCCCTGGAGCCCGCCCGCGCGACCGTCACCCTGACCGCGGGCGACGAGGAACACACGATCGCGGTTGGCCGCCGGAGCACCGGTGGCCGCGGCTACGTCGCCGTCGGCGACTCGGGCGACGTGTACGTCGTCGAGGACGCGCTGCAGTCGGTGCTCTTCACGCCCGACCGGCTGACGAGCTGGCGGCACAAGGCGCTGTCGCCCCCGGCCGCGAGCGAGCTCGATGAGGTCGTGATCGCTTCCGGCGACTCGCGCGTCACCGTCAGCAAACGCGACGGACGCTGGTACCTCGGCGAGGGCACCGGCGAGCGGGCGAGCGAGTCCGCCCTCGCCGACCTGGTCCGGAACCTGGGCTACCTCTCGGCACGCGAGTTCGTGAGCGATGCGCCCGAGGCGCTGCCGACCTTCGGCGTCGCCGAGCCGCGGACGACGATCCGGCTCCGCCAGGCGGCGGCCGACGAGTCGGACCCGGCCCGGGTGTCGACGCTCCGCGTCGGCAACGCGGCGGACGCGAAGGAGGAGACGGTTTACGCCACCTGGACGCAGGGGCCGGAGGATGCGCCGCCGTCGGGCGTCGTGTTCACGCTGACGAAGGCGACGGTCGACGGGCTGGTGAAGGAACTGGACGACCTGCGGGACCCGTCGCTGGTGACCGCGAAGAACGCGGCCGACGTCGTCTCGGTGACGGTCACGCCCGCGGAGGGGGATGCGGTTCAACTGCGGCGTGACGGGGGCGGGTGGCGGTTCGCCGACCCCGGGCCGGGCTTTGAGCCGGAAGCCGCGGCGGTGGACGAGCTTGTGAACGTGGTGCTGCGGGCGGAGGGCGAGCGGTTCGAGCCGGCGCCCGCCGACGCGGAGCCTGTGGCGACGGTGGCGCTGGGCATCGCGGGGCGTGATCAGCCGGAGACGGTGCGGCTGTACCCCGCGGACGGCGACGAGGGCGATACGCACCTCGCCGCGGTGCGGGAGGACGAGCGGGTCGCGGCGGTGCTGCCGACGGAGGACCTGGAACGTGTGCTCGTCCCAGCCGCCGCGCTGCGGGAGAAGACGGTGCTTCGGATCGAGCCCGGCGCGGTGACCGCCGCCACGCTCGAGCAGCCGGAAGGCGCGACCTACCGCTTCACGCGGGCCGACGGCGAGGGCCAGTGGTCGCTCGAGGGGGCGCGGGCGTTCGAGTCGGCGGACCTGGACCTGCTCATCGACGAGGTGACGCGCCTCCGTGCCGAGTCGTGGGTGACCGACGGGCGGAGCGTCGGCGGCACGCCGATCGTCCTGACGCTGCGGCTGGCGGACGGCGAGCGGACGCTGCGGGTCGATCCGGCGTCGCGCGTCGCGCAGCTTGACGGGCTGGACACGCCGTTCATGGTTCAGCCGGTCCTCGTCGACCTGCTGTCGCAGGAGTACCGCGACCGTACCGCGATCGAACTCACGAACGAAGAGATCCGGCAGGTCACGCTGACGCGGGGCGAGGAGACGGTGACGATCCGCCGCGGCGACGACGGGCGGTTCACCATGGACGCCGGCGCCGGCGCCGGCGAGGCCGAAGGTGAGGCCGCTGCCGATCAGGCGCAGGCGGCGACGGTCTTCGACACCCTCGCGGGCCTGCGGGTCGAGCGGTGGCTCGACGAGGCCGGGGAAAGCCGGCCGGCCGGGGGAATGATCCGCGTGGAGCTGACGCCGGCGTCGGGCGAGACGCGTGAGCTGACGCTGTCGACCGAGGACGGCTCGGGCACGCTCGGCGAGGGGGGCGCAGCACGCGGGTTCCTGCTCGACCGTGCGGATGTATCACGGATCGTCGCACCCATCGCGCCCGAGGAGGCGGCGAAGGCGGAAGCCGCGGACGGGGCCTTCATCAAGTAGGTGCGCTCAAGTGGTGCGCTCGAGGGGTGAAGCTCCGGCGCGGCCTTGACGCATCCTTACGTGGTGAACATCTTGAGCTGGTGTCGCTCGAGGTCGAGCTTGTTCACCGGCTTCTCGACGTTGATGCGGTAGTACCCGCTCCAGCAGGCCGTGCAGTAATGGTCGTCCGGGTGGCGGACGCACTGCAACATGCCGTCGAGGGAGAGGAACGCGAGCGAGTCGACGCCGAGGTACTCGGCGATCTGCTCGGGCGTGCGGTCGGTGGCGATGAGCTGCGACGGGTCCGGGAAGTCGACGCCGAAGTAGCAGGCGTGGCGGATCGGGGGGCAGGAGATGCGGAGGTGGATCTCCCGCGCCCCCGCGGCGCGGAGCTGCTTCATCTTCGCCCGCGTGGTTGTGCCGCGGACGATCGAGTCGTCCACGATCACCACGCTGTGCCCGGCGATGATCTCCTGCACCACGTTGAGCTTGAGCTGCACCGCGCTCTGGCGCTGCGACTGCGTCGGCTTGATGAAGGTCCGGCCGACGTACCGGTTGGGCACGATCCCCTCCCGGTAGGGGACACCGCTCTGGATCGCGAAGCCCAACGCGGCGGACCGGCCCGAGTCGGGCATCGGCACGATGTAATCGGTGCCCGGCGGGGGCGGGGCCTCGATGGCGAGCTGCGCCCCGAGCTTCTCCCGCACGACCTGCACCGTGTCGCCGAACACCCGCGAACTCGGCTGGGCGAAGTAGACGTGCTCGAACATGCAGTGGGCCGGCTTCTGCGCCTCGGCGTAGCGGCGGCTCGTCACCCCCGCGTCCGTCAGCGTCACGATCTCACCCGGCTCGACCTCGCGCACGAACCGCGCCCCGATCGCGTCCAGGGCCACCGTCTCGCTCGCGACGCATGGGTGCCCGTCGGCGGTCTCGCCCAGCACCAGCGGCCGCCAGCCCCACGGGTCCCGCACCGCCTCGATCCGGTCGT
>CAZKRE010000083.1:0-13633 GCA_964555075.1 uncultured Phycisphaeraceae bacterium
GGTACCGGCCAAGACGCCCCAACCAAGGGCCGCCTGCCGCCCCTCGGGGGGGGGGGGCCGGCACTATGTTTTGTATCGTTGACAAAACAAATCGGCCGGCTTATTCTGTCCAAGCACCGCGTCGAGGCTCCCCTTTGACTGAGTCGCCTTCATCCACTCCGCTCCATCACGGCACGCCACGCGCGATCGCCACGTTGATCTACCGCGAGGGACCCATCAGCCAGCCCGAACTGGGCAAGCGTGTGCGCCTATCGCGGGCGGCTGTCAATAAAGCGGTGATGACGCTGCGTGACAGCGGCTTGGTTCGCACCGTGGGCGTTCAGCGGCCGCTGCGCGGTCGACCGGCTGACGTGCTGGAGATCGACCATTCGACGAACGTGGTCGCCGTGTTGACCCTCGATCCGCAGGAAGCGTCGCTCACGGCATCGGTCGTGAGCATGGACGGGGTGACGGTATGGAGTCGAAGCATCGGCCTGAACCGCAAGATTGGGAACGAGGGGCTCCTCGATGCCTATCTCGGCCTCGCCGACGACATCCTCGCCGTCGCCGAGAGCCGCCAGCTCTACCTGCGTGCCATGGTTCTCATCCTCCCGGGTAGCGTCAGGGCGTCCGACGGGGCGCTGGAGATCTCCGTCCACTTCCCGCACATCGTCAACCTGCCGTTGGAGCAGGCGGTCCGGGAGCGGACGCAGGTGCGTGTCCTTTCCGTGGCGGACATGCAGGCGCTTTGCGCGGGGATCATGGCGGAGCAGGGCGAGCCCAGGCGCGTCGCGATCCTGATCTGGGGCGGCGGCATCACGTGGTCGCCGGCGTCTCCCGCCGAGCCTTTCGGCCAGTTGCTCCCACGCTGGCGCGGCTTTGGGCACATCCAGGTCGTCCCCGACGGCCGGCCGTGCTACTGCGGTGGCCGGGGGTGCGTCGAAGCGGAAATCGGCGGCTGGGCGCTGCTCGACCGGCTGCGGGCTGCGGCGCCGGATCTCGCCGAGCTGGACCTGTTGCGCCTCCGCGATCTAGCCAGCCAGGGCCACCCCGAGGTCCGCCGGCTGCTCACAGACGCGGCCGAACGCCTCGGTGAGTACTTCCACTTTCTCGCGCAGGCAACCAACCCGGATGCGATCGTCATCCAGTCGGGCCTCGGGTTGCCGGACGACATCCTGCTCCCCGCGTTTCGGCGGGGGCTCGAGCCCCACCTCCACCCGACGCGGCGCGGCGCGATCGACGTCAGCACCCTCCGGGACGCTGCCGCGGTGACGCACCGCGGGGGGGTGTCGCTCGCGACCGAACTTTCGTTCGTGCCCGACCTGGTCCGCCGGATGCGGCCCGTCTCGAGCCACACCTTCGGGCCGCGGCCGCGACCTCGTAACGGCGGGTCGCATATTCCCATGCAGCCGGCAGCCCCATGAGGATCCTCCCATGACGCCTCACCCGACCTTCTCGCGCCGACGCGCCTTCACGCTCATCGAACTCCTCGTCGTGATCTCCATCATCGCGCTGCTCCTGGCGATCCTGATGCCGGTGCTTTCCCGCGCCCGCGACGCGGCCACCACCGTGACGTGCGCCTCGGGCCTCCGGCAGATCGGGCTCGCGTTCGCGATGTACCGCGACGACAACAACGATTACCTGCCGTGGACCTACTCCCCCGGCGGGTACGTGTGGGCGACCGGCCACCTGGCCCGCTACGTCAGTCTGCGGCCGCCGGAATCTTCCGCCGCCGCGAACGAGTACGGCAGCCAGGGGATCTTCGAGTGCCCCGCCGACCCGACCGATTTCGAGAACATTTTCGCCAATACGGGCGGGCGATCGACCTTCCAACCCTCCTACGGCATGAACCACCGGCTCGCCGGGCGGCGTGCCTCTGAACGGCCCGATTCAGACCGCTACCTGCTCGCGGCAGACAGCGGCCACACCTGGGAGGACGGCGGCTCGTCCTACCTGCTCAAGAACCTGGACGTCAAGTTCCATGTCTACCCGCGCCACGGGCGTGGGTCGGTCGGGAATGTCCTCTGGCTCGGGGGTCACGTGAGCAGCCACTCGGACTTGGAGGACCTGAACGGGGGCGGGGCCAGGATCTGGAGTTACTACCCCTACCACGACGATCCGGCGTTCAACTGATCCTGCCACGGCCGCGATCATCCGCTCGAACCCGAACAAAAAGAGATTATCACGTGCGAACTGCTGGATTGATGCTGCTCATCGGGTCGCTCCTCACCGGCGCCGCCACCGCGCAAGTCGAGAACGGCTCCAAGGGGGTGGAAGGGCAGGTCCGCTGGCCCGACCATTGGACCGTCTTCCTGCCGCTCGAGCGGGACGAGCACGTGAGCGTGGATCAGCTTGTCGCCGTGCCCCCGGCGCTCCGCGTGGGGGATCGGGCTGTGCCGGC
This sequence comes from uncultured Phycisphaeraceae bacterium, assembly GCA_964555075.1. Lineage (GTDB taxonomy): Bacteria > Planctomycetota > Phycisphaerae > Phycisphaerales > Phycisphaeraceae > CAZKRE01. The sequence continues at coordinate 2,381 of CAZKRE010000083.1, forward strand.
GCAGCGTGTCACGCCGGGTGACGCGGGCGTCTTCGATTTCGTCCCGCTGTTCGGCGGGCTGGCGCCCGGGAACACGGCCTACGTGTTTCTGGAACTCGACAGCGATGCCGCGCAGGTGGTGAGCCTCGGCTTGGGGGCCGACTGGTGGATGCAGGCCTGGCTCAACGGCGAGGAGGTGCTCAGCACGCTCGCGACGGGTAACGACCATTGGCCGCCTTCCATCCGCGACCACGTCGTTCGCCCGATGCTGCGGCAGGGCAAGAACGTGCTCACGGTGAAGTTTGTCAGCGGGGCGGGCAGTTCGAGGCTCGCGATCGGCGGCCCGGACCAGTTGCGCGCGGCAGACGACGAGACGGCGGTGCCCCCACCCGGCAGCGCCGCCCACGGGCTCGACGCGTTCATGGAACGCCAGGGCGTCAAGCCGTACGACCTCTTCTTCGAAGAAGACGGCCTGCGGACGCACCGGCTCATCTTCAGCGACGTCGAGCACGGCACCCCGATCTGGCTGCTGGACGATTCCCCGACCGCGGACCATTCCCAAAGTTCGTCGGTCTGGACGCCTTGGAACGCGAACGCGACGCGGCTCTTCGTCCCGGGTACGCGACCGGACGGGAAGGGCGGCGCCCAGCCCGGCGGCCTGATCAACGCCGACTTCACGCGGCTTCAGCCGCGGGCGGACGACACCCGTTACCCGATCTGGGACCGCGAGAATCCGGACACCTACTACTTCCTCCACAACGGGACCTCCGTCCGCGAGGTGAACCAGGCGACGGGCAAGCGGCGCACGGTTGCGAAGTGGGACACGCCGTTCACCCGCGCCCGCATCTACGGCGTGACGCGCGATAACCGGTTCATCTTCCTCGACACGCCCAACGGCGGCATCTGGATGCCCTACGAGCCGGGCAAGGACCCGCTCCCCGACACCGGGCTGAATCCGGGGCGACCGGCAAAGCCGCGGCCCGACGGGAGCCCCAGTCACCCGCTGGACAAGCACGAGTTCTGGCGTCCCCACACTTCATCCAGCACCAACCACGAAACCTGGGGCCCCATCGTCCGCGTGCGCGTCGGGATGCTCATCGACCGGGAAACCGGCGAAATCGATTACGTGATCGCGCCGATCGAGGGCAACGACACCTACCTCCGCCTCTTCATGGGGGAGAACGGCCGGATCCTCTTCCCCGAGGACGAGCGGTGGAAGAAGTACCGCATCCACCGCGGCGACACGGTCGATGAGACACGGGAGATCTACAGCTACTACCCGACCAGCACGCACGGCCACCAGGACGATTCGCCGGACGGCGCGTTCATCGCCCGGGACGGCATGGCGGCGCGCATCTGGCGCACCGAGACCGGCGAACCGTTCCAGGACGTGAAGGTCAGCTCCGACGGGGAGTACTACCACATGCACTGGTCGATCCACCCGCGGTTCTTCGTCGGCTGGATCAGGGGCTGGCACTTCCGCACCTACCAGAAGACCGACAACGGCAACGTCCTCTACCAGGGGTTCGCCGACGGGACCTGGCAGCCGATCATCAACACCCAGCACCACTTCAACGGGTTCTATGCCGGCGGCGACTTTTCCATGCAAAGCCCGGACGCGACCAAGATCCACAGCGCGTCCAATATGACCGGCCGATTCCGCAACTATGTCGCGGTCCTCGCCCGCCCCCGGCCGCCCGAGCGGGTGCAGTGGCAGGCGGCCGAAGAGGCGGTGCAGCTGAGCTGGACGCCGTCCGATTACAGCCGCGAAACCCGGGGGTACCTGGTGTATCGCAGCACGCAGAGCGGCACGGGCTTTACCCTCCGGACCCCCGAGCCGATCGAAGGGACCTCGTGGCGTGACGACCAGATCCAGCCCGGGCAGGCGTACTACTACGTCGTGACGTCGCTGGAGCACAGCGGGCTCGAAAGCGGCTTCTCGTCGGAAGCGGCTCGTGCGGGCGTCCAACTCCCCGCCGACGTCGATGCCCAGCCGCTGGTCATCTACGCCGAACCCGAGCACGCCATCCGTGATCTGTACACGGACGAGGCGCCGGGCCTGTCGATGGGGCGGGAAGTGCGGTCGGCGTCGGACTGGTACTACCTCTACCGCCACCCGGATCACGAGAACGGCCGGGCGACGATGACGATCGACGTCCCCGCCGCGGGCGAGTATTACCTCTGGGCCCGGGTCCGTTGCGTCCGGCCCGACACCGTGTGGACCCGTGTCCGCGGCCGTGCCACGGCCGACGTGGGTTGGCGCATCACCGTCGGCGACCGGGCGAGCGAGGTCAGAACCGCGCAGGACCGCTGGACATGGATACGCGCGGACACCCAGGGAGCGATCCCGCTGCCCGCGGGTGAGGTGCAACTGACTTTCGCAACCGAAGACGAGGGCGCCCAGCTGGATCTGGTCGCGCTGACGACCGACGCCGCGTTCGAGCCGACCGGGCTCCGCCCGGGGGTCCAAAGCCCGCCGCGGGGCGTGGCCGACCTTCAGGCAAGCAACCTCCGCCCGCGGGTCAACGCGCTTCGATGGTCAGCGGCCGAGGACCCCACCGTCGCGTACTACCACGTCTATGCCTCCCGCGAGCCAATCGGGCGGCCCACGCAGCGACTCCGCATCGGCTCGCCGACGGAGCCGATGTTCACGGACTGGGGCCTGCGCGCCGGCGAGCGGTACCACTACGCGGTGACGGCGGTGGATCGCCGGGGCAACGAGAGCGAGCCCCGGTTTGCTGAGGCATCCACGCCGATCCGAGAGCAGGAGGAGGTTCGCCTGGAACTGGCCTTCGCCGAGGCGCAGCGGCAAGGGGAGTTCAAGGAATCCAAGGCGGGGGGGTTGCGCAGCTCGGCGTACCTCGTGCCCCAGCAGCCCTCGTCCAACCGGGTGTCGTGGACCATCGACCTGCCGCATGACGGGGAGTACTTCCTCTGGCTGCGGTACCTCCACGGCGGCTCGGGGATGCGGGGCGGGGAGACGGACCACGATGTGAGGGTGCATCTGAACGGCACCCAGCTGGCGACGCTCGGCGGCCGGACCGAGCTGAACGTGCCCGACACCCTGATCAGACCCAACCACCCGCTCGCCGGGCAGTTCTGGACGTGGGCGGTGCCGGGGGAAATCAACCTCGAGGCGGTCCACCTGCCGGCCGGCCGCCACACCTTGGAACTGGACAATCTCAATGACGAGATCCGCTACGACGTGCTGCTGATCACCGATGAGCCATCGTTCCGACCCGAAGATGGCCGCCTGCGTCAGCGTTGACGCACAGCAGCAAGTCGCAAAGGAGGGGACGCCCCCGGGGCGAATCCCATTCAGACCCGTCGTCCGTGACGCTTACTTCAGGAGAGACTCATGCATACGATCAAATCGCTCGCGTCCGCTGCAGCGCTGCTGCTGGCGGCTCCCTTCGCCCACGGGGATGTGCTGTTCCAGGAAAACTTTGAGAGTTACGATCCCGGGGCTACGACGCTGTCGAGCGGTTGGACCTTGACCAACTCAGGCAGCCGGATGACCAACTCCGTGATCGATCCGGCCGAAGGTGACGTTGGCGCCATCGAGGGTGAACAGTACTGGCGTTTCTCATACCCCTCCGGACTCACTGCTGGACAACCCAACAGCACGATGACAGCATCGGCCTGGCGCCAAGATGATGCTGCGGGTGTCTATGTGCTGTCGCACAGGCTCTATTTCGCGAGCACGACGATCGAAAACAGTTCGGTGATGCGCCCCCGCTACCTCTTGTCGATCCGTGATGCAGCCGATCGTTTAGCCGGAACCCTAACCATTCGTGCTAATACGGATGGAAATCAAACCAAGCAGATCGGCTACGGCACCGCCAGCGGCACCACATACATTTCCGAAGGGGCTGCGGGCTACCCCGCGTTCTGGTCCACGAATGACTGGCTGATGGTGGTGATGACGGTCAACGAACCAGACAGGACCTGGTCGTTCGAGTTGGCCGATGGGAACGGAACACCCATCGCAGCCCTGTCTGGCCTGAGCCTTCAGAACGCCGAGTTCGATCAGGCGACAGCTTTCCGTATCCAGGTCCTCAGCGGCGACAACGATCGCGGCTTGAACACCTGGGTCGACGACATCCAGGTCAACGGCCCGATCCCCGAACCCGGCAGCATGTCACTCCTGGCGCTCGGAAGTGCGGCCCTGCTGCTGCGGCGGCGGGGGGCGTAGACGCATCGTCCGGCGATCGGCGGAAGCCGGTCGCCGGCCTTCAAGCGACAAGGCCCGTACAGGCCGGTAAAGCAAGAGCTTATGCCAGCGTCCTCCACAGTCGAAGCCGCCAGCGGTGGCCCGGCGGCGTACGACCTGCACCTGCACTCACGGTGGAGCTTCGACGGCGAGGTGGACGTCGTGGACCACTTCCGCCGGGCGCAGGAACTCCGCGTCCGCTGCCTCGCGATCACCGAGCACAACCACATGGACTCGGCGGGCGAGGTGCTCGCCGCCGCCGGACGCTACCCGAAGATCCGGGTCGTGCTCGCGGCCGAGCTGACCGCCCGCACCTCCGTCGGGGCGGTAGACCTCCTCTGCTACCACCTCCCCGCACCACCCACCCCCTCCATGCGAGTGCTGTTCGAGACGTACCGGGGGTGTCAGGAGGCCATGGGAGACGAGTTCTCCCGGGGCATGCAGGCGATCGGAGTCGACTTCAACGACGCGTGCCGCCGCGAGGTTCTGGCGTCCTACCGGCCGAGCGCAACGATCGAGCGACACGGGTTAACCCGGCCGAAGCGATCGAGAACGCTCGCCTACTTCCTCGACCGGGGGTGGGCGCGTGATCCGGCACATTTCGACAAGCTCTGTGAAGAGGCGCGGGAGGCGGTGTCGGGTCTCACGTATCCCGATGTGGGCTGGGTTCGCGAGGTGGTTCACGAGGCCCAGGGGTTGGTGGTTCTTGCGCATCCGCCGGTCTATTGCAAGGACGCCGACCGCGAGCGACTCGAGCAGCTGCGGGCCGAGTGCGGACTCGACGGCATGGAGTGTGCGCACCCGCGCATCAGCGCCGACCTGAGCAAGCGGTACCGCGCGTTCTGCGTCGAGCGCGGGCTGCTCTCGACAGCCGGCTCCGACAGCCACACGCCCGCCGACGTCGCCGGGCGGTTCGCGATGCACGGCGGTGAGGGACGCTGGCTCGACGAGTTTCTCGAGCGGCTCCCGGTGTCCGCCTAGCCGGCCGGCGCCTGCCCCGCCTGCCCCGCCTGCTCGATCGTGGAGAGGGCGATCACCGAGTGGGCGTAGGCCGCCCCGGCGCGCATCTCCGCCGCGACCCAGACCGCCTCCATGATCTCTTCGCGGGTCGCCCCGGCCTTCAGCGCCTGCTTCGTGTGCCCCTCGATGCAGTAGGGGCACTGCGTGATGTGGGACGCGGCCACCGCGATGAGCTCCTTGGTCTTCACGTCCAGGGCGCCCTCGGCAAACACCGCCTTGTTGAAGCCGCGGAACGCCTCGAACTGCGTGGCGGCCGTCTCGCGCCGCTGCCTCGCGAGTTCCGGGGTCACGTGCGGGTAGATCGACTCGGCCATCGTGGTTCCTTTCCATCGGATGATCCACCCGAACAGTAGCGCGCCACGCGGGCCGCCTCGACGGCCCGGGCGTTCCACCTGCTGATCGGCCCCGCCGCGCGCGACCTCGCGCCGATCCGCGACGCGAGCCACCGCCCCGCTGGCCGCACGGCCCGCGCGACAGGATCGCCAGCCGCCACGGGCCGCCGTGCGGGAGGTGGACGGGGCTCCGGCGTGCGGGTAACGTCGGCGGCCGGTTGATCCGCACCGCCTTTTCGCACCCCGAGCCCGCATGACGCTTGCCCGACCGATCCTCGATGCGCTGGCTTCGCTGAAGCTCACCGTCGCGCTGCTGGCGGCGGCGATGGCGCTGATCTTCGCGGGCACGCTGGTGCAGGCCCAGCAGGGCATCTGGCAGACGATCGACGGGTTCTTCCGCAGCCCGGTGGCGTGGGTGGACCTGCAGCTGTTCATCCCGAGGCAGCTCGCGGAGGTGCCGGGCGCGGTGCCCGTCCCCGGCGGGCTGACCCTCGCGGGGCTGCTGATCGTCAACCTGCTCGCGGCCCACGCGGCGCGGTTCAGCTGGTCGCGGAAGCGCGTCGGCATCATCGTGCTCCACGCGGGCATCGTGCTGCTGCTCGCGAGCGAGTTCGTCGCGGCGTTTCTCTCCGAAGAGGGGCTGATGTCGATCGACGAGGGGAGCAGCGCGAGCTACGTCGAAGACGCCCGCGCCGCGGAGCTCGCGGTGGTGGCGCCGCAAGGGGGCGGGCTCGCGCGGGTGGTGGCGATCCCCCAGGGGGTGCTGGCGGAGGCGGCGGAGACGGGCGAGCGGATCACGCACGCGGAGCTGCCCTTCGCGGTCGCCGTGGAGCGGTGGCTGCCCAACGCGCGGGTCGACGCGGCCGAAGCCCAGACGCCGGCGACGCAAGGGATCCGGGGCATCGGCACGCGGGCGCAGGCGACGGCGCTGCCGCTCGTGCGCGGCGTGGACGGGGGGGACGTCGATGCGCCCGCGGCCTACCTCACGCTCTACGACGGGGACGAGCCGCTGGGCACGTGGATGGTGTCGGTGAACCTCGTCGCCCCGCAGGCCGTGGTGATCGGGGAGGGGAGCGTCGAGCTGGCGCTGCGGTTCAAGCGGACCTACAAGCCCTACACGCTGCACCTGATCGAGTTCCGGCACGACAAGTTCGTCGGCACGGAGATCCCGCGGAACTTCTCCAGCCGGGTCCGCGTGGTCGACCCCTCGCGGGGCACCGACCGCGAGGTGGTGATCTCGATGAACAACCCGCTCCGCTACGCGGGCGAGGCGTTCTACCAGGCCTCCTTCAAGCCGGACAACTCGGGGACGGTGCTGCAGGTGGTGCGGAACCCGGGCTGGCTGCTGCCGTACGTCGCGTGCGGGCTGGTGGGCGGTGGGATGCTGCTGCACTTTGCGGTCTCGCTGGCGGGGTTCCTGCGGCGGACGTCGAAGCGGCCCGCCGCGGAGGCCGGGGCGGGCCCGGCGCGGCGGGGCCCCGTGTGGGCGGCCGTGCCGTGGGCGGCGGCGGGGGCCGGGCTGCTGATCGCGCTGTCGGGTCTGATGCGCCCGGCGCCGGCGTCGAGCTACGACCTCGAGACGTTCGGCCGGATCCCCGTCTCGTCGGGCGGGCGGGTGAAGCCGATGGACACGGTGGCGCGGAACGCGCTGCTGCTCGCGAGCGGGCGGCAGGAGGTCGCGGGCGAGGGCGAGCGCCCGATCCCGGCGATCGCGTTCGTCGTCGACCTGATCGCGCGGCCGGAGGCGGTGAAGGACCTGCCGGTGGTCCGGGTGGATCACCCGGACGTGCTGACGCTGCTGGGGCGCGGGCCCGACGAGGGCGGCCGGCTGGCGCTGTCGGCGATCGAGCCGCACTGGTCGGCGGTGACGGAGCAGGCGATGCGGGCCCGGGACGTGCCGCCGAAGCGGCGGGACCCGTTTCAGCGGGCGGTGGTGGGGCTGTTCGAGAAGGTGCAGCAGCTTCTGTCGATCGCGCGGATGCGGTCGCCCTACGCGGTGCCGCCGCTCGCGCCGGGGGAGGAGTGGCGGTCGTTCCACGAGGCGGTGCTGGACTCGGGGCTGGTCCGGGTGGCCGACGCCCCCGCGCCGCCGCGGGACGCCGCTCCGCACCCGGGCGTGGCGTACCTGACAGCGATCATGACGGCCTACCACGAGGGGGACGAGCCGGTCTTCAACCGCTCCGTGCGGATGTACGACGCGCTGCTCCGCCAGGCCGTCCCGGCGGAATCGGCGAAGGCCCGGCTGGAGGTGCTCTTCAACCGCGCCGCCCCGTTTTACGGCGCGACGGTGGTCTACCTCCTCGCGTTCGTCGCGCTCCTCGCGTCGCTCCTGCTGCGGACGCGGTCCGCTGGAGCGCCCGGCGGCGCGGGCGAGACGCTCCGCCGCGCCGCGGTCGGGCTGCTGTGGGCCGCGTTCATCATCCACACGCTCGGGATGCTCGCGCGGATGCACCTGCAGGGCCGGCCGCCCGTGACCAACCTCTACTCCTCGGCGGTCTTCGTCGGGTGGGCGGCGGGGCTGCTGGGGCTGATCATCGAGCGCTACTTCCCGCTCGCGCTCGCGGCGCTGGGAACGGCCGTGGTCGGCTTCGCGACGCTCGTGGTGGCGCACAACCTCGCCGCGTCGGGCGCCGGGGGCGGCGGCGACACGATGCAGATGATGCAGGCGGTGCTCGACTCGAACTTCTGGCTCGCGACGCACGTGGTCACCATCACGCTCGGGTACTCCGCCAACTTCCTCGCCGGCGTCCTCGCGATCATCTACATCGTGCTCGACGCCTTCACGCGCCACCTGACCGAGCCGCGAGCCCGGGCGCTGACCCGGATGGTGTACGGCACCGTCTGCTTCGCCCTCCTGCTGAGCTTCGTGGGCACGGTGCTCGGCGGGATCTGGGCCGACCAGTCGTGGGGCCGGTTCTGGGGCTGGGACCCCAAGGAGAACGGCGCGGCGCTCATCGTCCTCATCAACGCCATCATCCTCCACGCCCGCTGGGGCGGGCTGGTCGGGCGGCAGGGCGTCATGGTCCTCGCGGTGGCGGGGAACATCGTCACCGCCTGGAGCTGGTTTGGGACGAACATGCTCGGCGTCGGCCTGCACGCCTACGGGTTCATGGAGTCGGGGGTGTTCTGGCTCCTGGCCTTTGTCATCAGCCAGTTCCTCGTCATCGCGCTGGGCCTCATCCCGCGACCCCGGGTCACTGCGACGGAGCCGGCGTGAAGGAAACGGCCGGAGCGCCTAGCATGGGCCGAGGCAGGAGCAGATGGCTGAAGACCCCCCAACCCGGACCGCGCGACCCCGGTGGCGGCACGCCCTCCTGGGGCTCCTGATCCGCCTGGGGTTCGTGCCCGTCGCGCTCGCCGTCGTGCTGGGCATGCTCGGCGGGCTCGGGGCGTTCACCTTCGGCTACGGCAAGGGGTGGAGCTACCTCTCGAACGACCCGCTCACCTGCGTCAACTGCCACGTGATGGACGGCCACTACGACACGTGGCAGAACTCCAGCCACGCCCACGTCGCGGTGTGCAACGACTGCCACCTGCCGCACGACTTCGTCGGCAAGTGGGTCGTCAAGGCCGACAACGGCTTCTTCCACTCGCTCGCGTTCACCACCGGCGGCTTCCACGAGCCGATCCAGATCAAGCCCCGCAACCGCCGCGTCACGCAGGGCGCCTGCCTCGCCTGCCACGGGGAGTTCGTTCACGAGATGCTCCCCGCGGAACCGAAGGGGGACATGCTCGCGTGCATCCACTGCCACAGCGACGCCGGGCACGCGCACCGCTGACGCCTTCGAGGAGAAGCCCCCATGACCAGCAGCCCCACCCCGCCGCCCGCCCGGAACCAGGCCTTCTGGACCCGCCGCCGGATGCTGGCCCTGTCGGCGCTGTTCCTCGTCATCGCGGTCATCACCCTCACCGTCACCGCGGTGCTGATCTCGATCTTCGAGCACAAGCGCGACGCACGCACGCCCTTCGTCCGGCTCGTGGAGGTGACCGAAGTCACGTCCGACCCCGTCCCGTGGGGCACGAACTGGCCCCGGCAGTTCGACACCTACCGCCGCACCGTGGACACCGACGAGACGCAGTACGGCGGGTCGAGCGCCATGCCCGCGAGCAAGCTCGAAGAGAGCCCCTGGCTCAAGCGCCTCTACGCCGGCTACGCCTTCAGCATCGACTACCGCGAGGCCCGCGGCCACGCCTACATGCTCTACGACCAGGAGGTCACCGAGCGCGTGCTCCAGCGGCCGCAGGCCGGCTCGTGCCTCCACTGCCACGCCTCCATCACCCCGACCTACCGCCGCCTGGGCCTCGAAGCGATGGGCCGGGACGCATCCGAAGAGGCCCTCGCCGCCGACTTCAACTGGCCCGCCGTCATCGAGGGCTTCCACCGGTCCGCCGAGCTGACCTTCGCGGAGATGCACGCCGAGATGCTCCGCACGCCCGACGGCACGCCCGGCGAGAGCGTGCCGCTGTTCCCGGGCGGGTCCTCCGCCGTCATCGCCACCCCCGCCAACACCAGCCCCGACCCGTCGGTGGTGGACGACGCCACGGCCGACCCGCACAACATCGGGCAGGCCCACCCGGTGAGCTGCGTCGATTGCCACGACCCCAGGAACATGCAGGTCCGCGTCACCCGCCCGGGCTTCGTCTTCGGCATCGCCGCCCTCGCGGAGAGCGACGACCCGGTGCCCCACCTGCCGAGCATCGAGCGGTGGCGGAAGGGGTCCCGCAACCGGCCGTACGACCCCAACATCGACGCCACCCGCCAGGAGATGCGATCCTTCGTCTGCGGCCAGTGCCACGTCGAGTACTACTGCGCCACCCAGATGCCCCTCACCTTCCCCTGGGGCAACGGCCTCAAGGTCGAGCAGATCGAGGCGTTCTGGGAGGAAACCACCTTCCCCGACGGCAGCGAGTTCTACGACTACCTGCACGGCGAGACGGGCGCCCCCATCTTCAAGGCCCAGCACCCCGAGTTCGAACTCTGGAGCCAGGGCGTCCACGCGCGGGCCGGCGTGAGCTGCTCCGACTGCCACATGCCCTACGAGCGGCAGGGCGCGATGAAGGTCAGCAGCCACTGGGTCCGCAGCCCGAAGCTCAACATCAACAACGCCTGCCAGACCTGCCACAACGTGCCCGAGTCGGAGCTGCTGAGCAGGATCGAGACGATCCAGGCCCGGACGACCGAGCTCATGGAGCGTGCCGCGGCCGCGATGACGGAGATGCTCGACGCGATCCGCGAGGCGATGGCCGCCGGCGCGACGCCCGAACAGCTCCAGCCGATCTTCGACCTGCAGCGCAAGGCGATGTGGCGGCTGGACTACATCAGCAGCGAGAACTCCAAGGGGTTCCACGCCGACCAGGAGGCCGCGCGCATCCTGGGCGAATCGATCGACTACAGCCGGCAGGCACAGGCGATGGCGCTGCGGTTCCGCGCCCCGGCAGCGCCCTCGACCCAGGACCTGCCCGTCCAGCCGGTGCAAGGCGTCACCCCCGCCGGCCAGGCCCCGCCCGCCCCGGACACCGGAAACGCGGCCCCCGCGAGCGAACCGCCCGCTTCCGGGACTCCAGCGCCCGCCGGCGGCAATCAGGCCCCCGGCGGCTGATTCGCGGGGTCGCTCGCCCCCGCGGTCGAACCGGCGACCCAACCCCATCGGGCGGTCGGTGGTCCCGCGGCCACGACCGCACCAGGTGGCCCCACCGATCACCCCGGCG
>CAZKRE010000084.1:0-10647 GCA_964555075.1 uncultured Phycisphaeraceae bacterium
GTGGGGTGACCCGGCCCTTCGTCGCGGACTCCTCAGGGCCGGCGTTGTTGGACGCCGGTCCTGAGGCCGGGGCGATAAAATCCCCTCATGCCCGAGGGGTGGTTCCACGTCACCATCAACACCCGCTGCAGTTGGCTCCACGGCGACCCGCGCGGGTTCCGCGACCGCGCCCACCGCGTCCACTCCAGCGGCGACTACAAGAGCCCGCCGCCGCCCGGCGAGCACCGGGGGTTGCACCGCTGGGCGCAGCAGCGATCGGCGCCGGTCGTGACGATCCCGCCCGAGCTGCGTGCCGCCGTCGGCGAAGCGCTCGTCGCGAAGGCCGACGACACGGGATTCCCGATCACGACCTGCGGTGTCGGCGGCCAGCATGCGCACATGCTCGTCCGACTCCCGCTGGAGCCGCGCACCGCCAAAGGGCTCGTCGGCCGGTGGAAGCAGGCGGCGTCGCACGCGGTGCGGGAGCGGCTGCCGGGCAAAGTCTGGTCCGACGGGTGCGGCGTCGAGCCGGTGCGATCGCAGGCACATCGGGCGCGGGTGCACCCGTACATCCTGAAGCACGCGCACGAGGGGGCGTGGGTCTATTCGCGGTGCGCTGATATCACGGAGTTGCCCTGGTAGACGACGAAACCCGGCCCTTCGTCGCGGACTCCTCAGGGCCGGCGTTGCTGGACGCCGGTCCTGAGCCCGGCTCGGCGGGCGAAGGGCCGGGTGGCGGGCTACGGGGCGCTGGCTTCGCGCAGGGACGCCAGGCGTTGCCGGCCGGCGTCGGGGTCGAGCGCTTCGAGGAGGAGCGCGGCGTCGACCTCGGCTTCCAGCGCGAGCGTGGGCTGGTTCTGCTCGGCGGCATCGCGGGCGCGGCGGTCGGCGTCTTCCAGCCGCGCCTCGAGGACCCGGCCCCGGATCGCGGCCGAGGCGCGGTCGGCCGCCTCGTCGAGCAGCCGCTCGCGCACCGAGGCGTCGCTCGGGAGCGACAGCCCGTCCTCCCGCAGGCCGAGCGCGGGGTTGGCGCCGATGATCGTGTCGTCCGCCTCGCCGTACACCGCTTCGATCGTCGCCGCGGGGAGCTGGCCGCCTGTGGCGACGTGCTCGAGGGTCGCCTGCGCGAAGAGCGTGCCGCGGACCTCGTGCGTCTCGACCACGTAGGGCCAGGACGCGTCGATGACCTCGATCACCATCCGCGGCGTGCGGGCGAGCTCGTGCTCGATGCGTTGCAGTTCCCGCTCGTGCCGGTCCAGCTCGTCGCGGGCGTCGTCGAGTTCATCGCGGCGGTTGCGGAGCTTCCGCTGGGCGTCCTCGCTGTGGACGTGGAAGGCGGCGTGGTCCGCGGCGTGGCGGTAGGCGTCGCGGCGGTCGCGGACGGCGTGGCGGGCGCGGTCGGCCTCCCGCCGGGCGGCCCACGCCGCGTCGCGCAGGTGTGGCCGGTGCGGGTTGGGGATCGGGTTCTCGATCTGGTACGGGTGCGAGCGTTGCGATCGGCCGGCGATCGCGTGGCGGACGTCGAACTGGGTGATGGCGACGCTGGCGGTGAAGTCGGGTTCCTCGCCGTTGCGGCCGTCGACGGGGCGGACGTAGCCGCGGGAGCGCTCGCGCAGCGCCCGCTCGACGCGGGCGTCGAGGGCGGCCTGCTCGGACCGGCCGCGGGCGGCGGCGGGACGGAGGGCGATCGCGGCGCCGGCACGGTCGATGACCCGGTCGCGCGCCCGCGCGACGGCGGCGCGGTGCGTGGGGGTGTCGTGCCAGTCGACCGCGTCGAGGCGGAAGAGCAGGCCGCTGCCCCACCAGCCGTCGGCTTCCGCGGCGGCGGCGCGGGCGGTGGCGATGGCGGCCATCCCCGCGCGGGCCGGCTCGTGCCGGTCGCGGTACCGCATCGCGTCGGCGAAGGCGGCGGCGGCCTCGTCGGCCCGGCCGTCGGCGAGCAGCGCGTCGCCCCGCGCGGTGTGCGTCGCCGCGGCACGGTCGCGGGTCTGCTCCTCGAGGCCAGTGAGTTCCGGGTGATCGGGGTAGAGGCCGCGGGCGCGGTCGAGCGTGGCGAGGGCGAGGTCGAACTCCCCGTTCGCGAGGGCGGCGGCGGCGTCATCGACGACGCGCTGCGCCTCGGCTCGACGCCGCTGAGCCGTCGTCAGCAGCGACGCCGTCTCGACGTGGTGCGGCCTGATCCGTGCCGCTTCCGCGAGGTCAACCAGGGCCGCGTCGAACCGGCTGGCATCGAGGTGGCCCCGGCCGGCGGCCAGTCGCGCCTCGGCCTGCGTGATCGCCTCGGCGGCCCCCGCGAGGGCGGCGCGGGCGACGAGCAGGTCGGGGTCTTCGGCCACGGCGGCGCGGAGCGACACGGCGGCGCGGTCCCAGTCGTTCACGCCCGCGAGGGTCCCCCCCTGCCGCCAGGCGGCGACCGCGTCGGGCCGCCCGCCATCTGGATCGTCGAGCAACCGCAGCGCGCGGGCCGCGGCGGCGTGATCCGGGCCGTGGGCGAGCGCCTCGCGGAGCGCGGCACGGGCCGCGTCGAGGTCGCCCCGGTCGGCGGCGTCGCGGGCGGCGAGGTGGTGGGCGTCGGCGGCGTCGGCGTGGACGCGGGCCAGTGCGGCGGCCGCGGGGTTGTAGCCCGGCTCGACTTCGAGCGCCCGCTCGAACTGGGCGATGGCCTGGTCGTAGCGTCGGCCGTCGTGGAACTCGCGGCCGCGCGTCATGGCGGCGTCGCGGCGGGCGGCGCGGAGTTGCGCGTTGAAGCGGTCGTCGCGGGCCAGCGACGGCCGCTGCGCGAGGGCCATCTCGAAGTGGCGGGCGGCGGCGATGGGGTTGTCGGCGGCGAGGGCGGCGCGGCCGTCGCGGAGGGCTTCACGGCCGGCGCAGCCCCAGACGGCCGCCACCAGGCACGCCGCCAGCGTGAGTCGCACCCCCAGTTGGATCGCCGCGTGTCGCATGGTCACCCGTTTGGACGCGTCGCCTCGGCCGCGGTTCCGGCGGACCCATCGTAACCGCCGGGCCGCGTGGCCTCGCCCCGCTTCACCGCGCCGCTAGAATCCGGCCATGCGAATCGCCCCCCTGCTGTGTTTCGTGCTCGCGATGACGGCCGTGGCGCGCGTCGCCGCGGCCGACGGGCCGACGTTTGAGCGCGTGTACGCCGGGCTGGATTTTGATCGGCCGCTCTACCTCGCGCCCCACCCGGCCGATGCCGACGCGGTGGTGGTCGTGGAGCAGGCGGGGCGGATCTCCTGGTTCCCCAATCGCCCCGACGTCTCGCCGGACGAGCTGACGGTCGCGCTGGACATCAGCGGGCGGAAGGTGGAGCGGCGCGGGAACGAGGAGGGGCTGCTGGGGCTCGCGTATCACCCGAGCTTTGCGGACAACGGGTTCGTCTACCTCCACTACTCGTCGCCGGACCCGAAGCGGAACGTGCTCTCCCGCTGGAAGTGGGTCGGCGACGGGATCGATCCCGATTCCGAGGAAATTATCCTCGAAGTCGAGCAGCCTTACAGCAACCACAACGGCGGTCACATCGACTTCGGGCCCGATGGCTACCTCTACGTCGCGCTGGGTGACGGCGGCGCGGGCGGCGACCCGCTCAACAGCGGGCAGCGGCTCGACACGCTGCTGGGGAAGATCCTCCGCATCGACGTCGATCGGGCCGAGGGCGGCCGTGCCTACGCGATCCCACCGGACAACCCGTTCGCCGATCGGGAGGACGCCCGGGGCGAGATCTGGGCCTACGGGCTGCGCAACGTCTGGCGGTTCGCATTCGATCCCGAGACGGACGAACTGTGGGCGGCGGACGTCGGGCAGAACGCGTTCGAGGAGGTGAACGTGATCGTCAAGGGGGGCAACTACGGGTGGAACGTGCGGGAGGGGTTCGCGGCGTTCAGGGGGGGCCCGCTGTCGAGGAAGCCGGAGGGGATGATCGACCCGATCCTCCACTACCCCCGGTCGGTGGGCAAGTCGGTGACGGGCGGGTACGTGTATCGCGGGGAGGACGTGCCGGAGATGCGGGGGTACTACTTTTACGGCGACCACGTCAGCGGGACGGTGTGGGCCGTGCGACGGGTGGAGGGTGGCGAGCCGGAGATCCGGGAGCTCGGCCACGTGCCGATGTGTTCGAGCTTCGGGGTGGACGCGGAGGGGGAGCTGTACGCGGTGTCGCTGCGGGGGCCGATCTACAAGCTGGTCCCGTGAGGGGTGGGTCGCCGCGTCGCGGGTCAGGCGGGGCGGATCAGGCCCAGCGGCTTGCCGCCGCGGTAGTCGGGGAAGAATCGCTGGTCGGCGGCGCGGAAGCCGAAGAGTCCGTGGAGCGTTTCGGCGAAGACGTCGCGGAAGTCGACGGTGACGGGGAGGTCGCGGCCCTCGTAGAGGGCGCGTCGCTCGAGGCCGCGCCACCCGCCGTAGAGCCGCCCGCCGCGGACGGGCCCGCCGACGAGCATCATGAGCCCACCGTGGCCGTGGTCGCTGCCGTTGTTCCCGTTCTCGCGGACGGTCCGGCCGAACTCGCTCATGACGAGGACGACGGTGTTCTGCATCCGCGGGCCGAGGTCCTGCGCGAAGGCGCCGACGGCCCGGGAGACCTCGCGGAGCATCGTGCCCATCGTGCCGTGGGCCGCGCCCTGATAGGCGTGGTGGTCCCAGCCGTTGTAGTCGATGGCGGCGACTTCGAGGCCGACTTCGGCGTGGACGAGTTTCGCCAGGTCGCGGAACTGGCGGCCCAGGTGCGAGTCGGGGTACCCCTCCCCGCCGGGCCGCTCGACGCGCAGGATCTCGTTGAGCCGGCGCAGCTTGGTGATGCCCGTGGCGCCCGCCTCGACGATCCGATCGACGACGTCGTCCGCGGCCGGCGGCTTCGCGAGGTCACCGACGCTCGCGCGCGTCGCCTCCTTCTCGCTCGGGCACCCGTAGAGGCTCTCGAACACCCGCATCGCGCGGTCGGCGCCGTAGTCGGGCACGGCGAGCACCGGGTACTCGCCCCGCAGCGACCGGGGCAGCGTCGCCTGGAGCGACACGGCGCGGAGGTCGGAGTCATCGGCGGTCTTCGTCGCGGTGAGGTAGCGGTTGAGCCAGCCCTCCGTCACGTGCTTCACGCCCGGGGCGGCCCGCTCCATGAAGTCCTGCGCGTCGAAGTGGCTCCGCGTGGGGTGGGTGGAGCCGGCGTTGAGGACGAACGCGACCCGGCCGGTCTGGTAGAGCGAGGCGAGCTCGGGCATCGCGGGGTGGAGCCCGAAGCCGCGGGTGAGCGGGATGACGCCCGGGCCGGTCGCGGTCGCCCGCGGGGGGATCGCGATGGTGGGTCGGATCTTGTAGTAGAGCGGGTCGCCGAAGGGGACGACGGTGTTGAGCGCGTCCGCCCCGCCGCGGAGGTAGAGCACGACGAGGGTGGGCTTGGCGCCGGGCACGGGGGCGTCGTCTGCCGCGGCGTGTTGGGTCCAGGCGAGCGGCGCGACGGCCGCGCCCGCGAGCGCGGCGGTGGAGTGGGCCATGAACTCTCGTCGCGTCGTCCGCATCGGTTGCTCCTTACTGCCGCTGAAACGCGGGCGATCCGATCACCAGCGCCACCGCCCGGGGGGCGTCGCCGTCCGCGGCGATCGCGTCGAGCAGCAGTTGCCGCCCCCGTTCGTCCATCGTCGTCGGCGCCAGCCGTTCGATCACCGCCGGGCCCAGCGACTCGGGCGGGAGCAGCGTCAGCGGCCGGATGAACGAGTCGGGCACCGACACCCCGCTGAGGGACCCGCCGGCGAGGGACAGCGCGTAGGTCCAGCGGTGGACCAGCACGCCCGGGTCGAGCCAGCGCTCCGCGCGGTCGTCGTAGCCGTTGGGGTCCTCGCAGCCGTAGACCGGCTGGCCCATGTGGCGGAGCGCGTGCAGCAGCGCGTCGTACGACTCCACCTCCGCGCCCGTCGCCCGCAGCGACGAGATCACGTACTCGAAGGGGGTTTTGAACTTGGCGCCGGCCTGCTCGGGCCGGAGGAACTCGTCGCTGAAGACGATCGCGCGGTAGACGGCGGGCAGGTCGCCGCCCGTCCGGCGGAACACGCCGGCGACGCGGCGGACCAGCGCCTCGCTCGGGTCGTCGTGGACGAGGTAGCGGCAGAGCTTGACGGCGATGAAGTCGGCCGTGCGCGGGTGCCGCGCGAGCGACCGGATCACGTCGATGCCCTGCGCCTCGCCGCCCCGCTCGACGAGGCGGGCGCCGAGCAGCCGCTTCTCCCCGTCGTCGTGGACCTCCGGGCGGAAGCGGAAGCCGTAGCTCCCGTCGTCGCCCCAGCCGGCGGTCCAGCCGGTGAGGACGCGGGCGAGCTCGGTGACGTCCCGCTGGGTGTAGCCGTTGTCGACGCCGAGCGTGTGCAGCTCCATGAGCTCGCGGGCGTAGTTCTCGTTGAGGCCGCGCTGACGCTGCCGGGCGGCGACGGATCGGGGGACGTGGTCGCGGCCCTCGTACTTCGCGACCAGCGCCTCCTCGCGCTCCGTCAGCGGCCGCTGGCTGACGATGTTGTCGAGGTAGATGAGCATCGCCGGGTGCCGCGCCGAGGCGAGGAGCATGTGCTCGAACTTCCCGAACGCGAACCGGCGGATGACCTCCTGCTCGTAGTGGTTGGCGAGGTAGCCGACGTCGTCCTTGTTCTGGTCCACGGTGAGGTGGTTCCGCCAGAACTCGACGATGACCTCCTGGAACTGCCGCTCGCTGAACACCGCGCGGTAGACGACCGACTCCGCGAGCTCGCGGCGGATCGTCCACGCCAGCCGGTTGTTCCGCTGCTGCTCCTCGATCGCGGGCGGGTCGCTGCTGTAGGGCGGGCGGTAGGCGGCGAAGGCCTCCGCCATCGACATCCGCATCGACGGCCAGCGCGACGCGACGGTGCGCTCGACCCGGTCGTCGGGCACGCTCGCGGGGTCGAGCTGCGCCTCGAACCACGCCCGCCAGCCCGCCTCGCGCACCGCCTCGACCTGCCCCGCGCGCGGGCCGAACGCGAGGCGGTTCAGCACGTGGCGGACGACCGCCTCGTCGTCACCCGCCGCGGCCGCGGGCGCCGCCACCGCGCCGCCGGCCAGGAGCAGGCAGACGGCCACGAACCGGCGCGCGGGATGGGGCGGGCGATGGCGCATGGGCAACCCTCCATCATAGGGATCGGGTCGCGCAGGCCGAAGACTTTCGCGCCGGGGCTGTTCCGACGGGACGCGCCCGAGGGGTCGCCCTTACGCCGCGAGCCGCCGCGAGGCGGGCGATGAGCCGTAGAGCCGCTCGGGGTCCCACCTGACAGCCGGGAAGCGGTCGTTGAGCAGGTGGAGCAGCGAGTTGTGGTACACCATCGACAGCAGCGCCGACCCGCCCGCCTCGCGGACCTGCTCGCGGGTGAGGCGGTACCAGTCGGTTGGTCGGCGGTAGCCGAGCTGCCGGCCGAGGGTGTCGATGAAGCGGTGGCGGTTCTTCCGCCGCTTCCAGAACCCGTTGGGCACGCGGGCGAACCGCCATTCCTCCCACTCGACGTCGGGCATGAGCTCCCGCAGCGCCGCCAGGGGCGATCGGCCGGGGATCTGGTGCAGCAGCGCGCCCCCCTCGTTCCTGTAGAAGTCGCGGCGGGTGATCGCGTACCAGTCTTCGGGCTTGTGATAGCCGAGCTTTTCACCCAGCCACGCGACGTACCGCTTGCGGGTGGCGCGGCGCTTCCAGAACCCCTGCGGCGTGGCGGCGAACTTCCACTCGAGCCAGTTGTAGTTCGGCAGGTACTCGCGGACGGCGTCGATCGGCGAGTTGCGGTAGTACACGCCCAGCAGCCCCCCGCCCGAGTGGGTGTGGAAGTCGTCCTGGGTGAGGCGGTACCAGTGCTCGGGGCGGGTGTAGCCGAGCTGCTTGCCGAGCCAGCGCATGTAGAGCCGCCGGTTGGCGGGGTCGCGCCAGTAGCCCTGGGGGGTGCTGTGCATGAGCCACGGCTTCCAGTCGTAGCCGGGCCGCAGGTCCTGGAGCACGCTGATGGGCGAGTGGTTGTAGACGGTCGCGAGCAGCCCGCCGCCGTGGTTCTCCAGCAGCGACCGCCGGGTGAGGCCGTACCAGTCCTCGAGCTTGCGGTACCGCAGCCGCTTACCCAGCCAGTTGAGGTACTTCAGGCGGTTCGTCCGGGTGGACCAATAGCCGTTTGGCACGCGCCCCCGTACCCACGTCGGATGCTTCATCGTCGCGATTCTTCTCGGCGTTGAGAGCCCCGCGTCGCGCGAGGCAGGAGCACAAGGATAGGTAGTGGGACAAGATTGTCCACGGTCTTTTCCCCGGTTCAACGCCTCGGCTTTCACCCCGCCCGCCCCCCGCACCGTGGGCGGATCTTCCTACAATCGGCACCCGGAGAATCATCATGACCGATCTCAACGGCCGTGTCGCCCTCATCACCGGCGCCTCCAGCGGCATCGGCGCCGCCGTCGCGCGCGAGCTCCGCGCCGCGGGGATGCGCCTCGTCCTCACCGCCCGCCGCGAGCCCGAGCTCCGCGCGCTCGCGGACGAGCTCGGCGAGTGCGAGGTGCTCCCCAGCGACGTCAACGACCCCGCCCTGCCCGAACGCGCCCTCGACGCCGCCCTCCGCCGCTTCGACCGGCTCGACGTCGTCTTCAACAACGCGGGCGTCATGATCGTCGGCGGCATCCAGGACGTCGATATCGACGCCGCCTGCGCCATGGTCCGCACCAACGTCGAGTCGGTCTACCGCATGGCCTACGTCACGCTGCGGCACATGCTCGCCCAGAAGCAGGGCCACCTGATCAACGTCTCCTCCACCCTTGGCCTCAAGGTCCGCCCCACCGCCGGCGCCTACGCCGGCACGAAGTTCGCCATCGAGGCCTTCAGCGAAGACCTCCGCATGCAGGTCGCCGGCACCGGCGTCCGCGTCAGCGTCGTCGAGCCGGGCCTCACCGAAACCCACCTCCAGAACCACTTCCCCACCCACCCCGCCAAGGCGCTGGGCATCCAGCGGATGGCCCAGCCGCAGGACATCGCCCGCGCCGTCCGCTTCATCCTCGAACAGCCCGCCCACGTGAACATCCCCAAGCTGCTCCTGCAGCCGAGCGAACAGGCGATGTGACCGCCAGCTCCCTCTCCCCCTGGAGAGAGGGCCGGGTGAGGGGCGAACGTCACCCGGCACCCGCCGGCTCCCCAGCCCGCTCGCCCGCCGGCCGCACCCACGGCAGCAGCAGCATCGCCGGCACGATCGCCACCACGCTCGCCACCACGAACGCCCCCCAACCCACCGCCTCCACGACCTCGCCCGCCGGCGCGCCGACGATCATGCCGGTGGTCGCCATCAGGCTCGACAGCAGCGCGTACTGCGTCGCGGAGAAGCGGGCGTCGCACTGCGCCATCAGGAACGCGACGAACCCGGCCGTGACCAACCCCCCGCAGGTGTACTCGACCGCCACCACCGCCGCCAGCACGCCCTCGACCGGCCCGGTCCTCAGCAGCAGGAGAAAGCCGAGGTTGCTCACCGCCTGCAGCACCGCGAAGAGCACCAGCGACCGCAGGAGCCCCAGCCGCGCGACGACGCCCCCGCCCAGCAGCGCCCCGACGATCGTCATCACCAGCCCCAGCGTCTGCGCCAGCTTCCCGATCTGCTCCCCGTCGAACCCGATCTGTGTGAGCAGCGGCATCCGCATCGTGTTGAGCATGACGTCGGGCGCCTTGAAGCAGACGATGAAGAGCAGCACCGCGAGCCAGTTCGGGCGGCGGAGGAACTGCACGAACGGCCGGACCACCGCGTCCACGAGTGTCGCCGGAGCTCCCCGCCCCCCCGCCGGCTCCGACGCCAGCAGCGTCGCGACCACCCCGATCAGCAGCAGCGGCGCGGTGGCCGCGAACACCGCCGACCAGGGCACGTCGTACCGCGCCTGCGCGATGAGCGTCAGCCCCCCGCCCGCCACGAGCGCGAGACGGTACCCCGTGACGTACACGGCCGCCCCCGCGCCGCGCTCGCCGTCGGCCAGGACGTCCGTCCGGTAGGCGTCGGCCACGATGTCCTGACTCGCCGCGACGAACGCCAGGCAGGTCGCCGCGACCGCGAGGCCCGCCAGCGTCCCCGGGCCCGTGCCCGCCAGGACCAGCACCGCCACCCCGCAGAGCACCTGCGTGATCAGCAGCCACCCCCGCCGACGCCCCAGCACCGGCGGGACGTACCGGTCCATCAGCGGCGCCCACGCGAACTTCAGCGTGTAGGGCATCAGCACCAGGCTCAGCCACCCGATCGTGCCCACCGCCAGCCCCGCGTCCGTCAGCCACTTCGGCAACGCGCCGGTCAGCAGCCCGTAGGGCAGCCCCGCGGAGAACCCCAGCGCCAGCAGCACCGCCATCTTCCGGCTGAGATACACACGGATCGCGCCTCCATGTGCCATCCTCCCCCTATCGACGCCCCCGCCCGCGCCGCTCCACCGGCGATCGTTGCACCCGATCCGGCCTCCTCGCCGATAAGTCATCCGGCTCCACCCCCGGAGAGGTCTCATGACCATCTACCAGACCAGCACCGACACCGACCAGTTCTTCCACCTCGTCACCGACGAGTTCGTCATCCTCCAGCAACTGCGGATCCAGCCGGTCCCCTGCAAGTGCATGGTCCGCGACGAGGACGGCCCGTGGCGGTGGATCAGCCGCCTCCAGGCCGAGCGGATCCTCTCCGCGTGGCAGCGGGCGACCGAGCG
>CAZKRE010000084.1:10747-13270 GCA_964555075.1 uncultured Phycisphaeraceae bacterium
CCACGATCAGCTGTGGATCTGCCGGCCCTCGACGGCCATCGCCGCTTCCTTGACCGCCTCGCTCAGCGTCGGGTGGGCGTGGCAGGTCCGGGCGATGTCCTCGCTGCTGGCGCCGAACTGCATCGCCGCGGCGCATTCCGCGATCAGGTCGCCCGCCCGCGGGCCGATGATGTGGACGCCCAGCACGCGGTCGGTCTTCTCGTCCGCCAGCACCTTGACCCAGCCCTCGGTCTGCTCGAGCGCGTGCGCCCGGCCGTTGGCGCGGAAGCTGAAGACGCCCCGCTTGTAGGCGTGGTCCTCGTCCTTGAGCTGGTCCTCCGTCTGCCCGACGCTGGCGATCTCCGGGTGGGTGAACACGATCGCGGGGATCACGCCGTAGTCCACGTGCCCGTACCCCGTGACGATCCGCTCGATGCACGCGGCCGCCTCTTCCTCCGCCTTGTGCGCGAGCATGGGCCCCGCGACGACGTCGCCGATCGCGTACACCCCGTCGACGTTCGTCCGCCACCGCTTGTCCACGATGATCCGCCCGCGATCGTCGAGCTTCACGCCCGCCGCCTCGAGGCCCAGGTCCTTCGTGTTCGGCGCCCGGCCAACCGAGACGAGGCAGCGGTCGGCGGTGACGCTCTCCTGGCCGTCGATCTCGATGGTCACGCCGCCCTTGCCGTTGCTCTTCGCGGACGTGACGCGGCATTGCAGGCGGAACTCGAGCCCCTGCTTCTTGAAGATCTTGAACGCCTCGGCCGCGAGCTCGCTGTCCATGCCGGGCAGGATGCGGTTGAGGTACTCGATGACGGTGACCTTGGCGCCCAGGCGTCGCCAGACGCTGCCGATCTCGACGCCGATGTACCCCCCGCCGATGACCGCCAGGTGCTCGGGCACCTTGTCGTACGACAGCGCGTCGGTGGAGGTGTCGACGAGCGGGTCTTCGAGGTCGACGCCGCGGAGGGTCGCGGGCGACGAGCCGGTGGCGAGGACGATGTGCTTGGCGCGGAGTTCGGTGGTGTCCCCGTCCTCGTTGCGGACGAGCACGGTGCGGTTCTCGGTGAGGCTGGCGTAGCCGTGGTAGCGGGTGACCTTGTTCTTCTTGAAGAGCATGTCGACGCCGCGGGCCATCGTGTCGACGATCTTCTGCTTGCGCGTCATCATCGCGCCCAGGTCGAGCTCGACGTTGCCGACCTTGATCCCGTGGACGCCGAGGTGGCTCTTCGTCTCGTCGTACCGCTCGCTCGACTCGAGCAGCGCCTTGCTGGGGATGCACCCGACGCGGAGGCAGGTCCCGCCGAGCTGCTTCGCCTTCTCGACACAGGCGACGTTGAGCCCGAGCTGCCCGGCCCGGATGGCCGCCACGTACCCCCCGGGCCCGCCGCCGATGATCACGATGTCGTGCCTTTGCTGGTTCATAGCCCGTCAGCATAGCCGACCTGTCGGCAGACCCAAGGCCCCGCGGCCGGCAAGGCGGGGCGAGGCGGGCGGCGTCGCACCCGCCGCCGGTCGTCAGCCCGCTTTGGCGGCCCGGCGGCGGACCAGCTCGTCCACCGCGCCCCGCGCGATGCGCGTCGCGATCAGCCCGTCACGCCCGGTCGGCATCGGGCCCGGATCGCCCGTGCGGAGCGCCCGCTCGAACGCCTCGTACATCCCGGCGAAGTTCTTCTCCTCCCCAAAGGGCAGCGGCGTCGTGCCCTCCCGGTTCGCGAGCTCGAAGCGGCGGTTCTCCCGGTCGTAGCGGATCAGCCCGTCGGTCCCGATGATCTCGTAGAGGAAGTGGCACCGCTGCTCGCGGGCGTTGTGGCCGTACGAGTAGCTCATCTCCACGAGCGTGTGCGCCGCGGCGGGCGCGGCATGGTCGAGGTGGAGATAGACGTGGTCGGGCGCCTCGAACGCATCGCCCCACACCCCGACCGCCTGCTGGTGGACCACCTCGCTGCCCAGCCACCAGCGGGCGAGGTCGATCTGGTGGACGCCGCAGTCGACGATCGGCCCGCCTTCCTCCATCCGCAGCGCGCGGCGGGTGTTCACCTCGCCCGCCTGCTCGCCCTGCCGGTGGCACGAGCCGTGGCAGTCCCAGTTGTAGATGAGGCGGAGGCTGAACGGGTCGCCGATCGCGCCCTCCCGCAGCAGCCGGTGGATCTCCATGGCCGGGCCCGCGAAGCGGTAGGTGAACCCGACAAACAGCGGGACGCCCGCCGCCTCCATCGCCTCGACCATCGCGAGGCTGTCCGCCTCCGTCATCGCGAGCGGCTTCTCGCACAGCACCGGCAGCCGCCGCGCCGCCGCGGCCTCGACGTTCGCCCGGTGAACCGGCGCGGGCGACGTGACGACGACGGCATCCAGCCCCGAGTCGAAGAACGCGTCGGCATCGCCGAACGCGTGGGCCGCGCCGTGCGCCGCCTTCGCGTCCTCCCGTCGCCGCGGGTCGGGGTCGAACACGGCGTGCAGTGTGAGGCCGGGCGTCCGCGCGATCGCCGGCAGGTGGCCGTAGTTAGCGACGGCGCCACAACCCATCAATCCGATCTTGAGCAT
>CAZKRE010000085.1:0-13163 GCA_964555075.1 uncultured Phycisphaeraceae bacterium
AGGCTCCCGCGAAGCTCGCCCCGATCGCTGAGCCCGCCCCCGACGCGACGGAGCGCATCGCCGCGATCTCCTACCCCGCCCGCACCTACCCGGGCGTGCACGAGACCTGCGACATCCTCACGATCGGGCAGTACCTGCAGCCGACGAAGAACCACCTGCCGATCTCCCGCTGGGTGACGCCGGCGCAGTTCGCCGAATTGAAACATCTTGGCGAGTCGCTAGGCTTCCGTCACGTCGAGTCCGGCCCGCTGGTCCGCTCGTCGTACCACGCCGACGAGCAGGTGCTTCAGATGACCCCGCCGTAACCACGCGCGAGCCCGACGCGCCTCCCCTTGCGATCCCGCCGTGACAGCGCCGCGTCCGCGGCTGTCGCCCCCTTTTCATCCCGCCCCACCGGACCCCTGCTCCCGAAGCAGCACGCGATGACTATTTCTCCGATCCCGCTGGACCGTTTCGTTCCCTCCCGTCAGCAGTTCGTCGAGCTGGGCTCGAAGATGCCGCCGACGCTCAAGGCCGACCTCCTGTCGGGCCTGACCGTCGCGCTCGCGCTCGTGCCGGAGGCGGTCGCGTTCGCCTTCGTCGCCGGCGTCACGCCGCTGATCGGCCTCTACTCCGCGTTCATCATCTGCCTCGTCACGTCGGTCCTCGGCGGGCGGCCGGGCATGATCTCCGCGGCCACGGGCGCGATGGCGGTGGTGGTCATCTCCCTCGTCGCCATCCACGGCATCGAGTACCTCTTCCCCGCGGTCATCCTCTGCGGGCTCATCCAGGTCGTCATCGGCCTGCTCCGCCTGGGCAAGCTCATCCGCATCGTCCCCTACCCCGTCATGCTCGGGTTCGTCAACGGGCTCGCAATCGTGATCCTGCTCGCCCAGTTCGGCAGCTTCAAGGTGCTCGGCGCCGTCGGCGGGCTCCACTACCTCACCGGCACGCCGCTGCTGATCATGATCGCCCTCGTCGCGCTCACGATGGCGATCATCTTCTTCCTGCCCAGGCTCACGCGGGTGGTGCCCTCCTCGCTCGCGGCGATCCTGGTGGTGTCGCTTCTCGCCTACGGGATCAACGCCGCCGCGCCCGGCGACGGGGCCCGGCCCGTGCTGACGGTGAAGGACATGCTCGTCACCAACTCGCAGGCGGCGGCGGTGAGCGAGGCGGCGAAGGCGAAAGAGGCCGACGCCGTCGAGGCCGTGCAGCGGCGGGCCCACCAGTACGGCCTGGTGGTGGTGCCGAACCCGGCGCGGGAGGTCCGCGCGGCGGAACTCACGCCGGGCGAGGTCGAGGCCGCCATCGCGACCATCGAGCCCGAGCACGTCGGCATCTCCGGCGGGCTGCCGAGCCTGTTCTTCCTGACCTACCTCGTCCCGCCGATGACGCTCGAGACGCTCTGGATCATCCTGCCCTTCTCGCTCGTGCTCGCGGGCGTGGGCCTGATCGAGTCGCTGATGACGATGACGCTCGTCGACGAGCTCACCGAGACCCGCGGCCGGGGCAACCGCGAGTGCATCGGCCAGGGTGTCGCCAACGTGACCTGCGGGCTGTTCGGCGGCATGGGCGGCTGCGCGATGATCGGCCAGTCGCTCATCAACGTGAAGAGCGGCGGCCGCGGCCGGATGTCCGGCATCACCGCCGCCCTCGCCCTGCTCGCGTTCATCCTCTTCCTCGCGCCCTGGATCGAGATGGTCCCCATGGCCGCGCTCGTCGGGGTGATGTTCATGGTCGTCGTGGGCACCTTCGAGTGGGCCACCCTCCACACCTGGCGCAAAGTCCCCGCCAGCGACGTGCTCGTCATGGTCTTCGTCGCGGGCTACACCGTGATCATGCACGACCTGGCCACCGCCGTGATCCTCGGCGTGGTCATCTCCGCCCTCGTCTTCGCCTGGAAGAAGTCCACCCACCTCATCGCGGACGTGAAGTTCAACGAGTTTGGGAGCAAGATCTACCAGCTCCACGGGCCGCTGTTCTTCGGCTCCGCCGACAGCTTCCGCGACCTCTTCACCCCCGCGGAGGACCCGCAGGACGTCGTGATCGACTTCTACTTCACCCGCGTCTACGACCAGTCCGGCCTTGAGGCGATCAACGCCCTCGCCGAGCGGTACGGCAAGGAGGGCAAGCGGCTGCACCTGCGGCACCTGAGCCCCGAGTGCCAGCAGCTCCTCGGCCGCGCCGGCGACCTCGTCGAGGCGAACATCAGCGAAGACCCCCACTACCACGTGGCGACGGACCGGCTGGGGTGAAGCGTTCCGGTGTGTGAGCGGGCTCAGTGCGTGCCGTCGAGCACGGCGCCTTCGGACTTCAGCCGCGCCCGCAGCGCCGCGACGTCGAGGGCCGGGAACGCGGGCCGCGGGTCGCGGGCGGCCAGGAGCATGGCGGCGGCGGTGCCGATGGCGTGGCCCATCGCGAGGCACGGGCCCATCACGCGGGCCGAGCCGTGGGCCTCGCGGTCGGCGGAGAACACCCGCCCGGCGGCGGCGACGTTGGCCAAGTCCTTGGGCAGCAGGCAGCCCCAGGGGATGTCGTAGGACCCGCCGCCCCGCACGGGGATGCGGACCTGCCCGGTGCCGGACTGGTGGATGTCGACGTGGTGAGAGCCTTTGCCGATGCCGTCCTCGCGTTTGCGGGCCGAGAGCACGTCTTCGCCGGTGAGCAGGTCCCGCCCCTCGATCCGCCGGGTCTCTCGGACGCCGATGCGGCCCGCGACGCCGCTGTAGGCGGCGTTCGCGAAGCCGGGGACGCGGCGGCGCATGAACTCGCTGCACTGCCAGACCTGATCCGTGAGCGAGGCGAGCGTGCCGCTGAGTTCGCGTGTGCGTGTGCCGTCGATGCCGCCGACGCGGGTCGTGTTGAGGCACACCTCCCGCCGCGGGACGGAGGTCGGCTGGATCATCACCAGCGCGGTGGGGTACATCTCGCCGCTCGCGATCGCCTCCGACAGCAGCGGGCCGTCACCCTTGAGGAACACGGTCGGGTGGCCTTGCGCGGCGGCCGCCTCGGCGAGTTCGCGGTCGGTGCGGCCGGCGCGGATCGCCTCGCTCTCGCCGAGGGCGAAATGCTCCGGGTGGTCGCGCATGAAATCGAGCAGCGGGCCGGTCTCGACGCCCGACATGCGGAACATCATCGACACCGGTTGCAGCTCCCCGCCGGGGCCGCCCTGCAACAGGCGGCCGCCCGCGCCGCGGACGATGTCGGCGTCCCCCGAGCAGTCGAGGAACAGCGGCGCGCGGACCCGGGTCTGGCCCTCCTTGTTGACGACGGTGATCGACTCGACGCGGCCGTCGGCGGCGGAGACGCCGGTGGCGAACGTGTGCAGCCAGAGCTGCACCCCGGCGCGGGCCAGGCACCGCGCCACCGCGAGCTTCATGACCTCGGGGTCGAGGCAGACGTACCAGATCAGCCGGAAGTCGTTGAGGGGGCCGATGTAGCCGCCCATGCGGTCGCACTCGGCGAGCAACTCGCGGCCGACGCCGCCGAGGATCCACTCGCCCCGGGCGTTGAGGGCGCCGTCGATGGCCATCCCGCTGATGAGCTCGCCACCGGGCAGCGGCCCCGCGTCGATCAGGATCGTGCGAGCCCCATCGCGTGCGGCGCTGATCGCCGCGGCCACGCCCGCTGCCCCGGCCCCCAGCACGACCACGTCGGCCTCCACCATCCGCGGGCCCTGTTCTGCTTCGACTGGCATCGTTCGCTGTTCCTGCCCCGGGTGGTTACCGCACGATCTCGACCGTGCTCTCGCCCTCGGCGAGCATGTTGAACACCTGCTCGATGTCCGCGTCCCGCAACCGGACGCAGCCCATCGACATCATGTTCCCGATCGAGTCCGGCTCGATGGTGCCGTGGATGCCGTAGCCGCCGACGTTCTCCGTCGCCGGCTCGATGCCCTTGAGGGCGAGCCAGTACTCGCCGATGGGGTTCTTCGGGTCGTCGGGCGCGAAGCGCTCGCCGGTGCGGGGGTTGGCCCAGCCGGGGTTCTTGACCTTCCGGCCGGGCTCGATGATCCACCGGCCCAGCGGCGTCGAGTCCCCCTCGCCCAGCCCCACCGGGAAGCTGCACACGTAGATCGGCTGGCCCGTGCTGTCCCGGAGGAACAGGTCCATCCGGAACTCGCTCTTGATCACCCGGGCGTGGAACGGGCCCTTGACGAACTTCACCGTCTGCCCGACGTGGAGCTTGCTCGGGTTGATCCCGTTGATGTGCACGATGAACTGCTGCGGCACCTTCCACCGCGGCGCCAGCCGCGCGATGTAGTCACCGGACTGGATCTTGTACGGCTCGACCAGCGGGTCGCCGGGCGTGATCTTCGGGGAGAAGATCAGCTCCCGGTTGACGCTCATCAGCGTGTCCCGGACCGTCTGGGCGTCGCCGGCGGAGAGCTCACGCGAACGGTTGAAGAGCAGGTCCGACAGCACCTTCCGCCCCTCCACCAGCCGCTGGTCGGCGATGAGGTCCATGCCCTGCGCGTACTGCGACGAGCCGGCCCCGGTGGAGGAGCGCGGCAGGGGCGCGATCTTCACAGGCGCTGGCGCGGCGACGCCGTTGTTCGCCGCGGCGGCCGGGGCCTTGGGCCCAGGCGGGACGACGAGCGGCGTGGCGGGCGTGGTGGGCGTGGCGGCGCCGCCCAGGGAGATCGTCGGCACGGGGGGGACGGTCCGGGCGGCGACGGGCGCGGCGCCGGCGGGCTTCCCGCTGGACGCGGCCTGGGCCTGGGCCGGCTGGTCCTCGGGCGTCGGCAGGGAGGCCGCGGAGGCGGAGCGGGGTTCGAGGCCGCCGTTGTCGTCGCCGCCGACCATCTGCCAGATGCCCAGGACCGCGAGGATGGCGACGCCGCCCCCGATCCAGGGCCACTTGGACCCGCTCTTGCGGCGGGAGGACATGTACCGTCGGGACAAGCCGGCGCGAGCGCCCTGGGAAGCCAACACCATCGCCATGAACTCCTTGCTTTCGCGGCGGGTGGGCCGCGCCGCGGCTCCGCCGCGTGGTCAGACGTCTGTGATCGGGGCGGGTTCCACCCGGCCGCGCGGACGCGACCACGCCGCCGGGCGGCGTGCCTATGCCGTATGTCGGCAAACCGCGTCCGCCGCCCGCAGGAATAGCGCAACTACTGCGCGTCGGTACGCCGCGGGTCCGATCGCTGTTCGTCGATCCACCGCAGGTACTGCCGGATCCGCGCCTCGTACCCCCGCTCGGTCGGCTCGTAGTACCGCTTGTCGACGCCGAGGTAGTCCTGGTCGACGAAACCGGTCTCGCTGCCGTGGGCGTAATCGTAGCCCGTGCCGATGCCCATCCGCTTCTTCTCCGTCGCGTGCGCCTGCTGGAGGTGCTTGGGCACGGGGACGGTCCGCTGGTGCTTCACGTCGTCCATCGCGGCGTTGATGGCCATGTAGCTCGCGTTGCTCTTGGGCGCGGTCGCCATGTACACCACCGCCTGGGCGAGGGTGATGCGGCACTCAGGCATCCCGATCCGCTCGGTGATGTCGTAGGCCGCGGCGGCGACGGTGATCGCGCGCGGATCTGCGTTGCCGATGTCCTCGCTGGCGAGGATCGCGATCCGCCGCGCGATGAACCGCGGGTCTTCCCCCGCGTGCAGCATCCGCGCGAGCCAGTAGATCGCGGCGTCCGGGTCGCTCCCGCGCATGCTCTTGATGAACGCCGAAGCGGCGTCGTAGTGCGTGTCGGTGCCGTACTCCACCGCCTTCTGCTGGATCGACGCCTCGGCGGTGGCGAGGTCGATGCGGATAGGGGCCGAGGGGTCAGGGGCCGACGGGCCGAGCGTGCCATCCGTCCCTTGGCCCCTCGGCCCCTCGGCCCCCTGGCCCCTTCCCCCGCTGAGCACCGCGATCTCCAGTGCCGTCAGCGCCCGCCTCGCGTCGCCGTCGCTGGCGATGGCCCAGTGGCGGATCGCCTCGTCCGTCACCTCGACGTCGAGATGGCCCAAGCCCCGCTCCGCATCGTTCACCGCCGCGCCGATGAGCTGCGCGATCTCCGGCTCGGTGAGCGGCTGGAACTGGAACACCTGCGACCGGCTGACCAGCGCGGAGTTGACGGAAAAGAACGGGTTCTCCGTGGTCGCGCCGATCAGCGTGATCACGCCCCGCTCGACGTCGCCGAGCAGCACGTCCTGCTGGGCCTTGTTGAAGCGGTGGATCTCGTCGAGGAAGAAGATCGTCTTCCCCGCGGAAGGCCCATCCTGCTCGATGGCCTTGAGCGCCCGGTCGAGCACGTCCCGGACCTCCTTCACGCCGACGCTCGCGGCGTTGGCTCGCTCGAATCGGCGACGCGTGTGCTTCGCGATCAGCTCCGCCAGGCTCGTCTTCCCCGTCCCCGGCGGGCCGTAGAACAGCACGCTGGTGATCCGATCCGCCTCGAGCATCCGCCTCAGGAGCTTGCCCGGGCCCAGGAAGTGGCTTTGCCCCACGAACTCCTCGAGCGTCCGCGGCCGCATCCGCACCGCGAGCGGCTCGACCGCCTTGCGATTGTCCGCCCGCTTCTGGGCCCACAGGTCCGCCATCGGGTCATCTTACCGCCCCCCGCGCGGCGCCGGTCGCCGGTAGACTCCGGCCGTGCCCGGACTGCCCGTCATGCTCAACGTCGTCGGCCGCCGCTGCCTCGTCGTCGGGGGCGGCGCGGTGGGTGCGCGGCGGGCGCGGGCGCTGGTCGAGGCCGGGGCAACCGTGGTGGTCGTCGCGCCCGAGACTGTCGCGGACCTCGACGCTCTGCCCGTCGACGTCCGTCGGCGGGAGGTGGAGCCGGCCGACCTGGACGGCTGCTTCCTCGTCGTCATCGCGACCCCCCACGAGGCGGCAAACGCCCGGGTCGCGACGTGGGCGGAGGAGCGGCGGGTGCTGGTCAACGCCGCGGCCGACCCGGCGCGGAGCGGCATCGACTTCATGGCCCATTCCCGCCGCGGACCGCTGACCCTCGCGGTCCACACGGGCGGCGTCTCCGCGACCGCCGCGACCGCCATCCGCGACGAACTGGACGCGAAGCTGGACCCGGTCTGGCCGCGACTGCTCGAACTGGCGGGCCCCTACCGGCCGCGGATCCAGGCGGGGTTTGCGGACGCCCGGGAACGGGCCGCCCGCCTCCGCCGACTGACGGACGCCGACGCGATCGCTATCCTGAGGGGTTCGGGTGAGCCCGCGTTTCGCGCCCACTGCGAGGCGCTGGCCACGCCCTGAAGCCGTTCCCCGCCGTGGCCAACCCGCTGATCACAACGAGCCTGATCGTGCTCACGCTGCTGGCCGTCGCCGCGTCGTTGGTGGCCCTGCGCCGGCTGCGGGCGAGCGCAGCCCACGCGCCGCACCCCCTACGGGGGGCCGTCTGATGCGCCTCCTGCTCCTGAGCGTGAACCACCGCACGGCGCCCGTCGAACTGCGCGAGCGGCTGGCCCTCGCGACCGCCGACTCCGCCGCCACCCTCGCCGACCTACGCGCGCGTTTCGGCGATTGCGAGTGCGTCGTCGTCTCGACCTGCAACCGCCTCGAGATCTACGTCGCCCGCCCGAGCCACGCCCCCCCCACCGCGCAGGACCTGCGGCAGTTCCTCGCCGATCGGAGCGGCACACCGGTCGAGACCGTGACCGCCGCGTCGATCCAGCGCGAGGGCGAGCCGGCGGTTCAGCACCTCTTCCGCGTCAGCACCGGCCTGGATTCGATGGTCCTCGGCGAGCCCCAGGTGCTCGGGCAGGTGAAGCGGGCGTATGAGGCGGCGGCCGCATCGGGCGCGGTCGGGCCGGTGCTCCACCGCGTCTTCCAGTCGAGCGTGGCGGCGGCCAAGCGGCTCCGCTCCGAAACCGGCATCGGCGCGGGGCGGATGTCCATCGCGTCCGTCGCGGTCGACTTCGCCCGCCGCGTCTTCGACAACTTCGCCGACAAGACCGTCGTCGGGATCGGCGCCGGCGAGATGGCGAAGGTGACACTCCGGCACCTCCTGGACCTGAACCTCGGGCGGCTGTGGGTGGTCAACCGCTCGGTCGAACGCGCCGCCGCGCTCGCCGACCAGTTGCGCATCACCTCCCACACGGGCGGCCCCCGGGCGTGGGACGACCTCGACGTCCTGCTCGTCGAGGCGGACGTGATCCTCACCAGCACCGCCTCGCCCGAGCCGATCCTCACCGTCGACCGCTTCAAGCCGCTGATCCGCAAGCGGCGGAACCGGCCGCTGCTCATCGTGGACATCACCCTGCCCCGCGACGTCGAGCCGGGGGTCGGGTCGCTCAGCAACGTCTACCTCTACAACCTCGACGACCTGCAGGAAGTGGTGCAGGCGAGCGTCTCCACCCGCCGGGTGGAGGTGGACCGGTGCGAGGCCTACATCGCCCAGTCCGCCGCCGCATGCCTCCGCCAGGTGCAGAGCCGGGACGTGGGCCGGCTCATCCGGCAACTGCGTCACCGGCTCCACGACATCGGCGACATCGAGCGGGAGCGGACGATCCGCAAGCTCGAGTCGGTGGGCATCGACGAGGCGGCGGCGGAGGCGGTGCTGAACGAGCACACGCAGCGGGTGATCAACAAGATCCTCCACCTGCCGCTGTCGCAGCTCGACGCGCAAGGCGACGAGGCGCCGCTGGCCTTCTACGCCGCGGCGCTGCGCCGCCTCTTCAAGCTCGAAGAGCAGGACGACCACCCGCCGCCGCCGGACGGCCCGGCCCCCCTTGAAGATCCAGCCCACCCGTTACACTGACCGCCGTGCCGGCGTCTCCCCCCGTCCCAACGCGCCAGGTCGTCTTCGCCGTGCTCGCCGCGGCCGTCGTGATGGTGGCGATGTGGGTCGCCCTCGGCCCCGCCGACCCCGTCTTCGGCGGCACGCACGACAAGGCCGTCCGCTTCGCCGCGTCGCTGCTGATCCTCATCGAGTCGGCCCCCGCCGTCGGCATCGCCTGGCTCGGCGCGGCGGGCCTCGGCTGGCCCCTGCGGCGGTGGCTCCTCCCCGACCCGCCCAGCGCCCTGCTCTCCCAGCTCGCGCTGGGCATGGCGGCGCTGCTCCTGTCGTGGTGGCTCCTCGCCTGGGCCGGCCTGCTGTCCCCGTGGACCGCCTGGGGCCTGCCCGTCGCCGGCGGCATCGCCGCCGCCATCCAGCTCATCCTCGCCACCCGCGAATCCGAGCCCACCGCCAGCGAGTCCCGCCCGCGCCCGCCCTGGGAACTCCTCCTCGCCGCCCCCGCCGTCGGCATGCTCCTCGCCGCGACCACCGCCCCGCCCGGCACGCTCTGGCGCGTCGAGGCCTACGCCTACGACGTCACCAGCTACCACCTGCAGATCCCCCGCGAGTGGCTCGCCGCCGGCGGCATGGTCCCGCTCCGCCACAACGTCTACGCGTTCCTCCCCGGCCTCATCGAGTCGGCCTACGCGCACCTGGGCGCGATGCGCGGCGGCGTCGGGCACGCCATCTACGCCGCCCAGCTCTTCCACGCCTCCCTCGCCCTCTTCGCCGCCGCCGCCGCGGGCGGCGCGGTGGCGCAGTTGACCTCCGCCCGGGCCGGGGCGCTCGCCGCCGCGGTGCTCCTCTCCGTGCCCTGGACGCTCGTCACCGGCTCGCTCGCCTACAACGAGATGGCGACGCTCGCCTTCGGCGCCGCGGCCGTCATGCTCCTGCTCGACATCCGCAGCGAGACCTGGCGCGCCGCCGCGGCCATCGGCTTCCTCCTCGGCGCCGCCACGCTCGCCAAGCCGACCGCCGGCCCGATGCTCGCCGTCCCCGTCGGCCTCGTCCTGCTCACCCGGCTCAACCACGCCGTCCGCTGGCGCCGCCCGCCCGAGCTCCGCAAGGCCGTCCCCGCCGCCGTCGTCGCCGCCCTCGTCGGCTTCGCCACACTCACCCCCTGGCTCGCCCGCAACCACGCCTGGACCGGCAACCCCGTCTTCCCCTTCGCCACCGCCACCCTCGGCACCGGCCACTGGGACGAAGCCCTCGCCGAACGCTGGGACCGCGGCCACGGCCTCTCCTGGAGCGACGATGACCGCCTCGACGCCCTCGACCGCCAGTGGCTCCGCAACACCGGCTACGGCGCCGTCGGCGGCTCCGAAACGCCCCGCGAGACCCGCAACATCGCCCGCTTCGACCTCGAACGCGGCGCGCCGATCCTCTGGATCGCCGTCGCCCTCGCCGGGCTGCTCACCGTCCGCCAGCTCCGCCTCCGCCGCGCCGTGGGCGCGATGCTGCTCATCCTCGCGATGCAGTTGACCTTCTGGCTCGTCGCGACCCACCTGCAGAGCCGGTTCCTCACCCCCACCATCCTCCCCGCGGCCGTGATCATCGGCCTCGGCTACCACCGCCTGCTCACCGGCGGCGAACGCGTCGCCCGCCTCTCCACGCTCCTCCTCGGCGCGTTCGTCCTCCTCCTCGCGTCGATCAGCCTCCGCACCCTCGCCGCCCAGACCCGCCCCATCCCCACCGAGACCGGCTGGCTCAAGGCCCCGCTCTACGCCCACGTCGACACCCTTGACGCCGTCGGCCGCCACCTCCTCGACGACCTGCCCCCCGGCGCCCACGCCTACCTCGTCGCCGACAACATGGGCCTCCTCTACATCGACACCCGCATCACCTACCACACCGCCTTCGACGCCAACCCCCTCGGCGAGATCCTCCGATCCACCGGCGGCGACCCCGCCGCCGTCACCGCCGCCCTCCGCGAACGGGGCATCACACACCTCTGGGCCCACTGGTCCGAGCTTGACCGCCTCCACAACACCTACGGCTTCGACAAGGATGTCACCGAAGCCACGCTCCGCGAACTCGCCGCCACCTGGC
This sequence comes from uncultured Phycisphaeraceae bacterium, assembly GCA_964555075.1. Classification (GTDB taxonomy): domain Bacteria; phylum Planctomycetota; class Phycisphaerae; order Phycisphaerales; family Phycisphaeraceae; genus CAZKRE01. The sequence continues at coordinate 10,744 of CAZKRE010000085.1, forward strand.
GCACCCGCTACGACACCCCCACCGCCACCCTCTACGACCTCCGCTGACCCCAACGCCGGCTCTGAGCAGTCCCCGACGAAGAGCCCCCCAACCCCCAAGCCTCAAGCCTCAAGCCTCAAGCCTCTTTATCATCCCCCCATGTTCGGCTCCCACCTCTCCATCGCCGGCGGCATGCACAACGCCCTGCTCGCCGCGCAGAAGCTCGGCATGGACTGCGTCCAGGTCTTCACCAAGAACCAGAAACAGTGGGCCGCTTCCCCGCTCACCCCGCAGCAGATCGACGCCTGGCACGAGCACCAGGCCTCCACGGGCGTCTGCGACTGCGTCTCCCACGACAGCTACCTCATCAACCTCGCCAGCGTCGACGACACCATCTACGCCAAATCCATGGCCGCCTTCGCCGACGAGATGCGCCGCTGCGACCTGCTCGGCATCCCGCACCTCGTCACCCACCCCGGCGCCCACCTCGGTCAGGGTGAACCCGCCGGGCTCCGCCGCGTCGCCGAGTCGCTCAACCGGCTCCACGACGCCATGCCCGACGCCCGCGTCATCACCTGCCTCGAAGTCACCGCCGGGCAGGGCACGTCGCTCGGCTACAAGCTCGAACACCTCGCCGAGATCATCGACCGCTCCGACGCCCCCGACCGCCTCGGCGTCTGCCTCGACACCGCCCACCTCCTCGCCGCCGGCTACGACCTCACCAGCGAGGCCGGCGCCAAATCGGTGCTTAGGGAGGTGAACGCCACCGTCGGCCTCGATCGCGTCAAGGTGCTCCACCTCAACGACTCCAAGGTCCCCCGCGGCAAGCGCGTCGATCGTCACGAGCACATCGGTCACGGCCACGTCGCCCTCGATGCCTTCCGCGTCATCGTCAACCACCCCAAGCTCAAGAAGGTCCCCAAGATCCTCGAGACCGCCAAGGAAGACGCCCCCGACGGCCGGCCATGGGACGCCATCAACCTCGAAACCCTCCGCGGACTCGTGAAGCGCCGCGGCGGCGCGGAGAAAACCTGAACCCCCGCCCGCGCGCCCCCGCCCCCCGGCTACGCCGTCAGCCACTGCGGCTTCGGCCGCTGCCACGCCTCCTCCGGCAGCGCGAGCAGGTGCTCCCGCACCCGCGCCCACACCTGCCGCCCGCCCGTCTCGCGGATCTGGTCCTCGAACATGTGCAGCATCCCCCCGTCCACCAGCAGGTCCGCCCCCGTGACGAACCGTGCCGCGGGGCTCGCGAGGTAGACGCACGCCATCGCCACGTCCCCCGGCCCGCCCCGCACCGGCAGCGGCTGCGACTTCGTCCCCTGCCCGCGCAGGTGCTCGCCGAACGCTTTCTCGAACGCCTCCGCGTGAGGCGGCGTCAGCATCGCAACCACCTCGCTCAGCCGGCCCTTCTCGTCCGCCCCGCGGATCAGCCCCGGCGAAACCGTGTTGAACCGCACCTCGCTCCCGCCGAACTCCGCCGCCAGCGTCCGGCTCATGTTCAGCACCGCCGCCTTCGACCCCGCGTACAGCGGGCACCGGAACAGCGCCCGGTGCCCGTTGACCGACGCGACCGTCGTCACCGAGCCCCGGCTCGCCTCGAGCAGCGGGTACGCGTACTTCGCGAGCAGGAACATCGAGCGGACGTTCGTCTCGAACACCCGCTCGAACGCCTCCTCCTCTTCCTTCCGCAGCGGCTTGGAGTTGATGATCGCGCCGCAGTGGACGATCGCGTCCAGCCGGCCAAACCGCTCCCCCGCCAGTTCCACCAGCCCCCTCAGGTCACCCGCCACCCGCAGGTCACCCCCCCGGCCGACCACCTCCGCCCCCGTCTGCGCCGCGAGCCGCCCCGCCGCCTCCGCCATCGCCTCCCCCGAGCGGTCCGACACCACCACCCGCGACCCGTTCACCGCGAACGCCTCGGCAATCACCGACCCGATCCGCCCCCCGGCCCCCGTCACCAGCACGACAAGGTCACGAACCGAAAAAGCCTCCCCAATCGCGAGCGGACCGGCAGGCGTACGCATGGCTGAATCCTGATCCCCGCGGGCCGCACCAGCCCGGCGGCGGGTGAGCGTACCCACTTCCCGCCCCCTCCGCAGCCCCCGCTCGCCCCACTTCTCCCTTGACCTCCCAGCCCCCGCGCGGGACAATACAGCCGGTGACAGACGCAACCCCTGACTGACGAAAGGAGGTGGCAGACGTTCTGAAAACCACATGGCAGAAGCCGGGCAAGGCGAATCAGCGATACTGCTATATTCCATCAGATATCCCCTTCCTTGCTCGGCTTTTTTATGCGCAAACGTCGGGGCGATGAGCGACTAGCGATGAGCGAGTAGCGGGAAGCGACGAGCGATAAGCGATTAGCCACGAGGACCAGCCCCTCAAGCCTCAAGCCGCAAGCCCCAAGCCTCAGACCTCTCCCTCTCCTCAAGCCTCAAGCC
>CAZKRE010000086.1:0-13075 GCA_964555075.1 uncultured Phycisphaeraceae bacterium
GGGCGCCGTCGCGGGCGGGCGGTTCGGGCGAGCCGTCGGGGGGGCAGCCGTCGCCGGGCGCGGGGGGCGCGTCGCCGGGGCTGCCGGGCGCGGGTGGGGCGGGGGCGGCGTCCGACGCGACACCGCCGCAGGCGGCCACGCCGCCGGGCCGGGCGGCTCAGGGCGACGCTCCAACGGGGGAAGCGGGCGAGTCGGACGCGGCCGCGCCCGCCGCGCCGCCCGACCCGCGGTTCGCGCAGGGCACGTGGCAGGCGCAGCAGGAACTGGCGGAGATGGCGCAGATGCAGCGGCAACTGCAACAGATGGGCGAGGCGCAGGAGCAACTGGGGCGGGCGATGGAGCGGGTGGCGGAGGCGTCCCCCCCCGCGGCGGACTCGGCTGAAGCCGCGGCGTCCGACCGGCCGAATGGCTCGAGCGGTTCCCGGCCGCCGGTCGCGGGCGATGCGGGCTATGGCCGCGGGGGTGGCGGCGCGGCCGTGGGCGACGAGCGGCGACCGCAGCCGTACGAGGTCGAGGCGCGGCGGGACACGCGGGATCGGGAGGGTCGCATCATCGCGTCGTGGGAGCAGTACGGCGAGGTGACGGTCGGCGAGCCGGGCGTCGCCTACGACAACGCGGTCACCGGCGCCCGCGAGGAGGCGGAGCGGGCGGTGACGGAGGACCGCGTGCCGCGTCGTTACCACGGTCCGATCCGGGAGTATTTCAACCAGTTGCCCGAAGCCGCGCGGGAGTCGCGGCCGGCCCCGGCGGCGCCCGAATGAGAGGCGATCCCCGTGCGGCGGCCCTGTTGCCTGCTGACCCGGGTATCGTGACACCCGCACCCCCCACGCTGATCCGCACGTTGATTTGAGTGTCCGTTTCGACCATCCCGAGGTGTTGTGGCTGTTGCTGCTCGCGGCGCCGATCGTGCTGCTGGGCGTGCGGAGCCTCACGGGGCTGGAGCCGCACCGCCGGTGGACGGCGGTCGTGTTGCGGGTGCTGGTGCTCGTCGTCCTCGTGCTGACGCTGGCGGGGCCGCAGACGGTGCGGACGCACAGCGACCTGACGACGATCGCGGTGGTGGACCAGTCGGAGTCGGTGCGCCGGTTCGGTCAGGCGCCGCCCCGGCCGGGGGACGGGCAGCGGCCGCCGATCGACGAGTGGGTGACCGACTACCTGACGCGGGCGGCGTCGGACCGCCGGCCGACGGATCGGTTCGGCCTGGTGACGTTCGACGAGCGGGCGACGGTGCGGTCGATGCCGGCGGAGGCGGTGGACCTGGACCCGGGGACGGTGGAGACGCCGGTGGAGGGGAGCGACATCGCGGGGAGCCTGCGGGGGACGATGGCGATCTATCCGCCGGACACGGGGGCGCGGATGGTGCTGGTCAGCGACGGCAACGACACGGGCGGGGCGGACGAGGTGCTGGCGGCGGCGCGGGAGGCGGCGGCGGCGAACATCCCGATCGACGTGCTGCCGATCACGTACCGCGTGGGCAGCGAGGTGATGGTGGAGGCGGTGTACGCGCCGACGGAGGCGCGGGAGGGTCAGACGGTGGCGGTGCGGGTCGTCCTGCGGGCGACGGCGCCGGTGGGTGGGGCGCTCCAGTTGCTGCACGACGACGTGCCGGTGGACCTCAACGGGGAGGCGGCGGGGACGGGGGCGCCGGTTCGGCCGAGCGACTGGAGCGTGGAGGAACTGGGGGACGCGGCGGCGACGGGGCGGCACGTGGCGGTGAAGCAGATCGACCTGCCGCTGGGGTACGCGGGGGCGCACCGGTTCGTGGCGGTGTTCGAGCCGGCGACGCCGGAGGCGGACACGATGGCGGCGAACAACCGGGGCGAGGCGTTCACGCTCGTGCAGGGGCGGGGGCGGGTGCTGTTCGTGAACCACGTCGAGCCGCCGAGCGGGCTGATGCTGCCGGAGGCGCTGGCGAGCCAGGGGATCGAGTTGGACGTGGTGGGCGCGGGGGGGATCCCGGCGACGCTCACGGGGCTGCAGCGGTACGACGCGGTGGTGCTGCAGAACGTGCCGGCGGACTTTGTGCCGCCGACGCAGCAGCGGACGCTGGCGCAGTACGTGAACAACCTGGGGGGTGGGTTGATCATGATCGGCGGGCCGGAGAGCTTCGGCGCGGGCGGCTGGGCGAACTCGCCGATCGACGGGATCCTGCCGGTGGAGTCGCAGATCCCGTCGCAGACGGTCCTGCCGTCGGGGGCGCTGGTGGTGGTGATGGACCGGTCGGGGTCGATGCTGGAGCCGGTGCAGGGTCGGCCGCGGTCGAAGCAGGAGGTGGCGAACGAGGCGGCGGCGCTGGCGGTCGGGACGCTGTTCCCGCAGGACCTGGTGGGGGTGGTGGCGTTCGACGCGGCGGCGAACTGGGTGGTGCCGCTGCAGCTCAACTCGGACGCGCCGCAGGTGATGCGGCGGATCCGGTCGATCCAGTCGGACGGGGGGACGAACATCTACGCGGGGCTCGAGCTGGCGTACGAGTCGCTGCGGGGGCTGACGATGCAGGACGCGGCGATCCGGCACGTGATCCTGCTCACGGACGGGGACAGCGCGCCGCCCCCGGGGGGGAGCTGGGACCGGCTGATGGGGGACTTCGCCCGCGCGGGGATCACGGTGTCGACGGTCGGGGTGGGGGACGGGCACAACCGGCAGGTGCTCACGCAGCTCGCGGCGCTGGGGGGCGGGCAGTACCACCCGATCGACAACCCGGACCGGCTGCCGCAGGTGTTCGTGAAGGAGGCGAAGACGATCCGGAGGAATCTGATCAGGGAGGGCACATTCACGCCGCGGCGGGTGCAGTTCTCGCCGGTGCTGGCGAGCATGGCGCAGTTGCCCCCGCTGCGGGGCCTGGTGCTGACGGCGGAGAAGCGGCACCCGCTGGTGACGACGGCGCTGGTCGGGCCGGATGACGAGCCGGTGTTCGCCCACTGGCAGGTGGGGCTTGGGCGGTCGGCGGCGTTCACGAGCGACGCGACGAACCGCTGGGCGTCGCAGTGGCTCGAGTGGGGCGGGTACGCGGACTTCTGGACGCGGCTGGTGCGGCTGGTGGCGAGGCCGTCCGCGGTGCGGGAGGCGGACCTGCTGACGACGATCGAGGGGGATCGGCTGCGGATCCGTCTCGACGCCGCGGCGGTGGATGCGGAGGTGGGGCGTGACGGGGCGAGGGGCGGTGCCGGAAGCGGCGTGGGGGGCGAGAGCGGGTTTGCGAACTTCCTGCGCGTGAGGGGGACGGTGCTGCGGCCGGACGGGACGACGGAGGACGTGGAGCTTGCGCAGACGGGGCCGGGGCTGTACGAGGCGGCGACGTCGGCGTCGCAGACGGGCAGCTATCTCGTGACGCTGTTCGCGGAGAACCCGGTGACGGGGGAGCGGCGGTCGGTGTTCGGCGGGGCGAGCCGCGCGGCGGGGCGGGAGCTGCGGCGGTTCGAGTCGAACCTGGGGCTGCTGGAACAGGTGGCGGAGATCACGGGGGGGCGTGTGCTCGACCCGGGGGCGGCGGAGTCGGCGGGGCTGTTCGAGCGGACGCGGCCGTTCGAGTCGCGGAGCGTGCGGCCGGTGTGGCGGCTGCTGCTGCCGTGGGTGCTGGCGCTGGTGCTGCTGGACGTGGCGTCGAGGCGGCTGGCGTGGGACCCGGTGGCGGCGTGGGGGAAGGTGCGGGCGTTGACGGCGGCGGCGGGGGAGCCGCGGGAGGCGCGGAGCGAGGCGACGCTAGCGGCGCTGCGGCAGAAGCGGGGGGAGGTGGTGGCGACGACGCGGGAGGGGGCGGGGGAGGTGGAGCCGCCGCCGCGGCCGAGGCCGAGGCGGCGGGTGCGGGTGGCGCAGCCGGCGGAAGGGGGCGGGGTCGCGAAGCCGCAAGCGGCGGCGGGAGGCGCGACGGCGGAGGCGGGCGGGGTGGTGAAGCCGCAAGCGGCGGCGGGGGAGGGGGCGGGCGTGACAAACCGCCTGCTCGCGGCGAAGCGGCGGGCACGCGAGCAGCGGGAGCATCGAGATGACCACTAACAACGAGCGGGCGCACGCGGCGCCGAGGGAGAGACCGATGGCGAATGCGGAAGAGCGGGACGTCCTCGCGGAGGCGGAGCGGTTCCGGGCCGACTTCGAGGCGGTGCGGAGCCAGGTGGGACGGGTGATCGTGGGGCACCGGGACATCGTGGACGGGGTGCTGACGTGCCTGTTCGTGGGCGGCAACGCGCTGCTGGAGGGCGTGCCGGGGCTGGGCAAGACGCTGCTGATCCGCTCGCTGGCGCAGGCGCTGCGGCTGGACTTCGCGCGGATCCAGTTCACGCCGGACCTGATGCCCGCGGACATCACCGGCACGACGATCGTGGTGGAGGCGCGGAACGCGGACGGGACGACGAGCCGGCAGTTCCAGTTCCAGAAGGGCCCGCTCTTCGCGCAGATCGTGCTGGCGGACGAGATCAACCGGGCGACGCCCAAGACGCAGTCCGCGATGCTCGAGGCGATGCAGGAGCGGTCGGTGACGGTGGGGGGGACGACGTACCCGATGACGAAGCCGTTCTTCGTGCTCGCGACGCAGAACCCGCTGGAGCAGGAGGGGACGTACCCGCTGCCCGAGGCGCAGCTGGACCGTTTTCTGCTGAAGCTCGACGTGGGTTATTCGTCGCGGGAGGAACTGCACGAGATCCTGGATCGGACGACGAAGGCGGAGACGCCGGCGATCGAGGCGGTGCTGGACGCGGAGCGGATCCTGTCGTACCAGGGGCTGATCCGGCGGGTGATCATCGCGCCGCACGTGCAGGACTACGCGATCCGGTGCGTGCTGGCGACGCACCCGGAGGGTGAGTTCGCGGCGGGGCTCGTGAAGCAGTTTGTCCGGGTGGGGGGCAGCCCGCGTGCGGCGCAGGCGCTGGTGCTGTGCGCGAAGGTGCGGGCGCTGGTGGAGAAGCGGGCGCACGTGAGCGTGGAGGACATCAAGGCGGTGCTGCTGCCGGCGATGCGGCACCGCATCCTGCTGAACTTCGAGGGGCAGGCGGAAGGGATCACGACGGACATGGTGCTGAACGACATCGCGGACAACCTGCCGGTGGAGGCGGCCGCGGCGGCGCGGCGGTAACCATTGAGCGGGGGACGCGCAGCGTCCCGTCGGGAAGGGCGGCTGCGCTGCACCCGCGAAACAAGCGTGGAAGACCATGACGGAATCCATCAGGCCAACCCGCGAGCCGCTGCTGACCAGCGAGTTCATGCACCGGCTCGACCGGCTGGATATCGCGTCGCGGAAGATCCTGCGCGGGCGGCAGCAGGGCGAGCGGCGGAGCAAGAAGCGGGGGCAGAGCGTCGAGTTTGCCGACTACCGCAACTACGTCGTCGGCGACGACCTGCGGCGGATCGACTGGAACCTCTTCGCCCGGCTCGACAAGCTCTTCCTCCGCCTGTTCATGGAGGAGGAGGACCTGTCGGTGAGCATCGTGGTGGACGTGACGGGGTCGATGCGTTTCGGCGAGCCGAGCAAGCTGCTGTACGCGCAGCGGCTTGCGGCGGCGCTGGGGTATATCGGGCTCGTGCGGTACAACCGCGTGAACCTGTACGCGGTGACGGACACGGTCGTGGGGCAGATGCGGGGGTTGCGGGGGCGACGGCCGGTGCCGCGGATGCTGGGGTGGGTGGAAGCTCAGGGAGGGTCCGAGGGTCCCGCGAAGCCGCAAGCGGCGGGAGATTTAGAGGCGGCGCTGAAGCGGTTTGCGCTGGTGGAGCGGTCGCCGGGGGTGGTGGTCCTGTTGAGCGACTTCATGGAGAAGGGGGACCTGCTGGGGGCGCTGCGGTACGTGGCGGACGAGCGGTACGACGCGTACGCGATCCAGGTGCTGTCGCCCCAGGAGCGGGACCCGACGAAGGCGGGGATCCAAGGCGACCTGCGGCTCCGCGACGTGGAGGACGGGCAGACGGCCGAGGTGTCGGTCACGGCGGCGCTGCTGAGGCAGTACCGGGCGACGCTCGAGGGCTACCTGGACCGGGTGCGCGAGGCGTGCCTGAGGCGAAACGTGTCGTACACGCTCGCGGAGACGGACGTGCCGTTCGAGACGGTGGTGCTGAGCCACCTGCGTCGACAAGGAGTCCTAAGTTAGCCGCCGCGCTTGCGCGGCGCGGGCGCACGACTCGTTTGACGTCCTCGCGGGCTAAAGCCCGCGGCTAACGGATGAATAGAACAGTATGGGTTTTTTAGCTCCCATTTCGGCGATCGTGGCGGCGGCGGTGGTGATCCCGCCGCTGGTGGCGCTGTACTTCCTGAAGCTGCGGCGGCAGGAGGTGGCGGTGCCGACGACGCTGCTCTGGCGGAAGGCGATCGAGGATCTGCAGGTCAATGCGCCGTTCCAGAAGCTGCGGCGGAACCTGCTCCTGGTGTTGCAGTTGCTCCTGCTCGCGGCGCTGCTGCTGGCGTTCGCCCGGCCGACGCGGGAGATGGCGGCGGCGCCGGGGCAGCGGGCGGTGATCCTGATCGACCACTCGGCGTCGATGAACGCCGTCGAGGGCGGCACGACGCGGCTGGAGCGGGCGAAGCGGGTGGCGGAAGAGATCGTCGCGGGGCTCGGGGCGGACGGCTCGTCGGGGGGGGCGATGGTGGTGAGCTTCGCGGCGCAGCCGCGGGTGCTCGCGCCGTTCACGGGGGACACGGCGGTGCTGCGGGACGCGGTGAGGTCGGTCCCGCCGACGGATCAGGCGGGGCGGCTGGACGCGGCGCTGCGGCTCGTGGCGCCGTTCGCGCAGCAGGCCGCGGCCGACACGGAGCAGTCGCTGGTGGCGTACATCCTCAGCGACGGCCGGGTGCACGAGGCGGGCGAGCCGCTCGCGCTGCCCGGGGCGCAGGTCCGCTTCGTGCAGGTCGCCGAGCGGGAGGCCGGGGCGGCGAACGTCGGCTTCACCTCCTTCTCGGCGCGGCGGGACTTCGAGCGGCCGCAGGTCGTGCAGGTGTTCGCGCGGCTGTCGAACGACGGGGCGCAGCGGGTCGAGCTCACGGTCAGCCTCCACCTCGACGGGCGGGTGCAGTCGGCCCAGCGGGCGGAGATCCCGGCGGCAACGGCGGGAGCGCCGGGGTCGCGGTCGCTGCGGTTCGACCTCACCCTCGCGGGCGCGGGCCTGATCGAGGTGCGGCACGACCACGCGGACGCGCTGGCGGCGGACGACGCGGCCCGGCTGCACCTGGCCCCGGCCCGGCCGCTCCGCGTGCTGCTCGTGACGCCGGGCAACGCGTTTCTCGCTCGCGCCTTCCGCAGCGTCGGGGTGCGGGAACTGGTGACGATGACGCCTCAGGCCTACGAGGACCAGGACGCGGGGGAACTGCGGCGGGGATCGTGGAGCGAGGCGTCGACGACGGGCGGCATCGACGCGGGGTTCGACCTGATCGTGTTCGACCGGTACGCGCCCCGCGCGGTCCCGCCGGTGAGCAGCGTGAGCTTCGAGGCGGCGCCGCCGATCGAGGGGCTGGAACTGGTCCCGGCGGGAGAGGGGGCGGGCGGGCCGGAGGTGGTGCTGGACTGGGATCGCGGGCACCCGCTGATGCGTCACGTGGCGTTGGATGACGTGCTGGTGGAGGGCGCGGGCCGGCTGGCGCTGCCGAACCGGGCGACGGTGCTGGCGACGGGGCAGGGCGGGCCGATCCTGGCGGAGGTGCCGGCGGAGGGGACGCGGCACGTGGTGGCGAGCTTCGACGTGCTGCGAAGCAACTGGCCGCTGTACGTGAGCTTCCCGGTGTTCGTGAACAACGCGGTGCAGACGCTGGGGCTGGGTTCGCTGGGGGACGCGGCGGGGCTGGCGTATCAGCCGGGGGACGTGGCGGTGGTGCCGCTGCTCGAGGCGGTGGACGCGCTGGCGTACGAGGGGCCGGTCGCGCTGCGCGGCCGGGTGAATGGGCTGCAGGCGATCCTCCCGGTCTTCGCCCGGGCGGGGGTCTACGGCACGACAAGTGCCGCGGTCGATCCGCCGTACGACACGATCCCCGTCAACCTGCTCGACTCGACCGAGAGCGACCTGCGGCCGGCGGCGGTGCTGAGTGTCGGCTCGGCGGAAGTGGCGGGGACGCCCGAGTCGCGGGCGGTCCGGCGGGAGGTCTGGCCGTGGTTCGTCGCGGCGGCGCTCGTGCTGCTGATGGTCGAGTGGGTGGTCTATACCCGCCGGATGCACCTGTAGCGTGCCGGCATGCAGGCGGGACGAAGCGAGGTTCCACGGCTGGGGAGCCGCTTCTTCGCAGAAATGGGAACCCGGAGGGGGTGCCGGTCGTCTATCATGGCATGGCGTCTCGGGCGGTCACCTTCGGGAGTTTCTGGCATGAGTGAAACACTTCTTGGTTTGTGCGTCGGCGTGGGCCTGGCCGCGGCCTGCGGGTTCCGTGTCTTCGTGCCGCTGCTGGTCATGGGCCTGGCGCACCAGTCGGGCCACCTCCAGCTGGCGAACGGCTTCGCGTGGATGGGGTCGTGGCCGGCGATCGTCGCGTTCGGCGCCGCGACCGGCCTCGAGGTCGCGGGGTATTACGTCCCGTGGGTCGACAACCTGTTGGACTCCATCGCCACGCCCGCCGCGGGCATCGCCGGCACGCTGGCGGCGGCGTCGATGATCACGGGCATGGACCCGATGCTGCAATGGTCGCTCGGGCTGATCGCGGGGGGCGGCGCGGCGATGACCGTTCAAAGCCTGACCGTCGGCACCCGCGCCCTCTCGACCCTCACCACCGGCGGGCTCGGGAACCCGGTGGTCTCCACCGTCGAAGGGGCCGCGTCGGCGGGTCTTTCGCTGATCGCGCTCGTGCTGCCGATCGTGGCGCTGCTGTTCGTGGGCGTGATGGTCGTGCTGCTTGCGAAGACGGTCGGCCGGCTGCGGGGGCAGAAGCAGTTCGACGCTCCGCTGCCCGCGCCGCCGAGCGCGCAGCTCGGCTCGGGCATCTGAGCGATCTGCTTCGATCCAACCCGTTACGGGCGGAGCGTCCGCAGCATGCGACGGTGCGGCCCGGCCGTGGGCACGTCGAACTCGTCCGAAACCACCAGCCAGCCGTGCCTCGTATAGAAGGGCACGGCTGGTTTTCTTGCGTTGCACCACATCGCCGGCGGCGCCCCGTTCCGTGCCGCCGCCGCCGCCGCGTGACCCTCGACCGCGTGCAGCAGCGCCGCTCCCACCCCGGTCCCGCGGGCCGAGGCATCGACCGCCATCCCGCGGAGCTGCCAGACCGGCGGGCTGTCGAGGACGCCGGCGGCGCGGAGGGTTTCGCCGTAGCCCGCCCCCAGCGGGGGGGTGTCCGGGAACGGCCGACGGTGGAGCGACACGCAGCCGACCACCGCGCCCGCCGCGTCGCGCGCGGCGAAGTGGGCGCTGGTCGGCGCGTCGTCGTGGTCGAACACCGCCGACTCCCGTGGCATTCCCGCCCGCAGCACCCGCCACCGCAGGTCGATGATCACGCTGGCGTCGACACGTTCGATCCGCATGGCCGGCTCACGTTCCCGCATCAGTAGGGAAGCCCCGCCGCCGCCCGCAGCCGTTCCAGGACGCGGGCGTTGCTCACGGAGTCTTCCCGAGTCATGAAGGGTGGCGTGCCGTCGAGCACCGCGTCGGCGAAGGCGTCCGCCTCCATGCCGTAAAGCGGTTTGCCGGCGTCCACCCGTCGCGGACCCTCCGCGGTCGCGCCGGGCGTCGGCGCGGCGGCCGTCTCTCGGGAACCCGTGCCGGGGAGGGCGTCCTGTCTCGGCGGCGTCTGGCGCTTGAGGGCGTACACCGCCCCCTCGACCGGGGGCTTCCAGGGCACCGGGATCTCGATGTACCCCGCGTCGCCCCCGATGAAGGCGACGTTGTTCATCTGGACCGTCTGGCCGCAGCAGAAGCTCAGCGTCGTCCCGCCCGGGTAGGTCAGCGTGCCGGCGGCGAAGTCGTCGACGCCGCTCTCGTGCCGGTGCGCCGAGACCGCGACGGCCGCCGGGTCCTCGCCGGTCATCAGCCGGCCGAAGTCGACGCAGTAGCACCCGATGTCCATGAGCGACCCGCCGCACAGGTCCGGGCGGAACCGGATGTTGCTCGCGATGTTCTTCGTCGCGTAGCAGAAGCTCGCGCGTAGCAGCTTGACCTTGCCCACCGCGCCGCTGCGCACCTGCGCCACCACCTCCAGCATCATCGGGTGCGTGCGGTACATGAACGCCTCGATCAGCACGCGGCCCGCCTTCTCCGCCGCGTCGAAGAGTTCCTCCGCCTCCGCCGCCGTCGGCGTCAGCGGCTTCTCGCACAGCACGTGCTTCCGCGCCCGCAGCGCTTCGAGCGCCCAGCGATGGTGCAGCGTGTTGGGCAGCGACACGTACACCGCCTCGACCTCGGGATCGCGCAGCACCGCCTCGTAGCTCGCGTGCGGCTTCGCGATGCCGTGCGCTCGCGCGAACGCCACCGCACTCTCTCCGCTCCGCGAGCCCACGCTCACCACCTCGCACCGCTCGCTCCCCCCACCGGGGCCCGTGCGCACCCCCTCGGCGAACTGCCGCGCGATGTTGCCCGTCCCAAGAATGCCGATCCTCAATCGCCTGGTCATGCCCCGCAGTGTACGCTTCCCCGGCCGTCGAACCCCCGACACCGGAGCCTCCCATGCGTGCGCTCGCCCTCCTGTTCGCCCTCCTGTCCGTTGTGTCGCTCGCGGCCTGCGCCCGCGGCCAGCTCGTCCCGCCCGACGCGGCCGTGGAGCGCGTCGCCAGTGGGTACCGGTTCACCGAGGGGCCGGCGCTCGGCCCCGATGGCGCGATCTACTTCTCCGACACCCGCGACGCCAAGGTCCACCGATTCGATCCCGCCACGGGCGAGGCCGACGTCTTCCTCGCCGACTCCGGCGGCAGCAACGGGCTCGCGTTCGCCACCGGGGGCCGCCTCGTCCTGTGCGAACAGCGGGAACGTCGCGTCACGGTGATGCCGCTCGACGGCGAGCGACGCGTGGTCGCGGACTTCGTGATGATCGGCGACATGGAGCGGAAGCGGCTCAACAGCCCCAACGACCTGGTCGTGACGCGCGATGGTCTGGTCTACTTCACCGATCCCCGGTATGGCAAGCGCGACTCGATGGAACTGGATTTTGAGGCGGTGTTCGTCGTCCCGCTCACGGGGTCCGGGTACGGGGCGCTGCCGATCATCCGCGACCTCGAGCGGCCGAACGGGATCGCGATCTCGCCGGACGACACGACGCTGTACGTCGCGGACAACGGGGCGGGCACGATTGTCGCGTACGACCTGGGCGGGCGGGCGGGCTACGGCAGCCCGATGGACAACGGCCGGGAGTTCGCCCGGCCCGCGGAGGGGACGCGCGGCGGGCCGGACGGGCTCACGGTCGATCGGGCGGGCAACGTCTACGCGGCGTGGCACGGCGACGGCGCGGTCCACGTCTGGTCGCCCGGCGGCGAGCCGCTCGGCCGGATCGAAATCCCGCGCGACGACGACAAGCCCGTGCAGCCGACCAACGTCGCGTTCGCCGCCGATGGCGAGACGCTCTACATCACCGCGGGCGGCGGCCTCTACCGCGTCAAGCTCAACATCCCCCGTTAGACGCGGTGCTCGCACCGCGCGGGACGCACCACGACCTCGCGGCCCCGCGCGGAGCAAGCTCCGCGGCTAACTGCGGCACACCCTACAACCCCGCCAGCTGCGCCCGCACGCTCTCCACCTCGCGCTCGGCGGCGGCGAGCTGATCCCGCGTGTCCTGCACGAGCTTCGGCGGGGCCTTGGCGAGGTAGCTCTCGTTGCCCAGCCGCCCGCGGAGGTTGCGGACCTGTTTCTCGAGCTCCTCGACCCGCTTCCGCAGGCGCTGCCGCTCGGTCTCGGCATCGACGAGGCCGTGCACGTAGAGCTCCACGTCCCCGAGCACGGCGACCGCGGCATCCTTCGGCCGCTCGACCTGCGGGCCGATGTCCCGACCGTTGAACCCGGCGAGGGTCTCGATGATCCGGCGGTGGTCCAGCATCTCCTGCGAGATCGCGGGCGACGCCCGGACCGACACCTCGACCACCTGCCGCGGGGGCACCTTGTAGGCGGTGCGGACGTTGCGCACGGCGGAGACGGTCTCGCGGAGCCGCTCGAAGGTCGCCTCGACGTCGTCGTCGATCAGGGTGAGCGCGACCGCGGGCCAGGCGGCGGTCATGAGCATCCTGCCGGGCAGCAGGCCGACGCCGGACATGCTGCGGCTGCCGGGCACGGCCGCGTTGAGCGCGTCCCACAGCCGCTCGGTGATGAACGGCATGACCGGGTGCAGCAGCCGGAGCGACGCGTCGATGCAGGCGGCGAGCACCGCCCGCTGGGCCGCGTTTTCCGCGATGGTCGGCTTCACCGCCTCGATGTACCAGTCGCACAGGTCCCGCCAGAAGAAGTCGTAGAGCGTCTGCGCGTAATCGGCGAAGCGGAACTCCGCCAGCGCCGCTTCGCACGACTGCACCGTCCGCGCCAGCCGCGACAGGATCCAGCGATCCGCGAGCGTCGCATCCTGCAACGCGGAGGGATCGCCATCCCTCCGCGTTTCATCGCGGATCGCGCCAAGCGCAAACCGCACCGCGTTCCACAGCTTGTTCGCGAAGTTCCGCCCGAAGTCGAACTTCTCGCTCGTGTTGCGGGCGACGGGCGCCTCCGCCGTCGGCTTCGCCTTGCCGGATGCCACGCCGTAGCTCGACGTGATCTTCTTGCCGTTCCGCTCCTGCACCGGCGCCGCGACCTTGTAGCCGCCCTGCACCGTCACGAACTTCGGCTCGAACGCCTCGCCCGAATGGGGGTCGACGAGGTTCACCGGCATCCGCACGTCCTGCGTGTGCGTCGTCATCGAGCAGAGCGTGAACCGCATCGCGTCGCTGCCGTGGCTCTCGATGATGTCCAGCGGGTCCACGCCGTTGCCGAGCGACTTGGACATCTTCTGCCCGTGGCCGTCCTGGATCATCGCGTGGATGAACACGTCGCGGTAGGGGAGCCGATTCAGGAAATAGGTGTTGAACATCACCATCCGCGAGACCCACAGGGTGATGATCTCGCGGGCGGTGCAGAGCACATCCGTCGGGTTCCACGTCTCGAGCTCCGGCGTCACGTCCGGCCAGCCCATCGTCGAGAACGGCCAGAGGCCGGAGGAGAACCAGGTGTCGAG
>CAZKRE010000087.1:0-13063 GCA_964555075.1 uncultured Phycisphaeraceae bacterium
GTACAAGCAGACGTGCACCCGTCGCGCCGATCGGGTGGCCGAGCGCGATCGCGCCACCGTCGGGATTCATCCGCGAATCCCCATCGTCGATCCCAAGCTCGGCGAAGCAGGCGAGAGCCTGCGCGGCGAACGCCTCGTTGAGTTCAACGGTGTCGAAGCGGTCGAGCGTGTCACCCGCCTGAGCGAGCAGTTTCCGCGTGGCGTGCACCGGCCCGAGCCCCATCAGGGCGGGATCGCAGCCGGTGGTGGCGCCCGGACCGAGCCGGGCCAGGGGGTCCACGCCCAGTCGCCGGACGGCGGCCTGGCTCGCGAGGACGAGCATCGCGGCGCCATCGTTGATCCCGGACGCGTTCCCCGCCGTCACCGTGCCGTCCTTGCGAAAGGCGGGTTGCAGTTGCCCGAGCTGCTCGAGCGTCGTGCCCGCCCGAGGATGCTCGTCACGATCGAGCCCCGCCACGGGCACGATCTCAGCGGAGAAACAGCCGTTTGCCTGGGCCTCGGCTGTGCGCCGCTGGCTCCCGTGCGCGAAGCGGTCCTGTCGTTCCCGATCGATCGCGTATCGCTCGGCCAGCCGCTCGACGCCGAGGCCCATGTGCTCGTCTTCGAAGCTGTCGACGAGCCCGTCCCGCAGCAGCGCGTCGACGAGCGTGCCGTCGCCGAGCTTGTATCCGCCCCGTGCCCGCTGCAACAGGTACGGCGCGTTCGACATCGACTCGGCCCCGCCGCAGAGAACGACATCCGCTTCACCGGCACGGATGGCCTGTGCGCCGAGTTGGACGGCCTGCATGCCCGAGGCGCACATCATGTTGACGGTGTAGGCGGGAACGTGCAGCGGAAGCCCCAGCCGAACGCCCACCTGCCTCGCGACGTTCATCCCCTGCCCGGCGGATAGGACGTTGCCCAGGACGACGAGCCCGACGGCCGCCGGGTCGAGGCCGTCCATCACGCGGTGGCCCGCCGCGAGCGCGAGGTCAACCGCCCCTTGTCGCGCCAAGCCGCCGAGGAATCGTCCCTGCGGCGTGCGGGCGGCCGATACGATGTACACGGGCTGCATGGTTCCTCCCATTGCGAGCGGTTGCGACGTTCACCCGAACACGTGCCCGGGCATCGGCCGAATCGGCCCCACCCGCGGCTTGAACGCCATGTGGGCCAGCACGTCGCGCTCCACATCGATGCCCGGAGCCACTTCGATGAGGGTCAGGCCGCCGTCTTCGAGCTCGAAGACGGCTCGTTCCGTAACGTAGAGCACCTCCTGGCCGATCTGGCGCGAGCGGCGTGCGCTGAACGAAACCTGCTCGACGTTGTCGACGAACTTCGGGCACCGACCCTCGCGCACGATGCGGAGTCGACCGCCGTCGACCGCCACCTCCAGGCCGCCGGCGGTGAACGTGCCGCAGAAAACGAGCTTCCTCGCCGTCTGGCTGATGTTGGCGAACCCGCCCACCCCCGCCAGTCGATCCCCGAAGCGGGAGACGTTCACGTTCCCGGCGGCGTCGATCTCGCCCGCGCCCAGCGCCGCGAAGTCGAGGCCCCGGCCATCGTAGAAGTCGAACTGGGACGGCTGGTCGACGATCGCCTCCGGGTACCGCGCTGCGCCGAAGCTCAGCCCGCCCGCGGGCGAGCCGCCGATCGGGCCGGACTCGACCGTCAGCGTGAACCGCTCGCGCCAACCCCGCTCATCGGCGATGCACGCGATGCCTTCAGGCATCCCGATGCCCAGGTTCGCGATGGCGCCGGCCGGGACCTCGTCGCAGGCCCGCGCCGCGATGATCCGCCTCGGCCCGGGCGGCAGCACGCTGGCTGTCCCATCCCCGCCGCCCCCGTCTCTCGGTGAGCAGTAGGCGCCGTTGAACGTCTCGCCAAAGGTCTGATCGCTCTCGGGCCCCGCGCCCACCACGATGTGATCGACGAGCACGCCCGGCACCCGCACGCGCTGCGGCGGGAGCGGCGAGTCCAGGAGCGTCTCCACCTGCGCGATGACCAGGCCGCCGGAGTTGTGCACCGCCTGGGCGATGGGCAGCACCTCGCCGATCAGCGCTTCCCGCTCCGTGCCGAGGTTGCCGCAGGGGTCGGCGACCGACGCGCGGAGGAGCCCGATGTGGATCGGGAACGCGTGGTACCACAACCAGACCCGCCCCCCGAGCGTGACACGTTCAACGAGCTCGGGCGGCGTGCGTTCGTTGATCCGCCCGCCGCCCCGCTCGGGGTCGACGAACGTGTCGAGCCCGACGTGGGTGATGCACCCGGGCCGGCCCGCGGCGATGTCGCGGAAGAGCTGGCAGATGACCCCTTGGGGGAAGTTGTACGCCTCGAACGCGCCGGCCAGCGCGAGCCGCCCGAGCTTCGGCGCCAGCCCCCAGTGCCCGCCGACGACGCGGCGGACCAGGCCCGCGTGGGCCAGGTGGTTCAGCCCGCGGTCTCTCCCGTCGCCCTGGCCGGCGCCGTAGACGAGGGTCAGGTCGCGCGGCGAGCCGCTGGCGATGAACCGACGTTCCAGCGCCGCCGTCAGCCCCTCCGGGTGCGCGGCCCCGACGAACCCGCCCGTCGCGACGGTGGCGCCGTCGCCGATCCGCGCCACGGCGTCGTCGTACCCGCAGAGTTTGGCGTCGCGCGCGCACGTCGCCATTCGGGCCGCCTCCTTAACCGATCCATCCGCCATTGACGTGGATCGTCTGCCCGGTGACGTACGAAGCGAGGTCGCTGCAGAGGAAGAGGATCACGGAGGCGATCTCGTCCGGCTCGCCGAAGCGCCCGAGCGGGATCTGCTGGAGCATCTGGGCCCGGACGGCCTCGGGGATCGACTTGCCCATTTCCGTCAGGACCACGCCGGGTGCGACCGAGTTGACGGTGATCCGCCGCTTCGCCAGTTCCCGGCTCAGCACGCGGCTCATCGCCGCCACGCCCGCCTTCGCCGCCGCGTAGTTGCTCTGACCGAAGAACCCCAGCGTCGCCGCGATCGACGCGAGGTTCACGATCCGCCCGCCCGCGCGGAGCGACTCCGCGGCGGCCTGGCACACGTGGAACACGCCGGTGAGGTTCGTGTCGATCACCGCCTGCCACTCGTCGGCGGACATCTTCCGCAGGCTGCGGTCGCGGAGGATGCCCGCGTTGTTGACGACGATGTCCACGCCCCCGAACCGCTGACCGACGGCCTCGAACAGGTGGGCCACCGCTTCGGGCGACCGCACGTCCGCCGCGACCGGCACCGCCCGATCGCCCAGTTCAGCGGCGAGCTGCTCGGCCCGGCCACCGTTTTCACCCGCCGGATCGGGGAAATAGTTGATCGCGACGTTGGCCCCGGCCGCGTGGAGCCGACGGGCCGTCACGGCGCCGAGCCCCTGGCTCGCGCCGGTCACGATCGCGGTCCGCCGGGTCAGGTCGATGGGGGTCATGCGTCAAGCTCCCGCACGGCGGCCCCGCCTCGTGGGCCGCGCGTCGTCGCCGTCCTGGATAAACACGCAGAGAAACCGCGCGGGCCGTTTGCCGACGACGCGGGTCCGGTGCTCGTGTGAGGGGTCGAAGTAGAGCGCGTCGCCCGGGCCGAGTGACAGTTCGTCCCCGCCGACCGAGAACGCCAGCCGACCCTCGAGCACGTAGATGAACTCCTGCCCGCCGTGGCGGAACTCCCCGACGGGGTCTCCGGGTTGGATCGTGAGCAGGAAAGGCTCGACGCGTTTGCCGGGCATCTCCGCCGCGAGCGACTCGTACGCGTAGCCGAACCTCCCGCCATCACGCGAGACGACGCGGCCCTGCCCCTTCCGCGTGAGCGTGAACGCCGGCCGACGCGCCTCCGCCGCGAAAAAGTCGACGAGCGGGACGGACAACGCCCCGGCGATGCGGATCAACGTCGAGATCGGCGCGGACATCTGCCCCTGCTCGATCTTCGAAAGCGTGCCCTTGGTCAGGCCGGCGGCCCCCGCGGCGTCCGTCAGCGTAAGCCCGCCCCGCTCCCGGATGCGCCGGATGTTGGAGCCGATCGCGGCCTCGTCCATGGAAACATTGTATCCCGTGACGAAACCTCCGCAAGCGGCAGTCCGACCGCGGCGCGTCCTGCCCTCGCAATGCAGTTGCGGCCAGGGGCGGCGACGCCCGGCCGCCAGTACCCCGAGTCAGTCGCCGGGGCCCAGTCATTGCCGCTGCGTGCCGCTGGAGGAGCGGATATGGAGTTGCTGAAGGAGCCGCCCGGCAGTCCGTTCGAAGACCTCCTGCCACTCCGGGGCCAGCAGGCATTCGGTCGTCTCGTAGCCGCCCTTGCCGTAGTCCTCGGCCGGGGGCCCGTAATGCAGGTAGCCGTTGGAGAAGCCCAGCACGAAAGTAAAGGGGAAAGGCGACGCCGCCTTCACGTTGAGCCCGATCTGCGTCAGCAGCTCGATCGGCGCCGTGAGCAGCGCGCAGTCGCCGATGCGGATGCCCTGCACCTCCGCCGGGACGGTGTCGCTGCCGGAAGCCGCGTTGATCGCCTCGTGGCGGGCGAGGGTTTCGAGGTCGTCCTGGATGTGCGCCAGCCGCTCCATAGCGCGGATGTTGGCGAGGTACTTCTCCATGAAAGACCGGGTTTCCGCGTCCATCGCGCGGAGATGGTCCACCCCGATCGCGCGTTCGTGCAGGTAGCGGTAGCCGTAGTCGGCCGGGCGCTCCGGGTCGAGCGCGTAGCGGATGTAGAGCGGGACAAAGGTCTTGATGTTGAGGCTCGTGAACCGCAGCGACGCGAGGAGGTCGGCCTGCTCCCGCAGGAGCGCCTCGCGACGCCGGGGGATGTCGGTGCGCCGCGGGAGTTCGATCGTGTCGCTGATGACGTCGAGCGTGGCACCGGCCGTCCGGATCCCTGGCAGCACGGCGAGCGTGCTGACGCCGAGCGTCGTGCCGATGGGCTCGCTGTCGCGGGGCCGATTCGCCTCCTTGTAGAGCAGCTCCGTCACGTCCCCCGCGGCCCCGAGCAGGAAGAAGGCCATGACGCCGCCGCCGAGCGTCTGCTCGATCACGCGCGAAGAGAAGGCCGGAAAGTTGCCCGTGACCGCGCCCCCGGGCACACCCAGGAGCGGGTGGCACGCGTAGCTGTAGAGCACCGCGAGCGGCCTCCCCTCCGCGTCGTCGATCCGCAGGACGCCGATCTCCGGGTCCAACGGCCCCAGGCTCTCGACGAGGTCTTCCGGTGGGCACGGGTTGGAGTGCCGGATCGTCCACTGCCGGCCGTCCTTGAGTCGCAGCGTCCGGTTGATCGCGATGCGATCCTCCCGGCCACGGCCGACGCCGATTGTCGCCGGCCGCAGGCTCTCGTGCGCTCGCCGCACCGCATCGAAAACCCGCGACACCTGCTCCCCGTCGTCGCACAGCAGCCGACCGGGAGGGTGGGTATGGGTCGCGTGAACCAGCACGTGGGGCCCCGGTACGCCCAGTTCCCGCTCGATCCGCTCGCGCAGCCGCGGCAGGAAGTCGTCGCCGACGTCGCAGATCCCGCCGATCGCCACCGCGTCCATCGACACGATCACCAGCCGCGTCCCGCCGTCGTCGAGGGCGAGCGCCTTGGCGTAGAGCCGGTCGTGGACCCTGACCGCCGGGTCGTCCGTCGTGATGTCGCTCTTCGCGACGCCGGCACGCAGTCCGCTCACGGGTTACGCCCTCCAAGGTCCGGGTTCGACAGGATCAACGTCAGCTCAACACGAGGTTTCGCGGGCGTGGCGCCGAGGCGACGAGTCACTTTCGGTCCCAGAAGTTGTCCGGATCGTTTTTGTCGGTGAGTTCATCGTAGATGTTCCACCCGTCGCTGACGCCGACCGCGGTCGCGTGCCCGTCGGCCCAGACGACGCCGACGTTGCTGCGGTGTCGGCCGTGTCCGACTCCGGCCGGCGCGTATCCGTCGTAGGCCGCATAGGAGCCGTACAAGCCGACGCCAGCCGTTGCGTAATCCACTCGGAAGGCATCGAGCGCGAGCACCGTGCGCGTTGGCTGCTTCACCTCGTCGCTGCGCGCGGGTTGGGCGTAGCGTGGGTCGCTGCTCGGGAAGAGGGTGTAGCTGGCGCCCAGGTGCAGGAAGTTGTAGCCGTAGTGGATCCAGGACCACGCTTCACCCACATAGGTCGGCGGATCCGACAGCGCCTGGAAATCCGGGACACCCGGCTCCGACTCGAACTCGCTGCACCGATAGGCCAGGCCGTTGCTCAGGTGCTTCTGCTGCATCAGCACCGCGGGCCAGAGCAGGTCGTCCGCACCGGTCGCGGTGCCGAAGGTCTGACGCTCGGGGATGTAGTACGCGTTCGACTCCGCCTGATACGCGGCAAAGCCGATGCCGATCTGCCGCTGCTGGCTGATGCACTGCACCGTTCGCGCCGTACCCCGGGCCGCCGCCAGCGACGGCAACAGGATGGAAATGAGGAGGGCGATGATCGAGATCACAACCAGCAGCTCGATAAGCGTGAAGGCGTAGGCAATGGCGGGACGGCAGGGGCATCTCATGATGGGCTCCAGTCTCGGTCGATCAGACGTGATGCACATACGGGTCGCGGGCCGCATACGCATCGGGCAGGCCTGCTCGATGACTCGGTCCCGGCAGCGCTTCTGAGCGGCCTCAGTCTATCGCCCGCCTCATCCATCAGGAATGGACAGTACGCCACAAAGGATGGACGTTTAGACAAGATCGAACGATGAGCGGAGTCGGGGTGCACGGGGCACGCCCGCATCGTTGTGGATATGATGTGACCGGCCCGCCGCGATCGTGCCTGCAATGATGGATGTTTCGACATGGGCGCACATGCGAATGGTGACGCGGCTGTGCGGCCCGACTGCGTGATGTATCACGTCCCCGCGTTCCACCACGCCGACCGGCCGCTAAGCCCTTGGCTCCGCCTGGCGCATCGCCGCCGGCTCTCAGTCGGCGAGAACGAGGTGCCGCTGCAGCACCTGCTGGATTTCGAACTCCTGCTCGTGCTGGAGGGCAGCCCCTGGCTCTGGGTCGAACCAGCCGGCGGGGCGCTGCAGTTGCGCCGCGGCTCGCTGGCGCTCGTCCCGCCCGGGCTCGTCCACACCTGGGGCAACACGGCCGACACGCACCTGGCGGTCCACTTCGACCTCGCCGCCCAGCCGGCGCTCGCACCGCTGAAGAACATGATCGTGGAGGATCGTTGGGTCACCTACCGCCCCGCCGAGCGCACCCCGCTGGTGCGGTGGCAAGGCTTTGGCGATGCGACGACGCCACTAGTTCAGCACCTCGATGAGCTCGACCCGTGGGAGCAGTGGATCGAGGAGCTGCTGACCGTCTGCGCAGGGCGGAGCAGTGCGAGCCTCAGCGACAGCGAACAGGCCGCGGTGCAGACGATCCTGCTCCGGGCCATGAGTGCCTGGATCCGACTCGCGGAGATCGAGCCGGCGGACGATGATCCGGGCGATCGCATCCGCCTGCTCCTCGGCCAGATCGATCCCACTCGGCGTGAATCGGTGGAGGAGCTCGCCCGGCAGGCGGAGATGAGCGCCACCGCCTTCCGCAACGCCTTCCACGCCGTCGCCGGCGTGCCGCCCCGTCGCTGGCTCGAGGAGCGACGCATCGAACTCGCGGCGCGGCGCCTGCTCCGCACCAACCTGCCGGTCTCGGCGATCGCCACCGAGGTCGGATATCCCGACGCGTACCACTTCAGCCGCGTCTTCAAGCGGCAGACGGGTCGCTCCCCCGCCGCGTACCGGCGGGCGCTGCGGGTCCCGTCCAGCTAAGCCTGAGTGACGATCCGCTTCTCATGGCACGGCTGTAAGCGGGCGATGTCCCCGCGATCGGCATCGCCGCGCACGGCTGACTTCGCTTCACCGCGCGGGGCGCCGGCGCCGGGCGGCGATCAGGCCGCCCATGCCCAGCAGGGCCAGCGAGGCGGGCTCGGGGATGACGAAGTTGTCGAACTGCACGTTGCCCGATGGCGTCTCGAGCTGGAGTCGATCGACCTCGGCGGCGGTGGCGTTGAGCGCGTTGAGGACCAACGAGGTGACTACGCCCGTGGTGTTCGTCGTGAGGTTATCGACGGTGTAGGAGTAGCTGTTGCTGGAGCCGTTGGCGGTGGCGGTGATGTTGAGGCGGTACCAGTTGCCGTAGGGGAGGAGCGCCTCGGTGTAGGCCGCATTGGGGCCTGCGCCGCCGTAGCCGCTGAGATAGAAGAGGGCGTCGTTGCCGGCGAGGATGCGGATGAGGCCGAACTCTCCCACGCCGACGTCCTGCATGTAGATGTTCGAGCCCGACGCGGTGGTGTAGAAGTCGAGCGAGAGGTCGAAGGTGCCGCTCTGGGCGGGCCCGTTTACGCGGGTGCCGACGGGCGTGTCGGTATGCGCCTGCTCGAGCACCTTGGATCCGGCAACGTTGGCGGTAACGGTGCCGTTGGCGATGACGCCCGGAACGACGACGCCCGCGCCGTAGGCCTCATAGTGGGTGCCGTTGGCGTCGGGCGCCGTGTCGCCGACGGTGTAGCTCTCGAAGTTGTCGGTGACGATCGCCGCGGCCGGCGCGGCGATCCCAGAAACCAGACACGAAACCAATGCCACGGCACCTACGGTCTCAATCTTCATCATGATTCTTCCTCCTGCACGAGAATGAGATGGATCGCGCGAACCCCACGACTGCGCGGAACCTGTACAAATCGGCACAGCCCCGCCGATTCGATCTCGAAGTTATCCGGAAACTCCGCCCACGCCATGGATCTATGCACGGGTAAAGATGGACATTTCAACACAGCGACCGGATCGGAAGGGTGAGGGCTGGACAATGGACTCCGCTCCGGGAACGCCCAAACGCTCCCGCGGGGCGTACGGGGGTGGCGGACGTCGAAAGATCCATCCCGGATGACGCGGAATCCATGGTTTCGGCCACCGCAGCAGGGTAGCGTGGGGTCGTGTGGTGGTCGGCAACGACTTTTTCGCCATCCGGCGTCCGCAGCGCCAAACCCGCCGCGTGTGCCTGGACGCGGCCGTCCATCGCGCCGCACCGTGTCTCGCACATGGAGCCTCTCGTGAAACGCACGCCCATCCGTCCGACCAGCCCCGCGTTCACCTTGATCGAACTCCTCGTCGTGATCTCGATCATCGCCCTTCTTATTGCCATTCTGTTGCCCGCCTTGCAATCCGCGCGGGCAGTGGCCCGCGGCTCGGTCTGCCTCAGCCAGGAGCGGCAGATCGGGCTGGCGATGGCGATGTATGTGGACGCGTCGAAGGATCGCTACCCGCCTTACCGCGAACTCAACGGCACGCCCCTCAATGGGGGCGACGACGACTTCTGGCCACTGATGCTGCTGCAGGAGCGGTACCTGTTGACCCCACGCGTCTACCGATGCCCGGACAAGGACTCGCAGGCGGATCGGCCGGACTTCGAGTCCCTCGCCGAGCCCCCCTTCCGCGGCAACACCTGGGCCACGCGGATCCACTACGGCTACAACTTCGCGAACATCGGCGGCAGCTACCGGATCAGCACCCCCGACCCCACCGCGCCGGCCCGGCTGGACGAGATCGCCATGCCATCGGCAACCTACCTGCTGATGGACGCCACGCTCACCGGCTCGCCGGAGAACGACGGCTTCTACACCGTCTACGACGTCCCGGTGCCCACCGGCAATGAGTTCCCCGACGCCCGGCACAACGGGACCTCCTCCGTCAACGTGCTGTGGGCGGACAACCACGCCACCGCGGTCAACAGCGAAGACCCATTCGATCCGTGGGCGGAACTGGGGAACGCGTTTGAACCCGCCAACTTCTGGGACCGCAACTAGCGCGTCGCCCCCCGGCTACGGAGAACCGCCTTGGCCTCGTCACTCGCAACTGCGCTACAGCCCATCGTCGTGAATCCGTGGCCGGCGCCGCTCGGACGCGCCGCGGCGGCGGGCGAGCTGCTCGGCGGCGCGGCCCGAGTGTGGTCCGGCCCGAGAGCACCGGGGCTGCAGGTCAGGCTGTTCCGGCGGACGATCGAGACACCCGGACCGATCGTCGGCGCGGAGATCGAGATCACGGCGGCTTCCTACTTCCACTTGTGGGTCAACGGCCAGTACGTGAGTCGCGGGCCCACGTTCCACCCGCCCGAGCGGCTGCCGGTGTCCGGGCTCGATCTGTCGCCCTACTGGCAGGCGGGTCGGAACGTGGTCGCGGTGCTCGTTTTCTGCCCGGGCTTCCCGACGCACCACGTGCCCTCGGGCGAGCCGGGGCTCTGGGCCGCGATCCGCGTGCGGAGCCGATCGGGCGCCATCACCCGGGTCGTGACCGACGGAACGTGGCGTGTGTCCGACCGCGTCGGCTGGCGGGCGCACGCGGTGCGTCACGGGTACGCCCTCGGCCCCGTCGAGGTGTTCGACGCGGCGAAGCACGCCTGGGGCTGGCAGGAGCGGGACTACGACGACAGCGGTTGGGCGATGGCGCGCTGCCTGCCGTTCGACGAACGGTTCGAGGCGTCGGACATGCCCCCGATGCGGTTTGGCTGGTCCCCGGTGCGGGAACTGGTCGGCGCGTACCGCGTGGGCGCGGAGCCGGCGCCACTCGAACCGGGCCAAGCCTGCGAGCTCCTGGGCGAATGGCTGCAGGAGGAGCCGTGGACGCCGCTCGCCGCCAGCGGGCCGATGAGCCTGCACTGGGACCGCGAGGGGGGCAGCCTCACCGCGCGGGGGCTGACGCCCGAGCACGGCCTGGCGGTTGTGCTCGACCTGCAAAGCGAGCAGGTCGGCAACCTCCGCTTCACCGCCGAATGCGACTCGCCGGGCACGATCGAGATCGGCTGGTCGGAGGTGATGCGCTCCGGTCGACCCGAAGTCACCCACAAGGGCACCACCTACGTCGATCGCCTGCTCGCCCGAGCGGGCGAGCAGGCGTGGGAAGCGCTGCAGTTCACCGGCCTCCGCTATCTGGTGCTGATCCTCCGCGGGTTTACGGGGAGCGTCACCCTCCGCGGCGCGGGCGTCCGCACGAGCAGCGGCGCGCCGGAACTCGCGGCGTCCTTCAGCAGTTCGGACTCGCGCCTCACTGACATCTGGGAACTCTGCGCGCGGACGCTGCGGATCGGCACGCAGGAAACGGTCATCGACTGCCCCTCGCGTGAGCAGGCGCCCTACCTGGGCGACGGCAACCTGGTGGGCGAGTGGCTGGGCCGCTTCAGCGGCGACTACCGGCACTGGCGATACCTGATCCAGCTCGGCTTCGACAGCCAGGCCGAGGACGGGCTGATGCGCGACGCGCCGCTCATGCCCGTCCGCCGCAGCCTCATCGACTACGTGCTGCTCACGGTCATCGGGCTGCGGAACTACCGGCGGGCGACGGGCGACGGCGCGTTCGCCCGGAAGCACCTCGAAGGCTGCCGGCGGGCGCTGGGGTACTTCGACCGGCGGGTCGACGGTCGGGACATGCTCGGGCCCTCGGAGGTCGCGGGTATCCGCCTCTCGGTCGCGTGGGACATCGCCGGCCCGCCACGGCGCACCGAACAGCTCGACCCGCACGTCTTCATCGACCACGCGGGGCTCGGCGGTCACAACGTCGGCGAACCGGGGATCGAACGCCGCGGCCGCAGCGCCGCGCTCAACGCCCTCTACGTGCTGGCCTGCGACGCGCTGGCCGATCTCGAGGCCGACGCCGGCAACGCCGGCGCTGCGGCGGCTCGTCGAGCGACCGCCCACCGCGTCCGCGACGCCACCTCCCGCGCCTTCTGGGACGACAATCGCGGCGTGTTCATCGATGCGCTTGACCGGGGGGGGCGTCCCTACGACCAGGTGAGCGAGCAGAGCAACGTGCTGGCGGTGATGGCCGGCTTCCCCACCCCGACCACGCCCGCTGCGCTCCTGCGCCACGTTCTGAAACCGGACCCGACCATCGCCCGCTGCGGCCCCTACTTCTACGCCTACCTGCTGCCGCTGATGGCGGAGCTGGGCATGCACGCCCAGGCGCTGACGCTCATCCGGCAGAACTGGGGCCACATGCTCGACCACGGGGCCACCACCCTCTGGGAGACGTTCGCCGGCGACCGGATGGACACCTGGTGCCACCCGTGGTCGGCCGCGCCGGCGGACTTCCTGCTGCGACACATCCTGGGCGTGCAGACGGATCCCGACCGGTCGACGCACCTGACGCTCAAGCCCCGACCCGATCTGTTGCCGCACGCCGACGGTTCCCTGCCGTGGCACGGTGGCCTCGTCCGACTGTACTGGGAGACGCGGGGGGAACGGGTCGTCGTTGGCGGGAGCCTGCCCGCGGGCTGCCGCGGCCGGCTGTACCTGCCGGGCGGCGAGGCGATCGGGGTTGAAGCCACGTGGCAGACAGAGTTGCCGCTCCCGCGTCCGGACTGACCAGGCGGGTTCGACGACCACGCGTTGATTCAGACTCGAACAGGTTACGGAACCATCCATGCAATCTCGATCACTTCTCGCGTCCCTCCTCGTCGCGGCCTCGCTCTACGCGGGGCAGGCGCCCGCCGCCGCCGACGCCGATTCGCCCTACCCCCGCGCGACGAATCTCGCCGCCGGCAAGGCGGTCATGTTCCAGACGCCCCCGAACTACCCCGAGGTCACCGACGCGGGCGACGCCGGGCAACTGGTTGACGGCCAACTGGGGACGGCGACCCCGCTGTGGTACGACAAGACGGCCGTCGGGTGGGTGGGCGTCGACCCCGTGGTGCTCACCATCGACCTGGGCGAGCACCAGCCGATTCGCGGGCTGGCGATCCACACCGCGGCGGGTCAATCGGGCGTCGAGTGGCCCGCCCGCGTCGATGTGCTGGTCAGTGTGGACGGGCAGAAGTTCACCTCCGTCGGCGACCTCGTTCAACTGAACACCCAGTCGAAGCCGCCCGCATCGGGCTACGCGGCACAGTGGTTGGCAAACGCGGCGATGAAGACCCACGGGCGCTACGTCCGCCTGGCGGTCTCTCCGCGAAACCTCGAAGGAGGCGCTTACGTGATGATCGACGAGGTGGAGGTGTACCGCGGCGAGGACGCGTGGCTGCAACTCCCGCTCGTGGCCGCCAACGCACCAAACTATTGGAGCGCGCCGTGGCGGGAGATGAAGTGGAACGGGGGTGCCGGCGTCCCCCCGGGGGAGCAGCCGACACGGCTGCGATTCATCGACGACC
>CAZKRE010000088.1:0-7320 GCA_964555075.1 uncultured Phycisphaeraceae bacterium
CCCTTCGCCGGGTTCCGGGCCCTTGCTGGCGTTGCACACTCTCCCCCACGATGACGAGGCGACCTACGCGATGATCCAGCGAGCCGACACGGTGGGCGTGTTCCAGATCGAGAGCCGGGCGCAGATGTCGATGCTCCCGCGGCTGAAGCCTAGGGAGTTCTACGACCTGGTGATCGAGGTCGCGATCGTGCGGCCCGGGCCGATCCAGGGCGACATGGTGCACCCGTACCTGCGGCGGCGGTGCGGCGACGAGCCCGAGGAGTACGAGGACGCCACCGTGGAACGCATCCTCAAGAAGACGCTGGGCGTGCCGCTGTTCCAGGAGCAGGCGATGCAGTTGGCCATCGACTGCGCCGGCTTCTCCGCGGACGAGGCCGACCACCTCCGGCGGGCGGTGACGGGCTTCCGCCGCTACGGCGACATTGAAGACTTCGAGAGCAAGTTCATCGGCGGGATGCGGCGGCACGGCTACCGCCGCGAGTTCGCCGAGCGGTGCTTCAGGCAGATCCAGGGGTTCAGCACCTACGGCTTCCCCGAGAGCCACTCCGCGAGCTTCGCGCTGCTCGCCTACGCCTCGTCCTACCTCAAGTGCCACTACCCCGCGGCCTTCGCCTGCGCGCTGCTCAACAGCCAGCCGATGGGCTTCTACGCTCCGGCGCAGATCGTGCGGGACGCGCAGGCCCACGGCGTCGAAGTCCGGCCGATCGACGTGAACCACAGCACGTGGGACTGCCGGCTCGAACCGGACGGGGCGCTGCGGCTGGGGATGCGGCTGGTGAAAGGGCTGCGAGCGGATGAGGCGGCCACGCTGGCCGAGGTGGTCGAACGCGGGGGCCCGTTCTGCTCGGTCGAGGCGCTGTGGCGGGGGAGCGGCGTGTCGGCGCAGTCGCTGCGGGCGCTTGCCCGGGCCGATGCCTTCGGGTCGCTCGGCCTCGACCGACAGGCGGCGCTGTGGCAGGCCCAGAAGCTTCGCGATGTGGACGCCCCGCTTTTCCAGCACGCCCGGGAACCGCAGGAGCCGCCACCCTCGCTGCCCACCGTTCCGGGGGTGCGCAAGGTGCTGCAGGACTATGGCAGCGTGGGCCTGTCACTCAAGGCCCACCCGGTTTCGTTCCTGCGGCCGTGGCTGGACCGCCGCCGCGTCACCCCGGCAGCCGAGCTGCGGGACGCGGCGAGGTGGGGCCAGGGCTCGCGGATCGCCGTCGCCGGCGTCTGTCTTGTCCGACAACGCCCCGGCAGCGCCAAGGGCATCACGTTCATGACGATGGAGGACGAAACGGGCCTGGTCAACCTCATCGTCCACCCCCGCATCTACGATCGCGACCGCGCCGCCGCCCGCGACGCCACCATGATGCTCGTCCGCGGCCGGGTCGAGCGGCAGGGCGAGGTGGTGCACGTCAAGGCCTTCCACATCGTCACGCTCGACCCCCTGGTCCGGGACGAGCTCCGGTCCCAGGCTCGGAACTTCCGGTAGTACCTGAACCACGCGGGCTCCGTGGGGACGGATCCTGTGCCGCCGGTTGCGGATGGGCGTCGTGGTGGCTATGTTCGGGGCGTTCGTCCACAGGTGCCCCGGCGCGTAAGCGTCGGGGTGAAAAGGGAAGCGGAGTGACCCCGGCCGGCGTGAGCTGGAAGGGGGATTCTCCCGCGGACGCGCCGCCGTGATGGGTGGCTCTCGCGTGAAGCGAGGGCCGGCGCTCCGGTCGAAGTTGCCACTGCCTCGCCTGCAACGGGCGTCGTGGGAAGGCGGACCGGAGCGAAACCCAGAGCCGGAAGACCTGCCTGTGACCGACGGTGTGTGTCCTCGCGGAAAGGACGCCCCGGCAGGCCGCGGTGTCGCGCCCCTCGACCCAATGCCCCTGCTCGGAGCCCGCGAGGACCAGGTCTATTCACCTGGGGTTGCCCTGCGCGAAACAGGGCGAGGAGCTTCGATGGTTCTTTCACCGCTTCCCTGCGGCGCCGCGATGGCCGCCGCGCTTGCCGCGTCCACCGCGCTCGCGAGCCCGTTCGTCTTTCAAGGCCAGCCGGTGCCGATCGAGTACTCGGCCGGCAGCGGCGCCAACACGTCGTACCTGCTGCTGGACTTCCACCAGACCGGGGGCGGGCTGTATGCCTTCGAGTACCGCTGGGACGGGGCGGCGACGGCCGAAGACATGATCCGCGACCTCGGGGCGGGTGGTTCGCTCGAGATCACCGGCAGCTCGTACAACGGCAGTTACTTCGTCAGCGCCCTTGCCTACGACGGCCAGGACACGGACGTGTCGTTGGAGCGGGACGTCACGTTTTACCAGTGGCTCGCCGCCGACGACGCTTGGCTCGACATGCAGGTGGGCATCAGCGACACGCCCCTTGCGGGTAGCGTCGCCGGCACGGGGGAGTGGGTGATCGGGTTCTACGAGGGCTGGTACAACACCGGCGTGATCGACGATTACGGCTGGCACGTTTGGGAGGTCGAAGGAGCGCCGCGGGCGACGGTGATTCCTGAGCCCGCGACGATGGCGCTGTTGGCGCTGGGCGCCGCATTGTTCCGGCGGCGATAGCGATCACCGGGTGTGGGGCCGGCAACCGGAGCCGGCCCCAACCGGTCTTGCAAGGATCTCCCATGCGACGCGCAAAGGCGTTTACACTCATCGAGTTGCTCGTGGTGATCAGCATCATCGCGCTGCTCGTGGGCCTGGTGCTGCCCATGCTGGGCGCGGCCCGCCGCGCGGGCCAGGCGGCGGTCTGCGGCAGCAATCTCCGCCAGCTCGGGATCGCCAGCGCCGCCTACCTCGACGACTACAACCACACCTTCTGGCGGTACTACTGGGACACGCCCGGCGGCCGGCAGTGGTGGTTCGGCTTCGAGCCGGGTGGCCCGACCGGTGGCTCTCACCGCCCGCTCGATGGCGGCAGGAGCGTCCTCGCGCCCTACCTCGACACGCGGGGGGAGCACTTCCAGTGTCCGGGCTTCCCATACGATGATGGGGGCTTCTTCTGGAAGTTCGAGCGCCCCGCCGCGAGCTACGGCTTCAACCTCTTCCTCGGCCCGGCGAGCCCGGCTGTGCGTCCGAAGAAGCGGCAGCCTTTCGAGGGGCGGACGTCCGAGGTGTTCCTCTTCGCCGACGGGATCCACTTCGACTTCGGGACGACCTTCAACGAAGGCCATTACCTCCAGTACGCCCCCGGCGCCTCGACGCCCTCGGGCTACGCACACTTCCGGCACGACGGGGCAGCACAATGGCTCGCGCTCGACGGGCACGTGACCCACCAGAAGCGTCGCGACCCCCCGTACGCGGGGGGGAGGAAGTTTGGCGGCGGCGAGGCGAGCAACCTCACCGATGCCGACGGCGGGCGACGGATCTACGGCTTGTGAGGCCGTTCGCGCACGAAGAAGCCCCGCATCTTCATGCGGGGCCTCGCGGGGGGTTCCGGCCGCGTACAGGCCTTATTTCAGGTCGCTCGGGTCGTAGACCCATTGCTCGCGGGAGGGGGTGTAGTCGGTGAGTTCGTCGGCCTTGAACCACAGCTCCAGTTCGCGCTGGGCGGACTCGGGCGAGTCGCTGCCGTGGATCATGTTGTACCCGCCCGACATGCCGTAGTCCCCGCGGATCGTGCCCGGTGCGGCCTTCCGCCCGTTGGTCGACCCGATCAGGTTTCGGCACACCGCGATCGCCTCGAGGCCGCGGACGGCCAGCACGATCACCGGAGACGAGGTCACAAAGCCGATGAGGCCTTCGTAGAAGCCCTTGCCGGCGTGCTCGGCGTAGTGCTTCTCCGCCAGCTCCTTCGGGATGGTCATCATCTTCATGCCCACGATCCGCAGGCCCTTGCGCTCGAACCGCTGCAGGATCTCGCCGGTGAGGCCGCGCTGGACCGCGTCGGGCTTGAGGATGATCAGCGTCGTTTCCATCGTGTCTCCTTGCTTGGGGTGGGGCGGACGTTATAGCAGGAGAACGTGGGGGGAGGGAGCGACGGACCGGAAGGGGCGAATGCGACTCACGAGTAGGGGAGGAGAGGGAGCGACCGCGGGACGACCTGGATGGCGCGTTTCAACCCGGTTGCTCGCGACCCATGGCGGTGTCAGGCGGCGTCGCCCTCGAGTTGGCGGCGGAGCTCGATGTATCGCACGAGGTCCTTGAGCGCGATCACGCCGACGAGCCGTTCGCCCTCGAGCACCATGAGGCGGGACCGGCCGGTGCGGGCCATCTTCGCGAGGGCGTCGGTCGCGTCGGCGGTGGCGGCGATGGTGTTCTCGCCGTCGCAGGCCTCGGCGAGTTCGTTCACGCGGTGGGTGGGCCAACTGTCGCGGGGCAGGTCCCGCACGCGCTCGATGGAAACGCACCCGCGGAGCCGGTCGTCCTCGATGACGGGGAACATCTTGTAGTGGTGGCGGTAGACGTAGTTGTCGACGAAGTCGTCGATCGTGGTGCCGCCCGGGACGACGCGGGGCTCGCTGTTCATGAACGCCCGCACGGGCTGGCCGGCGAGCGTCTCGCGGACGAGGATCTGATCGTAGCTCTGCCGGGCGGCGGACCGCAGGAACAGGCCGATGAGCCCGAACCAGAGGGCCTGGATGATCGCGCCGCTGAAGAGCGCGAAGACGCCCAGGAGGATGAGGACGAGCCCGAAGCCGCCTCCGATCTGGGAGGCGATGCTCGTCGCCCACCGCAGGTCGCCGCGCCAGGCCCACAGCGCGGAGCGGAGCACCCGGCCGCCGTCGAGCGGGAAGGCGGGGATCATGTTGAACAGGACGAGCATCAGGTTGATCCAGCCGAGGTACCAGACCACGGCGTCCATGGCGCCGGGGATCGGCATCACCGCCGCCGCGAGGCACGCCAGGCCCACCGCGACGCTCACCAGGGGGCCTGCAATCGCGACGAGAAACTCGTCGGTGGCGCTGTCGGGCTCGCGGGTCATCTCCGCGACGCCGCCGAAGATGAACAGCGTGATCCCCCGCATCGGCAGGCCCCGCCGCTGCGCAACGATCGCGTGCCCGAACTCGTGCGCGAGGATCGACGCGAACAGCCCGAGCGCCCCAACCACACCCATCGCCCAGTGGATGCCGGCGCCGGCATCGGGGAGCATCGGCGGGAACACGTTCGCCGCCAGGGTCCACGTCACGAGGATGGCGATGATGAACCAGCTCGGATCGAGCTTCACGTCGATGCCGAAGAGGCGGAACAGAAACAGGCCACGGCCAAACAACATGCAGCACTCCCTCGCGCGGGGCGGGATCTCCGCGCGCGGAACTATAGGTGGGGAGGTGGAGTGAAGGTGGGGCGGGGGGAACCGGGGCGGTCAGGCTTCGGCCGCGGGCGACACCGGCTCGTCCGCCGGGTCGGTGCCCGGCTCGTCAACGGGCTCGCCGAACGAATCGACCCACCCCTCGGCCGTCACCCGCGAGGCGCAGGTCTTCACCCGGTTGATCAGCGTCGGCTGCCCCTCGATGCGGATCTGTTCGAGCACGTCCCACCGCGAGCGGACGCGGCCGGTCGCCGGGTCTTCGCCAAACGTCTCGCGCATCGGCGCGAGCAGGTAGCCCCGGTAAGGCACGACCTCGCCCGCGGGCTCACGACGCACCGCAGCCTGGACGAATGGCGCGATCTGCGGCACGTTCGATCGCATTCTCATTGTCATCGGTTGCTTTCTCGATCAGCGGTTGGGGCCCGCCCTCCATCGATTCTGCGCGAGCGGCAGACGATCATCTCGGAAGAAGAGGCGGGCGAGCGTCGAAGTATAGGCGGCCTCTGACGGGTGTCGCGAACATCCGCGAGGAAGGGGGGCCGGGGCGAGGATTGAGGCGGGGAGAATCCCGCTTTGCGTTCCGCGGGGAGTCATGCTAGACTGGATTTTCCTTCGCCCGCGGACGATTTGTCCCATCTGCCGGCGTCCGACGCCCCCGCCCAACCGCGGCTCGTCGTCTTCCCATGCCGGGCACAGTGCCCGGCGGTTCTAGTCCGTGACGCGCTCGCAGGTTCCGCAATTGAGAACAACTCACGTTCGACGCGAAGCTTCCGACGGTCACTCTGTTTGGAGTTTCGTATGAAGATCTTCGTTGGCAACATGTCCTTCAACACCACTGAGGCGACCCTTGAGGGTCTCTTCAGCAACTACGGCCAAGTCGATGAGGTCGCGGTCGTGACCGATCGCGAAACCGGCCGCCCCCGCGGCTTCGCGTTCGTCACCATGCGTGACGACAACGAGGCCCGTGCGGCGATCGAGGCCCTCAACGGCCAGGACTTTGAGGGTCGCAACCTCAACGTCAACGAGGCCAAGCCCCGTGAGGCCGGTGGCGGCGGTGGCCGCGGCGGCAGCCGCGGTGGCTTCGGCGGCGGCGGCGGCGGTGGCAACCGCGGCGGCGGTGGCGGCCGCGACCGCTGGTAATCCAGCGACGCTGACCTCAGCGAACTGATCAGAGCCCCGGCTGCATCGCGGCCGGGGCTCTGTTTATTTGATGTCTGCCCGAGAGGTCGCGGCGTCGGTCAATGGGGGGTCGGCCCGCGCGGCGTCCTCCTCAGGATGCCGCCGGAGGGAGAGTAAGGGAATCCCCGGGTGGCCCTGTGGCTTCGGCGCGCCTAGAGTCTTGCTGAATCTGGGTTTGCGACCGATCAGGAGGCAACGAATGGCGACGTCCATGGCTAAGGTTGAAGCGGCAAACGACTACTCGGGGCGGAAGGTGGAGAAGGGCGACACGGTCGTTCTCCTGAATGACAACAGTTCCGCCAAGGTGGCGGATCTCGCGCGAGATGGCGACCAGTTTTTCCTGCGGCTGCGTCCGCTGCACCAGCCGTACGGCAAGGGCGTCTGGCACCCGGCGGACCAGGTCGTATTCCAGTCGGCCAGCCGCAAGAACAAAACGAAGACCGCAGCCTCCTGAGGTCGGCTGGTGCGGGTTGTCCGGTTGAACCGACGCCCCTCGGCTATGTGTGGCGTTGGGCTTCAGAAATGAGGCCCGTTTTTTTGCCGGCTCTGTCGACCGGGGGTAAGATCGGGATTCTCACACCGACACGAACCCGGCACGCAAGCGCCTGAATACAGGAGGCACGCGGTCGAACGGAGCACGACGGATGACGCATCGCCGAACCCAGCCCCGCAACCGCAAGGCCGAAGGGCGGCACAGCCTGCTCGAGTTCCTCGCGATGACCTTCCTCGTGGTCGCCGTGGCGTTCTCGGCGGGGATGGTCGTCCGGAAGGCACACCTCCAAAGCGGCGACTCGCGGCAGACGGTCGGCCTGATGCGGGTCGACCGGGTCGGTCGAGACGCCGCGGCGCCCCAGGCCCAGCATCGCCTCGCGCCCGCGGCCGCGCCGCAAGTCATTGTCGAGCCGGTGCCCGCGG
>CAZKRE010000088.1:7420-13037 GCA_964555075.1 uncultured Phycisphaeraceae bacterium
ACGCGGGGGAGCAGGTCGTTGAGCACCTCGTCGATGCCGCCTTCGAGGACGCAGAGGCGGCCGGCGATGGCGAGCATCGCCACGCCGTGGAGCGTGATCCAGAAGCGGCCGGCCCGTCGCCTCGCCTCACGCGGCAGTTCGGCGGTGTCGTTCCAGCCCCGGGCGATGAGGTCGTCCGTGACGCTGTCGAGCAGCGGCTTGAACCCGCCGATCATCAGGTCCCGGTCCTCCTCTGTCATCGGGTGGTCGAACATGAGCTTGTAGAGGCCCGGGTTCTCGACGGCGAACCGGAGGTAGTCGCGGCCGCCGTCGATCCAGCCGCATCCCTTGGCGGGCTTGTCGGTCCCGTCGCCCTCGCAGTTGCAGTGAAGCATCTCAAAGCCGCGCTGGACCATTTCGCGGTGAAGGCCGTGCTGGCCCTGGACGTAGGTGTAGAGCGTCATGGTTCCGACACCGAGCCGGCTGGCGACGTTCCGCATCGTCACGGCCGCGAGCCCTTCGTGGCGGAGCAGGTCCATCGCGAGATCGACGATCAGCCGTCGGCGGCTCGCCGCGTCGGCCTCGATCCACCGCTGAGCATGAGCGGTGGCGGCGGTCGGGCGGGCCTGAGGTGAGGGATCGGCGTTGGACATGAGCAGGATCGGATACTTCCTTGACGCCCGCGGGTCCCGTTCCGTACAGTGTACGCCATCGTACGCTGTACGGTCTCCCCCGCCAAGCCGGGGTCTTCCCACCAACCCCACCAACCTCCTCATATGCCCAGACAGCCTGGTTCCTCCAGCCCCGTGCTTGCGTTCGTCGCGGCTCTCGGTCTCGGGCTCCTCCTTGGTGTGGGGGGTGTCTTCGGGTGGAATGCGCTGGGGACCGACCCGGAAGAAGCACCCCCGCCCGAGGCGGACGGCATGGGGATGGGTGGCATGCCGCCCGCGACGGTGCGGGTCGGGGCGGTGACGCAGGTGCAAGTGCAGGACCGCTTCGACGTCGTGGGGCGGCTGGTCGAGCTGCGTCGGACGACGGTCGCAGCGGAGTCTGCGGGCAAGATCCTGACGGTCCCGATGGAGGAGGGGGACCGGGTGGTCGGGGGGGAGACGGTGCTGGCGCGGATCGATCCGATCTGGTCGGCCGTGGCGTTGGAGGCGGCGGAGGCGCGGGTTGCCGCGGCGGAGGCCCAACTCGAGCGGTCGGAGCGCGAGAAGGCGTACCTGGAAGAGTTGCAGCAAGGCGGCGCCGCACGCCCCAAAGAGGTGGACGACGCGCGGGCCCAGGCGAAGGCGGACCGGGCGGCGCTGGGTGCGGCTCTCGCGGAGCGGAACGAGGCGCGGCAGCGCGCGGGCCGGGTGGACGTGCTGGCCCCGTTCGACGGGCACGTGGTGCGGAAGCTGGTGGAGGTGGGGCAGTGGGTCGAGCCGGGCGGGGCGGTGGCGGAAGTGGTCTCCGCGGGCGAGGTGGACGCGGTGGTGGGGGTGCCGGAGCGGCTGATCAACCAGGTGCGGGTCGGCGGCCGGGTGGAGGTGACGGTCGAGCCGCTGGACCGGCGGTTCGGGGGCGAGGTGGTCGCGGTCGTGCCCTCGGCGGCGACCGCGGCGCGGACGTTCCCGGTGAAGATCCGTTTGAGCGACGAGGGTGGCCTGCTGAAGCCGGGGATGAGCGTGCTGGCGCACCTGCCGGCGGGGGAGTCGTCGCTGCAACTGACGATGCCGCGGGACGCGGTGCTGTTCCAAGGCGGTCGGGCGACGGTGTGGGCGGCGGTCGAGCCATCACCCGCGGCGGAGGCGGGAGCGGCGGCGACCGGGGAGGAGGGCGCGGGCGGGGCCGGGCCCGCGATGCCGGTGGCGGCGTCCCTGCCGGTGGAGGTGCTGTTCGGGGTGGGTGACCGATACGCGGTCCGGGGGGCGCTGGAGCCGGGGATGCGGGTGGTGATCGAGGGCGGGGAGATGCTGATGCCGCAACAGCCGCTGATCGTGCTGGGGGCAAGCGAGGCCGCGGCCCGGCCTTAGCCGCGCGGCCGTGTGCGACCGACAACCGCGGGGACCGGCGACAAGCCCCCTCCGACCTGGGCGACTCTTCCCATGAACACCATCCGCTTCGCCATCGACAACCCGGTGAAGGTCGCCGTGGGCGGGATCCTGCTCGTGCTGTTCGGCCTCATCGCGGTGTTCACGATCCCGATCCAGCTCGTCCCGAACGTGGACCAGCCGGTGATCACCGTGACGACGTCCTGGGTGGGGCGCAGCCCGGAGGAGGTCGAGCGGGAGATCGTCGAGGAGCAGGAGGACTACCTCAAGAGCATCGCGAACCTGAAGAAGATGTCGGCCAGCTCCTCGCTGGGGCAGGCGTCGATCACGCTGGAGTTCTACGTCGGGACCGACATGACCCGGGCGCTGCAGGAGGTGTCGGACAAGCTCCGCGAGGTGCCCGAGTACCCGCCGGACGTGGACCAGCCGGTGATCACCGTCGCCGATTCCGCCAGCAGCGACGACAAGGCGATCGCGTGGATGATCATCGCCCACGAGGACCCGGCGGTCGACGTGGCGCAGTTCTTCGACGCGGTCGACAAGCGGGTCAAGCCTTACCTGGAGCGGGTCTCGGGCATCGCCGAGATCAACGTCTACGGCGGGCGCGAGCGGGAGGTCCACATCCAGGTGGACCCGGTCCGGCTCGCCAACCGGGGGATCACGTTCAACCAGCTCGCGGCGGCGATCCGCGTCGAGAACGTGAACGTCTCGGCGGGGAACCTGGCGACGGGGCGGCTCGAGTCCCGCGTCCGCACCATCGGGCAGTACGAAGACACGCGGCAGGTGGAGGAGACGATCATCGCGTACGACGCCGGCGGCCCGATCCGGGTGCGGGACGTCGCGACGGTCGAGGTGACGCTCGAGAAGGAGCGGGCGTTCGTCCGCGCCAACGGGCAGGCGGCCATGGCGGTCAACGCGATCCGCGAGTCGGGCGCGAACGTCGTGTCGATCATGGCCGACCTGCGGGTGCGGGTCGACGAGGCCAACCGCGACGTCCTCCCGACGATCGACCCGGGGCTGTCGCTGCGTCAGGTCTACGACGAGACGGTGTACATCTACGACGCGCTGAACCTGGTGCGGGACAACCTGTGGCAGGGCGGGGTGCTGACGGTGCTGGTGCTGCTGTTCTTCCTGCGGCACACGCGCCGCCCGCTGTTCGTGCTGATCGCGACGCCGATCGTGGTCGTGGGCGTGCTGGTGGCGATGGCGGCGCCGGCGGTCCAGTTGCCGGCGCTGCTGGTCGTGGGGCTGTCGCTGCTGGCGATCCTCGCGACCTCGCCGCCCACCGCGATCATCGCGCTGGCGATCCCGCTGTCGGTCATCGGGACGTTCGTCGCGCTCACGGGGTTGGGCCGCAACCTGAACGTGATCTCCCTCGCGGGGCTCGCGTTCGCGATCGGCATGGTCGTGGACAACGCGATCGTGGTCATCGAGAACATCGACCGGCACCTGGCGATGGGCAAAGCCGCGGCGCGGGCGGCGTACGACGGGACGCGGGAGGTGTTCGCCGCCGTCATCGCGTCGACGCTCACCACGCTGGTGGTCTTCATCCCCGTGCTGACGATCGAGGAGGAGGCGGGGCAGTTGTTCCTCGATATCTCGCTGGCGATCTGCTGCTCGGTGGCGATCTCGCTGGTCGTGTCGGTGACGGTGATCCCCACCGCCGCGTCGCGGTGGCTGCACGGGCGGGGCACGCGCGACAGCCGCAGCGGCCGGCTGCTCGATTCGTTCTTCGGCGCGGCGCCCGTGCTGCAGCGGGGCGTGGATGGGGTGGCGGAAGTGGTCTACCGGCTCACGCGGACGCGGTGGCTGCGGGTCGCGATCGTGGCGCTCTTCACGGGGGCGTCGATCGGCGGGGCGTACCTGCTCATGCCGCCGACCGACTACCTGCCCAAGGGCAACCAGAACCTGGTGTTCGGCATCATGCTCAAGCCGCCGGGGTACAGCCTGGAGCAGGAGCGGTCCCTCGCGGATCGGATGGAGGCGACGCTGCGGCCGTACTGGGAGGCGGAGAGCTACCGGGAGACGGAAGCGCTGGGCCCGGTGACGCCGATGTTCGGCCCGCCGATCCCCGGGGCGGAGGTGCCGCCGATCGACAGCTACTTCTTCGTCTCCTGGGGCGGGATGACGTTCATGGGCGCCGCGAGCGCGGACAAGGAGAACGTCGGGCCGCTCGGGCCGCTGCTGGGTTCGGCGGCGGCGGGGATCCCCGGGACGATGGTCTTCGCGGAGCAGGCGTCGATCTTCGGGATGGGCCTCGGGGGCTCGCGGAGCATCGAGGTGGAGCTGTCGGGGACGGACCTGGATGCCGTCCGTGACTCGGCGTCGACGCTCAACGGGGTGCTGACGGGGAAGTACGGGTTCGGGAAGGTGAACCCGGACCCGATGAACTTCGACATGCCGGGGCCGGAGCTGCGGGTGAAGGTGGATCGGGTGCGTGCCGCCGACCTGGGGGTGGACGTGGCGGCGCTGGGGCTGGGGGTGCAGTCGCTGGTGGACGGCGCGACGATCGGGGACTACCGGCACGAGGGGGAGTCGATCGACCTGCTGCTGACGCGTCCGCCGGCGATGGCGCTGACGCCGGAGTCGCTGGCGTCGGTGCCGGTGGCGGTGTCGCCGGAGCGGGGGGGCGGGACGGTGCCGCTGTCGGCGATCGCGCGGATCGAGCGTGCCGACGCGCCGCAGACGATCAAGCGGATCGAGCAGCTCCGCGCGATCTCGCTCGCGGTGGTCCCGCCCGACACGATCCCGATCGAGCAGGCGATGGGCGACATCCGCGGCACGGTGGACGAGCTCCGCGCAAGCGGCGCGATCGCGCCCGGGGTGGAGGTGACGCTGGCGGGCACGGCGGACAAGCTCACGCAGGTGCGGGAGTCGCTCCTGGGGGCGTGGCACGGGTGGACGATCGCGAGCTTTTACAGCCTCTTCACGAGCCGGATGTTCCTCGCGCTGCTGGTCTGCTACCTCGTGATGTGCGCGGTGTTCGAGAGCTTCCTGTACCCGTTCGTGATCCTCTTCAGCGTGCCGCTGGCGACGATCGGGGGGTTCCTGGGGCTGCGGCTCGTGCACGACGGGCTGAACCTGCAACGCTGGCCGCTGATCGGCGAGCCGCTGTACGGCTGGCTGACGGGGGCGGGGCTGATCGTGCCGACGCAGATGCTCGACGTGGTGACGATGCTGGGCTTTGTCATCCTCATCGGCATGGTGG
Organism: uncultured Phycisphaeraceae bacterium; assembly: GCA_964555075.1. Classification (GTDB taxonomy): domain Bacteria; phylum Planctomycetota; class Phycisphaerae; order Phycisphaerales; family Phycisphaeraceae; genus CAZKRE01. Next base: position 12,644 of record CAZKRE010000088.1, read on the forward strand.
TGAACAACGCGATCCTCATCGTCGCGCAGGCGCTGAACTTCATGCAGGGCTTCGGCGAGAGCGCCGGGGACAAGCTCGGGAAGGCGCTGACGCCGCACGAGGCGATCCGCGAGAGCGTGCGGACGCGGATGCGGCCGGTGCTGATGACGACGATCACGACGCTGTTCGGCATGATGCCGCTGGTGCTCAAGCCCGGGTCGGGCAGCGAGCTGTACCGCGGGCTGGGGGCGGTGGTGCTCGGCGGCCTGGTGTGCGCGACGGTGTTCACGCTCATCCTGGTGCCGCTGGTGTTGTCGATCGTGCTGGACCTGAAGCTGGCGCTGTACCGCTGGCGCGGGTGGGAAGCGCCCGAGATGCGCTGAGGACGTATATGAGAAGCCGATTTTGGGTGCCA
>CAZKRE010000089.1:0-13017 GCA_964555075.1 uncultured Phycisphaeraceae bacterium
CAACTTCCTCGGCCTGCCCCGGCCGCAGCGGGTCGGCGCAGCCTGAAGCCCACGGCTTCAAGCCGTGGGCTTCGAGGGGATGCGTGGAACGGGGGATCTTTAACCGCCGAGCAGCGACAGGACGTTCTGAGCGCTGCTGTTGGCGATCGCGAGCGTCGATGTGCCCGCCTGCTGGAGGATCTGGGCCCGGGTCATCTTCGACGTTTCCTCCGCGAAGTCGGTGTCGCGGATGTCGGACTCCGAGCTGGTCAGGTTCTCGAGGGAGATCTGGGCGGCGCGGAGGGTGGCGTTGAGCGTGTTCTTCTCGAACGCGCCCAGGCGGCCGCGAATCTGCGAGACCTGACTGATCGCGGTGTCGATGATGTCCGACGCCTCTCGGGCGCGTCCGGCGATGAGGGAGTTTTCCCCGCCGGACACGATCGAGCTGAGGTACCCAACCATCGAGTTGCCCAGGTGGGAAGCGGCGACGGACTGGATCCCGAAGCCGACCTGCTGGGCGGAGTTGACGGAGGGGCCGATCTGGTAGGTGGCGCCGCCTCCGGTGATGCTGAAGGCGTGCTGCACGCCGGTCTGGGTGGCGGCGTCGACACTGAGGGTCATTTCGAGGCTGAGCGTGCTGGTGTGGAGGCTCAGGCCGAGGCCGTCGCCGAGGGCGAGGTCGCCGTCGGCGAGGGCGAGGACGTCCTCGCCGGTGTCACGGGTGATGACGCTGCCGCCGGGGGCGTTGTAGGTCTCGAAGAAGTCCCCGTCGTCGAGCTTGCGGACCGCCACGAAGGCGTTGCTGCCGTAGGTCGTGGTGGTAAGGAACATGCCCTGGGTCTGGTCGAGGGGGTCGACCAGCGAGGCGGAGACACCGGTGGCGTCCTTCGTGCCGTTGATGGCGGCGGTCGCGGCGGAGAGCGTGGTGCCGCTGGCGAAGGTGAAGACCTGGACGCCCTCGTTGCCCTGCACCTCGAAGGTGACGCTCGAGAGGAACGCACCCGGCGAGGCGGCGAAACCGCCGGAGATGAACAACTGCCCCGTCTCCGCGGAGTTGAGGACCTCGACGTTGACCGGTTTGACGCGGTCGGTGCCGAAGTTGACCGAGTGGATCCGCGAGTCGGTGATCGCGGCGGTGTCGACGCCACTGGTGATGTAGTCCAGCGACCCGTTGAGCAGCTTGAGCCCGGCGAAGCTGGTGGTGTTGCTGATGCGGGTGATCGACTCGATGGCCGAGTTGATCTGCAACTGGTTGGCTTCGATCTCGTCGGGGGAGAAGGCGCCGGTGTTGGCGGCTTCGATCGTGAGGCTCTTGATCGAGACCAGCAGCGTGTTGACCTCCTGCAACGCCGACTCGGTGGTGGCGATGACGTTGGAGGCCCGCTCGATGTTGTCGACCACCTGCCCGACGCTCGCGATCTCGGTGCGCAGGCGTTCGGAGACGATCAGCCCGGCGGGATCATCCGCGCCGCGGTTGATCTTCAGGCCGGTGCTGAGTCGCTGCAGGCTGGTCTTGAGGTCGGTGTTCGACCTCGCGAGGTTGTTCTGGGCGATGAGGGCTGAAACGTTGGTGTTGATTCGACTCATGATTGACAATCCTCCGTGATTGTCGCGGCGTGCCCGCCTGTCCTGGCGTCCTGTCGGCGGGCCGCGTGGCGGTGACGTCCTTGGGTTTACCCGATCCGCTTATGAATAGTCAGCCGCGGCGTCCGGCCGCGGCCGTTCACGCTTCGCAGGCTGTGATCTGCTTCGTCCAGGTCCTCGACCTTCACGTGGGCGGCGTCCGCCATCTCACGCTTGATGGCGTCATAGACCTCCTTGCGGTGCACCTGCACGCTGCGCGGGGCCGTGATGCCAAGGCGGACCTTATCTCCACGGATGTCGACGACGGTGATCTCGATCTCGTCGCCGATCATAATTGTCTCGTCTCGCTGACGGGATAGAACCAGCATGACCTAATCGGCTCCTTCCATGGGCCTTGCCCCGGCGCGTCCTTGCGCCGGATTACCAAACTTCCTTGCTACGCACTGGCCGCGACCACACGCTGGCCCAGCTCCACGAGCGGGACCCGCGTGGTGAACCGGCGGTCGCTGAGCACCAGCTGCTCCCCCACCCGCTCCCGCACATTGACCACCAGCGGGCCCTGAAGGTTGCCCGTCAGCAGCCCCTCCCGCTTGTTCACGATCACGAACACCTGCGCCTCCTCGATCCCGGAGACACCCAGGTCCCGCAGGTGGTCCTCGTGGATCGGCACGCGGTAGGTCGGGACGAAGATGCTCGGATCGGTCACGACGAACGCGAGCTCCGGCATCTCGATCGACTGGAGCCACCAGAAGGCGCTCTCCTGCCCCGCCTCAATCAGCACGTACTGGGTGTAGCGCGGGAACCCGAGCAACCCCTTCGGGAACGTGATGGTCCGCGTTTCATCCACGTCCACCTTCCCAAACCGCGACGTCTCGATCCACATACCGTCCATCCTTCGCAAGCCGATTCCGTCCTGGATCCCTTACCGCCGCAACTCCGCGGCGGCCGACGGCATCCTGCCGTCTCTCGTTTCCATGCCTCGCCGGGTCGGCCTGAAGCACCCGGCGGGACCGCGCATCCGTTGCGCCCCTACCCGAGGAAGTCGAGCAGGGACATCTGCAGGTTTTGCGCTCCCACCTGCATCGAAGCCTGCAACTGCTGCTGCAGCTGCACGAATCGCGTGATCACTTCCGTCAAGTCCGCGTCCTGCAGGTCCGAAAGCATCGTTTTCTCGGTCGTTTCCATGTCTTCCGACCGCCTTCGCTGCATCTCGACCCGTTGCGACTCAACCCCGACCATCGCTCGGCTCTGCACGAGCTTCTCCAGGTCGGCTTCCATCTGAGTACCAGCAAGCGTGATGCCAATCGTGTCGTCTTTCCGCAGCGCGTCCCGCAAATCCATCAGATGCGTGAACACGCTCTCCACCCGCACCTTCGCCGGGTCGCCCCCCGCGATCGTCCCGGCGGGTGCCTCGGCGTTACGGATGCCCAGGTGGTCGGCCGCGAGGCTCAGCCCCACGTTCTGCACGCTGAACTCCGCCGTGCCCACCGTCGCGTCCTGCATCACGATCCCGTTGCCGTGGGTCGCGAGGCCGACGGTGAAAGCCCCGGGCGCGACGCCCGCGGCCGTGGCGGCGTCGCGGATCGCGGCGAGGGCGTCGTCCACCGTCTTCGCGCCGTTCAGATCGACGCCGAAGCTCGTGCCGTCGTGCAGCGTGATCGAGAAGTCGTCCTCGCCCTCCACCGCGATGACGCCGAGGCCGTTGCGGAAGTCCGCCAGCTGCGTCTCGCCGCTGAAGGTGCGGATGCCCAGGTCCGAGGCGGTCGTCCCGCCGTTCTCCCCCACCGACAGTTCCAGCCCGCTCACCTCGCTGACGAGGTCGAGGCCGTTGCCGGCTTCGTTGACCGTCAGCCGGAGCCCGAGGCCGAGGCTCTCGATCTCGTTGGCAAGGTCTTCGACGGTGACCGCGGCGGAAAAGTCGGCGACTTTGGTCGTCTCGCCCTGCGTGATGGTGAGGCCCGATGACCAGTCGATGGCGGCGCCGAGGTCGGCCAGGCGGGTCGACGGGGTGAGCCGCGGATCCACGCCGACGCCCGCCGCGGGGACGCCCCCCGCGGAGGCCATCGCGATGCCGAGCGTCTGCGCGGTGCGGCCGGTGCCGATGTCGGCGATCGTGACGGTGTGGCCCGCGGCGGCGGTGAGCGTGAAGCCTTCGCCCGCGATGGCGAGCGTGCCGGCGGCGGGATCGACCGAGGCGATCGCCGCATTCACCCGGGTCACGACGTCCCCCATGGTGTCCGCGGTCGCGAGATCGACGTTGACGGCAACGCCGTTGACGCTGACCTCCATCGGGCCCTTGAGGATCCCGGCCTGGGTCGCGCCGCGGACGGCGCTGAGCGGCGTCGCGGAGGTTGCGCCGATGCCCAGGTCGGTCTGGGTGCGGACGCGGGCGGACAGGGCGCCGAACGCGTCGAGGCCGTTGCTTGTGAAGTCCTGGAAGTCGAGGGCGCCGGTGTCAGCCCGGAGGTTGTCGGTTGATCCGAGGTATCGGATGCCGCCCATGAACTCCTCAAAGACCCGGCCGTCGGGCGCCGCGCCGCCGTTGCCGCCGAAGAGCGACAGGTGGTTGAACTGCTGGTTCGCCAGCGTCAGCAGGCCGTCGATGTGGGCCTGAATGACGTGCGCCTCGGCGGCCCGGGTCGCGGAATCCGAGCCGATGCCGACCTGCCCCGAGGCGATCGTCTTCGCCTCGAGCAGCATGTCTTTCGCTTCTCCCAGCGCGGCGTCGGTGTTGTCGAGCATCCCCTGAGCGTGATCGAGGTTGCGGAACCACTGGTCGCGGCTGTGCAACTGCTGACGGAGGTAGAGGATCGCCGACGCCTTGTCGGATGCGTCCGACGGGCGGAGCACCGACTTACCGGTGGTGATCTCCTTCTGCTTCTGCAACAGCTCGTTCTGCGTCTCGCGCAGCCGGTTGTACAGCTGGTTGGAGAGCATCAGGCTCGACGTGCGTGAGAAGTTGGTCGCGATGGCCATGGGAAGAATCGTTGGGGGGAAAAGGGGGTGATTCGAGTAGCCAGTAGTCGGTAGCGACTGGCTACTGGCTACTGACTACTGGCTACTTCCTCAAACCATGTTGATCAGTGTCTGCATCAGCTCATCCACGGTCGAGATGAAGCGGGCGCTGGCCTGGTAGGCCCTCTGGTACTGGAGGAGGTTGATCGCTTCCTCGTCGGCGTTCACGCCAGACACCTGCTGCTGTTGTTCTTCGAGGTTCTCGCGGACGATGGCGTCGGCCTCGTAGGAGGTCCGGGCCTGCGAAGTCCGGATGGCGAGCTCTTCGACGTGCCGCCCCCAGTAGTCGGTGAGGCTGACGCCGCCGAGGTCGGCAACGGGCTGGTCGCGGAGCGTCACCATCGCGAGGGCGTTGCGGTTGTCGCCCGGGAGGTGCCCCTGGGCCGCGGCGACAAACCCCGGGTCGGCTCGGAGCCGCTCGTTAATGCCGATGTTGCTGGCGTCGCTGCCGGTAAAGAAGGTGTTGATCCCAAGCGAGGCGAGGGCGCCGCTGGTGTCTTCGCCGAAGCTGATCTCGAAGTCGCTGCTGCCTGCCGCGAGGTTCAGCCGGCCGTCGAGGCCGATGCTGGCCGTGACGTTCGTGACGCCGTTCAGGTCGGCGGTGAGGCTGGCGAGCGTGGTGTCGCTGCCGATGCCGTCAAGGTCCACGTTGATCGTCGCCGTGGTCCGCTGCCCCGTCGACTTCTGCGTGACGAAGACCTGGAACGACCCGTGCTGCGGGGCGACCGCGAGCCCGCTCTCCTCGTCGTTCAAGGCGACCGTCGCATCCGCGACGCGCGTCGCCGCGGTCACGGTGGTGAACCCCTTCAACCCCTGCCCCTGGGTGTGGACGCGGTTGACCTGATGGATCAACTGGCCTGCGAAGGTGTCCAGCGTGTCGATCGCTTCGCCCAGATCGTTCTGCCGGAAAGAGACCAGCGCGCCGAGCCGGCCTGAGGCGAGTTCGAGCGGGCTCTTGTCGTCCTTGAGGCGCAGCTCGATCTGCAGCTCCCCCTCCACGGTCTCGCTGTGGAGCTCCACGCCGCGGCTGCGGCCGCTGATCGTGAGCGGCAGCGACCCGACGAACACGTCGGTCACGCCGTTCGGGCTCGTGACGGTGGAGATGTCGAGGTAGGTGCCCAGTTCCTGGAGCAGCAGGTCGCGTTCGTCCTTGAGGCCCGCCGCGCCGCTGCTGTTGTTGCCCCCGGCGATCGAGATGCGGCGGTTGAGGCCCTCGATCCGGCTGAGCAGGTCGTCGGCGTTGCGGGCCGCGTCCCCGGCCTGCTGGTCGATCTGCGTGCGGAGGTTCGTCAGGTCGTTGCGCAGCTCCTGCATCATCGTGCCGAGCGTCGCACCTTCCTCGATCAGCAGCGTGCGGAGGGACGCGTCCTGCGGGTTGTTCGCGAGCCGGCTCCAGGCGTTGAAGTACGACGACAGCTTGGTGGACAGGTCGTGATCCGAGAGCTCGTTGTGGATCGCCTCGACCTGGGTCAGCAGCTCCTGCCGGACCTGGGAAGAGGACTCGTCGGCGATCGCGCCCCGCAGCCGGGCCTCGAGCGCCTCGTCCACCTGCCGCGTGATCTCCGAAATCTGCACCCCCCGGCCGAGGTACATGTCGCTGGCCAACCGGGTGCTGCCCGCGGGCGACAGGGAGACGCTCTGGCGGTGGTACCCCTTGGTGGTGATGTTCGCGAGGTTGTTGCCGGTGACCTGCAGCGCCGACTGCGACGCCAGGAGCCCGGAGCGGCCGACTTGGAGGGATCCGGAGAGGCCCATGGGGTTCAGCAGTCAGTAGCCAGTAGTCAGTAGTGGAGTAGTAAGTAGGGGCGTCGTTCACGCTCGACTACTGGCTACCGGCTACTGGCTACATCACTACTTCCTGACTTCCTCCTTTCCTTACGCGGTCATGCTGAACGTGCTGAGGCGCGCGATGGGTCGCGGGCCGGCACTGGGTCGGGTGTAGGTGGCGGCGGTGGTCGCCGCGGTGACCCCGCGGACGAGCCCCTGCACGTGGCGAACGAGCTGGTCCGCCGCACGCCGCGCGACCGACGTCTGCTCCTTCACCGAGTCGAGCTTCTCCCGGAGCTGCTGCCGGGTGACCAGCAGGCGGGACCGCATCGGCTCGGGCAGCCGCTCGGCCAGTTCGGGCAACCGCAGCGGCTCGGGGGCCCGCGGGTCCAGCAGCAGCGTGAGCTTCGCCACCAGCGCCTGCCGCTGCTTCTCCCGCTCGGCGATCTCGCGGACCTTCTCGTTCTCGAGTCGGCAGATCTCCGCCATGAGTTCGACGTGGGCCCGGCGGACCGCCTCCCGCTTGCGGATCATCAGCGCCAGCAGCTCCTCGTGGAGCACGACCATCTGCCGCATCACCGCCTCGATCGCCGCCACGAGTTGCTCGACCGCCTTACCCATGGACGTTCACCCTCTCCCCCCGCTGCAGCTCCGCCCGACGGGTGATCTGGGCCTGGATCCGGTCCACCAGCGGGAAACGGCTGCTCTTGACGATCTCGTCCGCCAGCGCGGTGTCGAGCTGCTGACGGAACGCGTCCTCCGCGAACCCGCCGTGGAACAACTTCGCGTCCAGCGGCTGCGTCCGCAGCTCCGCGAGCAGCGGCGACACGAGCGTCGTCGCCACGAGCTGCTCCGCCGCTTCGCGGGCGCGGTCCTTCTCGCCGCTCCCGCCGCTCACCGCTTCGCGCAGCTTGCCCGCGAACGCTTCGGCATTGCCCCGCCCGATCTGCCCGAGCGACGCGGCGTGCTTCGTGATGTCGAGCGAGGCGATCTCCACGTCTTACTCCAGGATGAACTGCCCGTGCAGCTTGCCCGACTCGTGCATCAGCTTGAGGATCTCGATCCGGTCCTGGGCGGGGACCTTGAGCTGGTTGAACGCGCCGAGCAGGTCGGCGAGCTTCGCGGCGCCGCGCCCCTCCGTGTCCATCCCGACGAACGCCTGCTCCTCGATCGCCGGCTGTGCCGCGTTCGGGACCGGCGGCGGCGTGATCGTCGTGATCGTCAGCCCCTTGTGCGAGATGATCACCGGCGACACCTGCACGTCGCCGCTGATGACGATCGTGCCCGTCCGCTCGTTGATCACGATGCGGCCACCGCCCGCGACCTGAGACGCGTCGATGTAGGTCTGCAGGATCGGCGAGATGAACTGCGCCGGGTTCTCCCGCTGCCACATGGGCACCTCGATCACCACGTTCTTCGGGTCGACCGCGCGGGCGACGGGCGGGCCGTCCGGCGCCACCAGGTCGTTCACCAGGTTCGCCAGGTTGTTCGCCACCGGCCACGACGCGTTGGGCTGGTTGATCACCAGCGAGATCCGGCCGTAGCGATCCATCAGCCGGCTCTGGATGTCGGCGGTGAGCTGCGCGCCCCGAGGGACGCGGCCGACGGTGGGCGTCGCGCCGTCCTCGGTCGTGATCGCGCCCTCGGCGTAGGCGAAGACAGGCGAGTTCGGCTGCGGGCCGATCATCGGGACCATGAAGAGCCGCCCGCCCGCCAGACTCTTCGCCGGCCCGATCGCCGCGACGTACACGTCCACCTTGTCGCCTTCGCGGACCCCCTCGCCCGGCAGCTCCGCCGACACGGTGACGAGCGCCACGTTGCGGGCGTCCGCCAGCTCCGCGGCGACGACGTTCGCGTCGTTGAGCTTCCCGATCACCTGCGCCAGCGCCCGCATCGCGGGGGCAAACTTGCCCCCGTCCCCCGTGCCCTTGAGCCCGACGACCAGCCCCATCCCCGTGAGCCTGTTCGACTCCGAGCCTTTGACCCGGACGATGTCCTGCACGTACACCGCGGGCAGCGGCGTGGCGAGGGCGAGCAGCGCAAGCATTGCGCCGGCTGCGCGGGAAAAGAGGCAAAAGCTGCTGGGTTTGAACATCCTGTTCGGCCCTTTCTGCGAATCCATCCGCAGAGAAGCACACGCGGTGCCACGGCGATCGAAAATCCGACGATTCAGAAGTTGAAGAGGCCCTCGAGCACGCGGGTGATGATGCCCTTCTTCGTCGTCTGCCGGAGCGCACCCTTGTGCTGCTTGTTCAGCCGCATGTCGTAGAGCTGCGTCGAGAGCACCGTGTTGTCGATGCTCACGTCCTCGGCCCGGCAGGTGCCGGTGAGGATCACGACCTGCTCCTCCTTGTCGTGCTTCGTCTCCCGGCGGGCCTCGAGCACCAGCAGCCCGTTGGGCTTCACGTCGATGATGCGGGCCGAGATCCGGTCGCTCATCGTGTCCTTGCGGCTGTACTCGCCCTCACCCTCGAACTTCTGCCCGTAGGAGATGTCCACCTCGACCGGATCGGTGATGTCGCTGGGCCTGAGCTCGAGATCGATCAGGTCCCGCAGCGACAGCCGGGGGAACGCCCCCACCTTGCCCCGCCAGCGGGCGTCCTTCTGCGTCTCCAGGCTGCTCTCGGAGTCGACCTGGCTCGATTCGCGGATGATGATCGTCACGAGATCCTGCACCGCGAACTGCCTCGGCTCCGCCGCGTCCACCGTCGTGAAACTCGTCCCCCGCAGCGCGGGTGCGAGCGACGACGACATCGGCCGCGGGCCGAACGTCGGCGGCGGCGGCTCGGCAACCGTCATCGGCTGCACGTACAGCGACGACGTCTGAGCCCGGGTCTCGGCGACCGGACCGGCCAGCGGGGTGAGCGACGCGAGCGCACTGACAACCACGATGCGGCGGGAAACCTTCATTATTCAGCTCCGGGAACGGCGTTGGGAGTGGTGGTGGCAGCAGCGGCGGCGGCCTCATCGAGCCGTACAACCGCCTCGCGCGGCCCGGTGACCGTCGCGACAAACGTCTCGCGGGTCACCTCGTTGCGGACCTGGATCATCTGATCAAACGCCCCGGCCTCGGACGCCCGCCCCACCGTCCGGATCACGAGGCCCCCGACGATGCAGCGGACCGTGATGAGTTCCCCCCGCTGGACGAGCACCGGCTGCTCGAGGTGCTCCGACAGGACGGCCGTCCCCGGCCGAAGCAGCACCTTGCTGGTCTGACCGATGACCAGCTTCGGGTCCGCGACCGGCTGCGACCGCGCGTCGGTCACCCACAGCTCCTGCACCTCAATGCTGTCTCGCGTGAACAGCGTCCCGCGGCTGATCGTCGCGGTCGCCACCACCGCCAGGCTCCGCCGGGCGATGTCCGCGGTCACCCGCAGCGTCTCCGCCACTTCGGAGCCCCGGTACCGGCGGATCGTCAGCGGCACCCGACCAAGCGTGTTCCGGCCCACCGGCTCGATCTCGAAACGGTCGCGCAGCGCACTACGGGCGAGCTGCGCCTCGTCACGCTCACTGAACGCGATCCGAAGATCCTGCGGAGCGGCGGCGGCCTGCTGCGCCAGGTGGTCGAGCACGAGCGCCTTCAGGCTCAGCGCCGCCTCGATATCCAGCGGCTGCCCCGGGTTCGTCGCCGCGTCGCGGGCGTCGGCGGGAACGGGCATCGCCGCGATGCTGTCGGAGCCCGGCTCGGGCCGCGACGCCGTCCCCGCGAGCCCCCCCACCGTTCGGTGAACCTTGCACGACGCGAACCCGCGGAGCGAGACGACGCCCCAGTTCGTCCCCGCCGAATCGAGCACCGCCCGCAGGCCGTCGAGCGTCACCCGCCCCTCGGCCTGCCCCTCGGTGAACAGCAGCACGGCCGTGTCCGCGAGCGCCTCCGCCCGCGGGCCGCTCAGTTCCGCCACCTCGTGGAGCTTCACACTCGGGCCCTGGCTCGCCACCTCGCGGCGGAGCCGGATCTCGTCGGCCCCGGCGACCGTCGCCACCAGCAGCAGCGTCGCCGCCGCCGCGATCGCGACCCACAACCCTCGCCGCGTGCCGACTCCGCCTTGTTCGAATGTCCTGAGCATGGGGTCCAATCCCTGTTGATGCCACCGGCTCCGCCGATGGGGTCTCACCGCGTCAGCCAGTCAGTCAGCCCGCCCGGACTAGCCGCGGCGGAGGTTGCTGATGACCGACAGCGTCTGATCGGCCGCCTGGATCGTCTGGCTGTTCATCTCGAAGGCCCGCTGCGTCTTGATGAGCGAGACGAGCTCGGTCACCGGGTCGACGTTGGACGATTCGAGGTGGCCCTGCAGCAGCGTGCCGAAGTTCCCCTCGCCGGGGACGCCGTTGATCGGCGGGCCGGACGCGGGCGTCTCGATCCAGATGTTCCCCCCGATCGGCTTCAGGCCCGGCGGGTTCACGAAGTTCGAGAGCTCGATCTGACCCAGGTTCTGCGGCTCGGCGTTCTGGCCGTCGAAGCCGTAGACCGTCCCGTCCTTGCTCACCTCGATGTTCTTGATCTCAAGCGGGATGTTGATGTTCGGCTCGAGGCGCGGACCGTCGCTGTTGCCCAGCACGATGTCCCCCTCGGAGTTGCGGAAGAAGGTGCCCGCCCGGGTGTAACCCGTGCCGCCGCCCTCCTCCTCGAGGATGTCGACCTGGAAAAAGCCGTCGCCCTCGATGTAGAAGTCCAGCGGCTGCCCGGTGGCCTGGGGCGCGCCGACTTCCGAGAAGTTGAACTGCGTGTTGGCGACCTTCACGCCCAGGCCCACGTAGAGCCCCGCCGGCCGCTCGTCGCCGTTGGCGTTCTCCACGCCCGGCTGCCGCTTCTCCTGGTAGAGCAGGTCGTCGAAGTTCACCCGCGCCGACTTGAAGCCAACCGTGTTGGCGTTGGCCAGGTTGTTCGCGGTCACGTCGAGCGCGGTGGAAAGGGCCGAAAGGCCGGTGGCTGCGCTGTGGAGTGCTTGTACTGCCATGGGAGGAGTAGCCTGTAGTCAGTAGTCAGTAGTCAGTAGATTCGATCGTCGGAGCCGAGGCTTCGGTCGGCCGCAACGAGCAGGCGACTGACTTCCTCAACCTGCTGCATCAACTGTTCGGTTCCCGCGTAGCCCAAGTCGTCTGCAAGGATGAGGTAGTACCGGGTTTCCTCGAGAGAACCTTGAGCGATGCTGAGGAACCGCCGTTTGTCCGTCTTCGTCCGCTTTCCGAACCCTTCCGCAATGTTCGCCGGTGTCGAGACGGCCGCACGCCGTGCCTGCGACGTCAGCCCGTATCGCTCTTCCGCGGGGAATCCGCGAGTCATCCGGTAGATTCCCAGCACCATCTCGTGTGCCTTCTGCCACACAATCAGATCACGAAACGATCGAGCCGGCCGTCTGATGTCGCCCATCATGGATCGCTTCCTGTCGGCTACTGCCTACTGGCTACTGGCTACTGGCTACTGGCCACGCTTCTTCCGCCCTCACGCGATCCGACCGAACGTCGTCACCGCGTGTTCCATCAATCGGTCGAAGAACTTGATCAGGTCCGCGTTCGCCTGCGCGGCCTTGCCCGAGTTGGTCATGTCCATCAGCGTCTTGATCGGGTCGACGCCGCTGCCCTCGACGTGCCCCGCCTGAACCACCGGCGCCGCGACGACCTCCGGCTCGGCGTTGCCGGTGTAGCTGAACAGGCCGCCGCCCTGCTTGACCAGGTGCCGCGTGTCGGGGATGCGGACGACGCGGAGCTGGCCCAGCACCTCGCCGGTCGTCGCGACGACGCGGCCGTGGGCGTCGATCCGCGCCTTCGTGTCGCCCGGCACGATGATCCGCTGGCCGGCCGCGCCGAGGACCGCGTGGCCGTTCTGGTTCACCAGCGCCCCCTCGCCGTTGAGCGTGAATCGCCCGTCGCGGGTGTAGCTGGTCTTCCCCTCGCCGGCCTCGACGGCGAAGAACGACTGGTCATCCTGCAGGGCGGCGTCGAACGGGTTGCCGGTCTGCCGCATCGGGCCGGGGGCGAACCGGATCCCCTGAGGCCCGGCGAGCACCCCGCCGCCGAGCTTGTCGAGCAGGCGCTGCGACGCGCCGAAGCCCAGGTGATCCTCGATCGCCTCGGGCTCGCGCTGGCGGATGCTCGGGGCGTCGGGCTTGAAGCCCACCGTCTCCGAGTTCGCCAGGTTGTTGGCAAAGACGTCCTGACGATACATGTTCGTCAGGACGCCCGAAGCAGAAAGATACAGCCCGTAGTTCACCGGTTGGCCTCCGTGCCTTCCGGCCCGCTGTCCGTAGCGGATGCCACGTGGCCACGGGCCCGTCCGTGGGCCCGATCTTCCTTCTTGGCGGTCCGGCCGCGAGCGGCCAGGTTCTCCTCCGCCTCCATCTCCCGGTGCAACTGCGCCGCCAGCGTCGCGAGCCGCAGCAGCGCGGCGCCACGGTCGCCACCGTTCGAAGCCTCCATGCTTCGAAGCAGCGGCAGCCAGTTCGTCTTCGGCAGGGCGTTGAGCACGGCGTCATCCTCGTCGGGCGCGTCCTTGCGCCGTCGACCCGTACAACGCAACCGCCGTGCCAACCGCCGCCCGGAGCCCCCGCACCCCCCTCCAACGCGCCAATACGGGATCCCCGGCGATCCACCCCCACGCGCAGCCCCCCGCGCAAGAATCGACACCGCGCACCACCGCGCAAACCCTGCACCCCCGCGGCGCACCCGGTGCGC
>CAZKRE010000090.1:0-12775 GCA_964555075.1 uncultured Phycisphaeraceae bacterium
CGTCTCGACAGCGGCGGCGATCGCCATGCTTCCCCCTCGTGCCAAACGGGGTCGTCTCTCACTGGTCCAGTGCCGACGTCGGCTCACGCTCGCCCGAGTCGCTCGTGAGCAGCAACGTCACCGGCAGCGAGTCAGGTGCAGCATGATGCGGTTCATCGCTCACTCCCCCGGGATGTAGCTGATCACGCCGGACCACGGGCTGCTCGCGGTGGCGTAGAGCTTTTTGGGGATGCGGCCGCTGAGGTAGGCGAGGCGGCCGGCGGCGGTGGCGTGCCGCATGGCGTGGGCCATGCGGATCGGGTCCTTGGCGTGGGCGATGCCGGTGTTGAGCAGGATGCCATCCGCGCCGAGCTCCATCGCGACCGTGACGTCGCTCGCGGTGCCGACGCCCGCGTCGACGATCACGGGGTAGTCGGGATCGCCTTCCTTCAGCAGCTCGAGGATGATGCGGATGTTGTTGGGGTTGAGCACGCCCTGACCCGAGCCGATGGGCGAGCCGGCGGGCATGACGCTGGCCGCCCCGGCCTCCTTGATCTTCGTCGCCATCACCGGGTCGTCGCTGGTGTAGCAGAGGACCTGGAAGCCGTCCTTCACGAGTTCCTTCGTCGCCTCGAGCGTGCCGACGGGATCGGGCAGGAGGGTCTTCTTGTCGTTGAGCACCTCGAGCTTGACCCATTCCTTCCCGGGGTTGTCGAGCTGGTCGAGGATTTCCCGACCGAGGCGGGCGACGCGGACGGCATCGTCGGCGGTGAAGCAGCCGGCGGTGTTGGGGAGGATCGTGTAGCGGCTGAGGTCGAGGTAGGAGAGCAGGCTCTTGCCGTGCTCGTCGATGAGCCGCTCGCGGCGGACGGCGACGGTGACCACCTCCGTGCCCGAGGCGTCGAGGGCCTGCTGCATCGTCTCGTAGTCGGGGTACTTGCCCGTGCCGACGATGAGGCGGGAGCCGCTGGTGCGGCCGCCCACGCGGAGGGGCTGATCGAGGCTTTGGGGTGGAGTGGCCGTGGTCATCATGGCGGTTCGTATTGGCTTCGGTGCGAGGCGGCTTCGCGTGGGTGAATCACTTGGCCGGACTATCGGCCTCCATCTCAACGAGGGCCATCTCAGCTTCGCGGACAACCGATGCGGCCCGCGCGAAAATCCGGCGCTTCGACGCCAGCTTGCTCGATTTCAGGCGGCGGCGAAAAATGGACTGCGTGATGAATCCGACGATGTAGTGGCGCGGGGTCTGTTCCACCAGGTCGCCATTGCGGACGAGCGCCTCGATGGCTTTCTCGACTTCTTTCCACGTCGCGGTTTTCTCATAGGCTTTGTAGGGATGGTCGGTCATAGCGGCTTCGATCCTCGCTGTTTGGGGCCACCGGGCCAGATCTGTCGACCGGTGAAGTCTATCTCTCTAAGCTTCATGCCCGTGCGGGGATCGCTCACGTCCCAATGGTCTTTGTGAAGCTGGTCCTTCTTCCAGATGTTCCCTTGAGTGTCGCGCCAGCCCTGGTTGCCGCGAAGTTTCGTCCAGCCATCACCTGTTCCGGGGAGCACGTGTTCCATGCAACCGTTCCGGCTCACCCCCCGCCGACGAGGGTGACGACTTCGAGCACGTCCCCCTCCTTGAGCGGGGTGGAGTCGTGCTGCTTGCGAGGGACGACGTCGCGGTTGAGTTCCACGGCGACCGCCTGACCCGCGAGGCCGAGCTCCTTCACGAGCTCGCCGACGGTGCCGGCGTGTGTTTCCCTGGGCTGGCCGTTGAGCGTAAGCTTCACGAGGGAATCTTAGGACATCGGTGGAGGTTGTGTGGCGATGAAACACGATTCCTGGCTGGGCCTGGCCGTCGCGACGATGGCGTTGGCGCTCGGAGCCTGCGGCGATGGCTCGACGGGGGAGGGGGCGCCGTCTGCTGACCGCCCCGCAGAGCCGGCGGCGGCCGCGGCGGAGACCCTGCCGTCGATTGACCTGGCGGGGCTGCGGCAGGTCGTGGCCGATAACGCGGCCGCGGGGAGGGTGACGGTGGTCGACTTCTGGGCCACCTGGTGCGTCCCCTGTGTCGCGATCTTCCCGGAACTGCACGCGTCGCTCCACGCGATGGGCGAGGGCGTGGCCCCGATCTCCGTGACGATCGACAGCCCCGGTCAGTACGAGCGGCAGGCGATCGAGTTTCTCCAGGAGCACGACGCGATGGAGGGGGCGTACATCATCGACGCCTCGCCGGACGAGCAGGAACGCATCGTCGGAGAAATCGGCGAGCGGTGGAACGACTATGTGGTCCCGGCTATCCTCGTATTCGACAGGGAGGGAAAGCTGGCGGGTGAGTTTGTGGGCAACGTGGAGGCCCAGCCCGCGAAGGTGGTTGACCGCGTCCGCGAGCTGGTCTCGCCGGCGCCAGTGGCCGCGGGGACCGACAACGCCCCGCCCGGGCCCACGGAAGGCAGCTAGTACCGCGATGAAACCCGCCCCCGCCCGCATGAGCGAGCCCAGCACCGGCCGCATGTACGACCTCTGGGCGCTCTTCTACGACCACACGTTCGGCGCCCTGGTCCGCCGACGCCAAGTGCTCGCGATCGAGCAGCTCCGCGCCCGACCAGGCGACCGGGTGCTAGACATCGGCGTGGGCACCGGCATGACGCTCCGGCATTACCCCGACAACGTCACCGTCGTGGGGATGGATCTGTCCGGGGGGATGCTCGGGAAAGCGGCTCAGAAGGTGGATGAACTGGGCCTCAAGCAGTGCCGCCTCGTCCAGGCGGACGCGATGCGGCCGCCGTTCGCGGATGGCAGCTTCGACCACATCGTCATCAGCCACACGATCAGCGTCGTGAGCGACCCGCAGAAGCTGGTCGCGTGGGCCACGCGGCTGCTCAAGCCGGGCGGCCGGATCATCGTGCTGAACCACTTCATGTCCCCGAATCCGGTGGTGAGCTGGTTCGAACGGGTGCTCAACCCGCTGTGCGTGAAGATCGGCTGGCGGAGCGACCTGTCGCTGGAAGACTGCATGAGCGGCGCCGACCTGCACGTGCAGTACCGGTTCAAGATGGCGGCGTTCGACTTCTGGCAGATCGTCGTGCTCGGCGAGCACGAGCCGGGCGTCTCGCGCGCCGCGGCCCTCACGGAAGAACTCCCAAAGGGCGCCCGCCTCGTCATGTAACGATCGATCGAGAAGCCTCCGGTTAGCCGTCTCCCTTGCGCGACGCGGCGGGGTCACGGTGCGCCCGCGCCGCCCAAGGGCGACGGCTCTCGGGATGCGAATGCGGCGCCGCACGTCCGTGGTGTTTGCCGCACGCGGACGAGGCCCGTATATTCCGCGCGTCACGTAATCCCTTGGGGCTGGCGACCCTTGCAACGACCGCACCCGTTCCGACTTCCGCGGCCCTGGCGGACATCTCACACCGCGCTGCTGCTCGGCACGCTCGCGGCGGGTGGCGTCGCGATCGTTGCACCCGGCGTGCACGCTCAGGATGAGGCCCCCGTCCCGGCTCGCGATGCGGCGACGCAGGTCCCGCCGCCGGTCGCGCCCGACTCCCCGCTCGCCGATCCGGTGCTCCGCTCCGATGCCGAGGTGTCGGCTCGTCGGGCGACGGCGTGGCGCGACGGCGACGCCAACGTCGTGCTGCTCGAGGGGGACTTCCGCTTCCGCATGGGCGGCTACGGCTGGCGGGGCAGCCGAGCGGTCGTGCGGATCGACCGGATCCCCCAGCCCGGCCACCTCGTGTCCGCACTCGCGATCTACATCGACAACGCCGAGCCCATGGGCGGCACGGGCGCCATCTCGGCGGCGGCGCCCCGGCTGCTCGTGACCGCGTCGACCCGTGGCGAGGTGCAGCTCGTCACCGACCTCTTGCAGCGCGCCGCCTCGGCCCCGGCCGACCCCTTCGTGGTTGATGCGGCCGCGCGAACCGCCCGCTATCGAGGCAACCTGCGGGACGCGCGGTTCGCGCAGCTGCCCGAGGACGTCGAGCTCTACCCGCCCCGGGTCGAGGAGCAGCGGCAGGCCGTCCGCGAGGAACTCGACCGGCGGCAGTTGACCGAGGCGGTCGAGCGCCTCCCCCGGCTCGAGCCCAAACCCCCTCGCGGCACGGCGGGCGAGCGGGTCGTCGCGGCGGAGATCCCGCCCGAGGAGACGGTCCTGCCGACCCGTGGCGCGGTCTATCTCAATGCCGACCGGATCACCGGGCAGCCCGGGCAGAATGCGGTCATGCTCATCGGCGGCGTCAAGGTCGTCTACGAGAGCTACGAGGGTGACGGCCGGGAAGTGGCGCTCAGCGCCGAGCGGGCGGTGATCTTCACCCGCCACGACCCCGAGGCCGCGGAGGCCGGCACGCCCGCCGGTCAGCTCGGCGCGGACGCGATCGCGGGGGTGTACCTCGAGGACAACGTCGTCATCAGCGACGGGCGGTTCACCGTCCGGGCCCCGCGGATGTACTTCGACCTCGAGGAGAACAAGGCGATCCTGCTCGAGGCGGTGATGTTCACGTGGGACGTGAGGCGGAACATCCCGCTGTACCTGCGGGCGGACGTGGTGAAGCAGGAGTCGGCGACGAGCTTCAGGGCGGAGGATGCGCTGCTGACGACCAGCGAGTTCGCCGAGCCCCACTTCGCGATCGCGGCGGACCGGGTCGTGCTCAAGCGGTCGGCGGACGACACCGGCGGGGCGGTGGACTACTACTACGCCACGGGCGCGGTGCCGAAGTGGGGCGACGTGCCCCTCTTCTACTTCCCCGCCATCGGCGGCGCGAACCGGGAGATCCCGCTCCGACGCGCCCACGCCGAGTTCAACGACCACAACGGCTTCATCTTCGAGAGCCTCTGGGACGTCTTCGCCCTCAGTGGGCGGCCCCGACCCCGGGGCGTCGAACTGCTCGCCCGGATCGACTACCAGGGCGACCACGGCCCGGGCTTCGGCGTCATCACCGACTACGAACGGGATGGGTACTACGGCAGCCTCAACTCCTACCTGCTCCCCAGCGATCACGGCACCGACGACATCGCCCAACGCCTCGACGTCGAGCACGACGGCGACACCCGCGGCGTTCTCCGCTGGCAGCACCGCCACGAGCTCGACGGCAACTGGGAACTCTCGCTCGAGGCCGGCTACGTCTCCGACCCCACGATCCTCGAGGAGTTCTTCGACGACGAGGCTTACGAGGCGAAGGAATACGAGACCTCGATCTATCTCAAGAACCAGGTCGACGAGCGGGCCCTGACGCTCCTGGCGAAGTACGACTTCAGCGACCTGACCCCGCAGCTCACCACGCTGCAGGCGCCCGGCTACAGCGTCGAGAAGCTCCCGGAGGTCGGCTACTTCCGCTCGGGCACCGAGCTCTGGGGCGGCCGGCTGACCTACTTCACGGAGAACCGCGCCGGGCAGGTGCGGATCCGGCCGGGCAACGATGATCCGGGCGAGCGGGGGTTCCGCGCGTTTCAGACGCCGGGCTTCTTCCCGGTGTATGGCCCCCTGTTCGATGAGACTCAGCCGTTCACGGTCTTCGAGTCGAGTTTCCGCGACGCCTACGACAACCTCGGCTACCCGCTCGACTGGGTGACCCGGATCGACTCGCGGCACGAGCTGAACCTCCCGATCGACCTCGGGCCGGCGGACGTGACGCCTTTCGTGGTCGGCCGGCTGACGGCGTACGACGAGCGGGTCGCGGAGTTCGCCGGCGAGGATGACCAGACCCGCTTCTGGGGGCAGGTCGGCGTGCGGGCGGCGACGGAGTTCTCCCGCAGCTTCGACGGCGTCGACAACGCGCTCTTCGACGTCCACCGCCTCCGCCACATCCTCCGCCCGGAGGTGACGGTGTTCGGCACGTCCTCAACCCTCGATTCGGAAGACCTGCCGTTCTACGACTACGGCGTCGAGGAGATCAGCGACGCCTCGGGCTACCGCATCGGCATGACCAACACGCTGCAGACGCAGCGCGGCGGCCCGGGCCGGTGGCGGAGCGTCGACTGGCTCGTCCTCCGCACCGATGCCGTCTTCGTCGACGACTCCCACACCCTCCTCGACGACCGCAACCCCGACGAGAACCAGGCCGACCGCGAGGGCATCGCCCGCTTCTTCGACCACCGCCCCGAGTTCTCCACCGGCGGCGACCACTTCCACACCCAGCTCCTCTGGATGGTCAGCGACACGCTCGGCGTCACGGGCGAGCTGACGCACTCGTTCGAGACCAACGGCCTCATCGAGTGGCGGATCGGCGCGACCATGGCCCACACCTCCCGCCTGACCTCGTTCGTCGACGTCTACGAGCTGGACATCTTCGACAGCCAGCGGCTGACCTACGGGTTCAACTACCAGTTGACGTCGAAGTACGCGATGCGGTTCTCGCACCGGATCAGCCTCAGCAACGAGAACGCCGACCGGTACAACGTCTCGCTCTCCCGCCGCCTGCCCCGCTGGCTCCTGCAAATGGTCGCCAGCTACGACGAGATCGACGACGAGACGACGATCGGTCTCGTCCTCGTCCCCCAGGGCTTCACCCTCCGCAGCCCCACGCTCCCCTTGGACAGCCTGTTCTCGCAGTGAGCCCCGTCGGCCGGGAGAGCTCCGAGCCATGGGGGGCGATGATGACCCGGTAGCGTCCACGCGGCCCGAGGGCCGCGGCTAACTTATACTGCCCCGTCCAACCGTCACCGGAGTCTTCTCCCTTGCTCAAGTTTTTCCGCCAGTACAACAAGTGGTTCCTCGCCGTCGGCGGGACGCTGCTGATGATCGCGTTCCTCCTGCCGATGAGCACGTTCACCCCTCAGCAGGGCGACGCGACGATCGGCACGATCGGGGGCGAGAACGTCATGCTGTCGGACCGGGTCCAGGCGGCGAACCAGTTGGACCTGCTCCAGATGTTCCCGCTGCTGCGGGTGATGTTGCCGCTCGAGCAGCGTGACGAGGCGACGCAGTACCTGCTCATGCAGCGGGAGGCGGAGCTGATGGGGATCTCCGCGAGCGAGGCGGAGGTGAACCAGGTGCTGCTGGACCTTCAGGTCGGCCCGCGGGAGATCGCGCAGATGCTGCAGCGGACCCGGGCGACGGAGGGCATGATCCGCGAGACCGTCCGCCGGTGGATCGTCGTGCAGAACTACCTGCCCCTCGTGCAGGGCCGGGCCTACACGCCGTTGCAGACGCGGATGCAGATGACCATGTTCGCGTACCAGATGCTCCAGGTGGACCCGATGCAGGCGATGCAGGTCCTGCCGCTGACCCAGGGCTCGCCCCGGCTCAGCGAGCCGCTGCTGACCCACTTCATCGCCAGCCAGCGCGCGATGCTGGCGGGCGAGGTCGTGCTCGTCGGCCACGAGCGGTACCTCGACCAGGTCGGCGACCCGACCGATGAGCAGCTCCGCGAGCTCTTCGAGCGTCACCGCGACAGCCTCCCCGGCGAGTCCGAGGACGACCCCTACGGGTTCGGCTACCGCACGCCCCCTCGGGTCAAGATCGAGTGGGTTCAAGTCCCGGCCGAGGCGGTGCGGGCGACGGTCGCGATCGACGAGGCGGACGCGATCGACTACTTCGAGCAGAACAGGTCCCGCTACGCAGACCCGGACGCGGGCGAGGCCGACACGACCTACTCGCAGGCGCGGGACCGGGTGATGTCGGACCTGCGTCGGCAGCAGGCGGACCAGCAGGCGGCGCAGGCGGCGAAGGTCGCCCAAGTGGCGATGCAGGAAGACCCCGCGGCGCGCGGGCTGACGCGCGGGGCGCAGTACGCCGAGGTCCCGGCCGACTTCGAGCCGATCTCGCTGGACGCGGTAGCGCAGCGGGTCGCCGAGCGGACGGGGATCACGCCCGTGGTGCAGCGATTCACGGATGGCTGGGTCCCCACGAGCGCCTTGACCGACCTGCCGGGCATCGGGCTGTCGCAACTGGCGGGGCGGACGGGGATCTCGTTCTCCGACTACGTCGCCAGCGCCCGCGAACTCGAGCCGGCCGCCGACAATCCGCTGACGCCGCTGCGGCTGCAGCGCGGCCTGCCCAGCGAGCCGCTGCGGGCGTTCGACGGGTCCTACTTCGTGTTCCGCCTCGTGGACGTCCAGCCGTCCCGCGCCCCCGGGTCGCTCGACGAGGTGCGGGCCGAGGTGGCGGACGACTGGCGGCGGCTGCGGGCGTTCGAGCGGCTCGAGAGCGAGCTGCCCCAGCTCGTCCAGGCGGCGCGGGAGCGGGGCCTCGAGACGCTCAACAGCGAGCTGGACGCCCCGATGCTCGGCGTCGGGCCGGTCTCCCGCCGGGAGCAGTCGATGATGGGCATGGGCCTCGTCACGCCGACGCTGCCGGGCATCGGGCAGTCCGATGCGCTGCTGGACGCGATGTTCGCAACCGCGGAGGAGGCCGTCGGCGCAGAGGGGGCGACCACCGGCTCTCTCGCCGAGCTCGACTCGCCCACCCGGATCGGCGGGGCGCCGGTCGCGGAGCGGCTGAGCGTGGCGGTCTACCGTGTCGATTCCTACGAGCCGATCACGCGGGACAGCTACGAGCAGAACGCCGGAAGCCCGTTCATCGGGGCCAGCGTTGACCGCGTGCTCCTGAGGGACAGCCTGGACGAGAACCCGTTCTCGGTCCGGGCGATCGCCCGGCGGATCGGATACGCGGGCGAGGGCCTGGAGGACGAGGCCGGGCAAGACGCGGCCGCGGGCGCGACCGCATCCGCGAGCTGACGCGGCCTAGCCGACCTGCGAGCCGGGGGGCACCGTCTTGTGCGGCCGGAGGACGACCACGTCCTGCGGCGCCTCGTCGTTGTCGTGGCGCACGCTGGCGGCCATGAGCATGCCGTTGCTCACCTCGCCCCGGATCGTCCGCGGCGCGAGGTTCGCAACCACGACGATCTGCTGCCCGACCAGCGCCTCGAGGTCGGGGTAGAACTGCTTGATGCCCGCGCAGATCTGCCGCGGCTGCCCCTCGCCCAGGTCCACCTGCAGCTTCAGCAGCCGGTCGGCGTTGGGGTGCGGCTCGGCCGACACGATCGTGCCGACCCGAAGATCCAGCTTGGCGAAGTCGTCGTACGTGATGTGGGTTCCGGCTTCCATGGCCGTGGCCTCCAGGGGGGTGCGGAGTGGCACGGCAGGATAGCGACTGGCGGCACGCCCGACCCCGGACCGATCGTAGAATCACCAGCCTTCTCTGGATGCACCCCCGGTGGCGGAACAGCCGGCCTCAGCCCGAACCCAGCCCGACCCGCGCCCCCGTCGGGGGCGGAAGTGGCTCCGCCGGTTCACCTGGGCGGCGGCCATGTTCGCCGCACTCCTCGGGGCGGGCCTCTTCTACGTCACCCGACCCCAGCGCCTGGCGGGCCTCGTCGAGACGGCGATCGAACGCTTCTCCTCCGTCGATGCCGAGGTCGAGTCCGCCTTCCTCCGCTGGAACGGCGAGCTGACGCTGCGGGGGGTCCGGCTCTCGGTCCCCGGCGCGCCGCCCGGCGCGGCGCGGCTTCTGGACGTCGAGGAGGTCATGCTCAACCCCGCCGCCGGGAGCCTCTTCCGCGGCCGGATTGAGGCTGGCGCTCTCGTCCTCCGTGAGCCGACGATCCACATCACCGAGGACGTGGAAACCGGGCGGTACAACTTCCAGATGCTCCCCCAGGACGAGGCGGGCGACTTCCGGCTGCCCGATCGCCTGCCGGAGGTGTTCGTCAGCCGCGGCGTGCTGCGGTTCGGCGAGATCGACGCGGGCGAGTTCCAGCCGCTGGAAGAGCTCCGCCTCGACGGGACGCTCACGCAGGACCCCGACGCCGGCGGGGCGTACGGCTTCGTTCTCCGCCAGCAGCGGTCGGGCCGGGACCCGCTCACGCTCCGGGGCGTGCTCGACCTCTCCGCCCGCCGCGTGGGGGCGCAGCTCGAACACTTCAAGATCGACGACCCGCACCGCAACCTCCTGCCCCGCGGGCTACGCGACTGGTGGGACCGGTTGCAGCCCGAGGGATCGATCCCCCGGATCGACGTCGCCTTCGACTCCGACCCCGCCGTCGGCCTGCACGCCACGATCGAACTCGCCCGCGGCGGGCTGCGGCTGCCCTACGGCGAGCTCGCGCCACGGCTCTCCGAGGTCGACGCACGCATCGTCATCGTCCGCGACACGATCAGCATCCAGAAGCTCGTCGGGTCGTTCGAGGGCACCCGCTACTCCATCGCCGGCACGATCCGCGGCTTCGCGGAAGACGCCGCCTTCGACCTCACCGCCCGGACGCAGGAGTTCACGCTCACCGACAGCCCCGACTTCGTCGCGCACCTGCCGCCCCGGCTCCGCAAGCATTACGACCGCTTCTCGCCCGCGGGCACCGCTTGGATCGAGGCCTCGACCCGGCGGGACAGCCGCGGGGGGGAGGTCGCCTACGACGGCGTGCTCCACGTCGTTCGCGGCAGCGGGCGGTATGTCAAGTTCCCCTACCCCCTCGTCAACGTCCGCGGCGACATCCGCTTCAACGACGAACGCGTCGATCTCGAACTCTCCGGCGACGCCCCCGGGGGAGGGACGCTCGCCATCCGCGGCAAGATCGAGCCCCCCGGTGACGGCGCCTCCGTCGACGTCACCGTCACCGCGACCGACATCGCCGTCGACGAACACCTCACCGGCGCGATGGAGGACGACCACCGCAAGGTGATGGACACCTTCCTGCACCAGCCGGCGTACGACCGGCTGCGCGAGCGGGGCGTGTTCCGCGCCGGGGCCGACGACCCGGGCGACGCGCCGGTTTTCACCCTCGGCGGCCGCGTGAGCGCGACCGTGCGGATCCATCGCCCGCTGGGCCACGAGGTGAAGTGGGACGTCACCACCACCATCGACACCACCGGCGCCGGGATGCTCATGCGCCACTGGCCCTACCCCCTCCGCAGCCGCGGCGGGACCATCGTCATCTCCCAGGACGAGGTCCTCCTCCGGGACGTCGCCGCGGCCGGCATCACCGGCGGTGGGGCCCTGGTCACCGGCCGCATCGACGGCCCGGGCCGCGAAAACGCCCCCGCGATCCGCCTCGACCGCGTCCGCATGCCCATCGACGGCGTGCTCCTGGCGTCGCTCCCCGACACGCAGGCGGACTGGATCCGCCAGCTCGGCCTCGCGGGCACCCTCGTGGGCGACGGGCGCGTCTTCAACGATCCCGACGGCGACATCGACTTCGACCTCGCCGTCCACCTCGCCGACGGCTCGCTCCGCGTCCTCGACGACGCGCTCGTGCTCCGGGATTTCAGCGGCTCGCTCTCCATCCGCCGCACCAGCCTGACCCTCGACACGTTCACCGGGCAGTCGGGCGAGACCCGGCTGGGCGTCAGCGGCCGGATCGGCTGGGCCGACGACTACCTCGACGCCGACGCCCGCATCAGCGCCGCCCGGCTCGACTTCACCCCCGCGCTGCTCGACCTGATCCCGCCAGACCACCCCTCCCGCCCCGGGTTGGACGCGGTGATGAGGCGCTGGAACCCCGCCGGCCGGATCGACGGCGAGCTCGACTACCAGACCGCCACCCCCACCCGCCCCGAGGACTTCACCCTCACGCTCCAGCCTCAGACCGTCGCGTTCGACCTCCGCGGCGAGCGGGTGTCGTTCCCCGATGTCGGCGGCACGGCCGTGCTGCGGCCCCGGTACGCGGACGTCCGCGACGTCAGCGTCCCCATCGAGGGGGGCCGGGCCACGGTGTCGGGCCGGGTGGAATACGAGAACGAGACGCAGGTGGCGGTGCGGATCATGGCCGAGGGGGAGGGGCGGGGGCCGCTCGGGCGGGCGCTGCTGCCGACGGCGGTTGCGGACGTCGTGGATGGGTTGGGGTTCGAAGGGGGCTACCGCCTGACCTCGACGCTCGTCACCCGGGACCGCCCGCGCACGGGCGAGCGGGAGCTGGAGTTCGACGGGCTGCTGACCCTGTCGGGCGCCGCCGCCGACGTGGGCGTGGCCGTCACCGGGCTCGACGGGCGGCTGGCGATCAACGCGATCCGCCGGGGCGATGCCCGGTGGCCGACGCTCGACATCCGCCTCGACGCCGACCGCGCCCGCGTCGTCGACCGGCTCGTTCAGCCGCTGTCGCTGCACCTGGGCAGCGACCCGCGGTCGCCCGACGCGCTCCACCTCGACGAGATGTTCGGGCACGTCTACGGCGGGGCGCTCGTCGGCCGGGGGGCGCTCCAGCTCGACGACCCGGGCACCTTCTGGTTCGACTTCTCCCTCGACGGCGTCGACGTCGACCCGATGATCCGCCCGACAGCGTACCCCGCCCCCGCCCCCCGGGCGGACGCGGACGCGGGCGAGGGGCCGGGGGGGGGCGGCGCGTTCGGGATGCTCACCTCGGCGTCCGGCAAGCTCTCCGCGAGCCTGGCGATCGAGGCGGAGCGGGGCCGGCCGGAGACGCGGCGTGGCCGGGGGGCGCTCGAGGTCCGCGACGCGACCCTGTTCGAGCGGCCGCTCACCATGGCGATCCTCCAGGCGGGCAACCTCAGCCTCCCGAGCCACCGCGCCTTCGACCGGGCCGGCGCGCGGTACCTCGTCGTCGGCGACACGGTCCTCTTCGACTCGGTGCGGTTCGAGTCGCCGACGATCGCCATCGCCGGCTCGGGCACGATGGACTTCCCCACCCGCGAGATCGACCTCGACCTTGTCACCCGCAACCTCACCGCCCCGGACCTGGGCCTGGTCAGCGACGTGATCCACGCGTTCAAGGACGGCCTCGTCGGCATCCGCGTCACCGGCACGCTCGACGCCCCGAAGGCGGGCCTGCAAAGCATCGACGGCCTGTTCTCCACGTGGCACGCGCTCTTCAACGCCCCCGCCCCGACCCCGCGGCGGGAGATGGTGGTGGAGTAAAGCCCCGCG
>CAZKRE010000091.1:0-8040 GCA_964555075.1 uncultured Phycisphaeraceae bacterium
AAGCGGAAGCTCAAGGAGAGCGACCGCCGCCGTGAGGAGCGTTCCGCCAAGGCCGCCGCCGCGGCGGTGTGACCGCCCGATCGACCACTGCAACCACGGCCGAGGCCGCGTCTCCCCCGAGGCGCGGCCTCCGTTCGTTCCGGCGCCGGGGCCTTGGAACGCGATCAGCGGGAGGTCGGGGCGACGCGGCCGGCGCCGAAGGTGCCGACGTCGGTCAGCCGACCCGCCTCGACCCGGATCGTCGGCCCGACCGAGAGCCACTCGCCCGGCGAGGGCTCGTAGAGCGCGAAGTCACGATTCGCCGGGTGCTTTCCCCAGATCGCGAGGACGCGGTAGTCGCCGGGCGTCACCGTGCCGACACGGAACGGCACGCGCTGGCCCGGCCCAGCGGTCGCAATGTCGATGTCGAGTCGCTGGACGGGGAGCGGCGCGCGCGGCCGCAGCGATTCGTCCAGCGGCAGGAGCAGCACCTGGATCACCCCGCCCCCCCCGGGCGTGCGTGGCAGGTGCAGTTCTCCGCGCACGGCACCGAGCCGGGCGCCGATCGCCTCGCCCGTGTCGTCCCGCGCGATGGGCTGCCCGTCCCACTCCGCGAGGAGCCGGTCGGCCTCGCGTCGCAGCGGCGCCTCGCCGACGTGCCAGCGACGTTCTCGCCCGTCGCGGACGACCGTCAGCTCACCGGTGCGGAACCGCGGGCTCGCCAGCGCCCGCTCGAGGTGGGCGCGGTCCTGGGGCTGGCGCTGGTAGGCGAGCGTCTCGAGCGGCCAGTACCGGGCCGACTGCCACGGGTCCCATCGCTCCTCGGAGGCGAGGCGGGCGATCCCCCGGGCGCGGAGGAGCGCGTTGAGCCGGGCCGTGCGTTGCGGGTCGAGGTCGAGCGGCTTGCCGTGGGCGAGTTCCCAGCCGACCCACTTGCGGGCGCCCGGCAGCCAGATCCAGAAGCCTGCGGGCTCGTCGGGGTCCTGGAGGAGGATCTCCGCCCCGCTGCGCCAGCGGTACCCGTCTGCCGCGGGCAGGACGTCGGGGTGTGCCCCGACCGCCCCCTCCGCCACCCCGAGCACCTGGGCGAGTGAGTACCGCTCGAGCGGCCCGTCCGGGCCATAGATGGCAACCGCGTCGTCCCCCAACCCCGGCCGGCCGAGATTCCCCACCGTCACGACACGGCGACCGTCGTTCGTGACGTACACGTCGGCGGGGGAGACGGCGTTCGTCAGGGGAACGCTCCACGATTCCCGGTCTTCCGGGTGCCGACTGACGCGGACGCGTGCGGCCGTGACCGCGTCGGCCGGCTCCACGACCGCCCGCCAGTGCTGGTTGGCCGAGCGCGACTCCACCTCACGCGGCGGGACCGACTGCGCCACCGACACGGCGGCGAACGTCACGCCAACGAGGAACCAGACGCTGGCAACGGCGATGCGGCATCCACGGGCCATCGCGTCACTCTAGCGAATGCACCGCCCGCGGGGACGGCTCGACAGACGCTGTCCTCCCGTCGCGACCGGGGCGTCCCGCTGCTGCTACGCCGGCGCCCGCTCGAGCACCGCGAGGCAGGCGGCGAGGTGGGAGGCGTCGCCGTCATGACCGAGCCTTGTCGGGGTCGTCATCGCCAGCAGGGCCCGGTAGATGTCGGCGAGACGGGCCCAATCCGGGTCCACCGCCAGCCCCAGCCGCTTGCGCGCCTGCGCCACCTGCCGGGCGAGCTTCCGGCCCCGCAGCCGGTCCGGCCGGCCCCAGAACAGGTGCTCGAAGTAGATCGCGTCCTGGACCCAGTGACCCATGCGAGTCTTGGCGAAGTCGAACAGCAGCGCCGGCCCGTCCGGCGGCGCGTCGCGCGTCATGGCGTTGCCCAGGTGCAGGTCGCCGTGGCACCAGCCGGTGATCGGGCGGTCGTGCCAGAGCTTCAACCAGCCCGAGAGCCTCTTCCCCGTCGCCTTGAGGACCTTGTTCCAGTGCTGGGCGTGGGGCAGGGCGTGGTTCTGCGCGTGCTGCCGGCTGCGAGCCAGCAGCCCCTCCCAGTCCTCGCGCAGCACCTCGCCGGTCCGCGGGATCGACTCGGTCGCGTGATAGAACCGCCCGACGGCTTCCGCGAGCAGGTCGAACTCGCGCCCGTCCCACTGGGGGCCCAGCGGCCCGTGCCGCAGCCGCTCCATCACCACCCAGGCGAGGTCGTAGCCGTTGAGCGCCTCGCCGTGGGCGAAGACGCGGGGGACGACCGGCTCGGCGTCGGGGAGGTCGGGCGTCTGCAGACGGGTGAGGAAGAAGCGCTCGCACGGGGGGACGGGCAGCTTGACCACCGCGGGGTGGGGTTGGCCGTCGTCGCCGGTGAAGCTGGCGTACCCGGTAAGGGCGCCGCCGCGCTGCCAGTCGGTGCGGAACCAACTGACCGGGGAGAG
The DNA here is from genome assembly GCA_964555075.1 of uncultured Phycisphaeraceae bacterium. Lineage (GTDB taxonomy): Bacteria > Planctomycetota > Phycisphaerae > Phycisphaerales > Phycisphaeraceae > CAZKRE01. Next base: position 2,394 of record CAZKRE010000091.1, read on the forward strand.
CCGGCCGCCGCAGGCGCGTTGGAGGGCGGGTTCGAGGAGCGTGCCGAAGCCGCCGTTCCTCGCGGCTGGATCGATCACGGCGATGGGCGGCGTGGTGCGGGCGGCGGCGTCTTCGACGGGGGGGAGGCGGTCCGCGGCGTTGTGATTGAGCGGCCCCGATGGGCGGCGTTCGCCGGGCTCGGCAACGCCCCCACCCGCCGGGCCGAGGCCCTTTGTGGGAGAGGCATCCGAGAGGTGATCCGAAGCCATCCTGGCTCCTTCTGCGGGGTGACCCCGGCGCAACTGCGACCACCCTATCCAACCTGATCGGCAGCGCCAACCACGGAGTCACGTGTCTTTTGATTATCAGCCGCGCGCGGCGGGGGCCTCGCCCCGCTCGTCCGCCTCCTCCGTCGCCCACTGGGCCACCCACAGGAAGCCCAGGAGCAGGAACACGAACGCGAAAACCACGGAAAACGCCCCGACGACGAACACGGCCACGTCCATCGTCAGCCCGTCCGGCTGGGTCAGCACGAGGTAGGTCAGCAGCGGGATCAGGACGACGATCGCGCCGGCGACGACGCCCAGCGGGAAAATCCGCCAAGCCGAACTCTCACCAAAGCGGGAGTTGCACCTGTCCACGGGCGGCCTCCATTCTTAAAAACCAGTGGCTGCGCCAGTCACCTGTCATTCTCCCCCGCCCGGCCGCCGTCGCCGCCGGGTCTTAGGATGAAAGACGCATCGGGCGATGGCGTAACCGGTGCGCGATAGGATGAGGCTGCCCCGTTCGTGCCGAAAGGAACCGGTTTTGCGCGACCCCCGTCTGGACCAACTCGCCCGCGTCCTCGTGGAATATTCGACCGGCATCAAGGCCGGGCAACTCGTCCGCCTCTCAGGCGAGCCGATCGCCCTGCCGCTGCTGGAGGCCATCTACGAGGCGGCGCTCAAGGTGGGCGCCCACCCGTACGTGAAGTGTGCCCCCGGTTCGTTGCAGGACATCTTCTTTGAGCACGCCACGGAGGAGCAGCTCAAGCACGTTTCGCCGCTCGCGGTCGATGAGATCCGGAAGATCGACGTGAGCATCGGCCTCTGGGCGGACACCAACACGAAGTCGCTCTCCCGTGTCGATCCCCGCCGCCAGGCGATCGCTTCGACCGCACGGATGGAGGTCATGGAGATCTTCATGAACCGTGCCGCCAAGGGGGAGCTCAAGTGGTGCGGCACGCAGTACCCGACGGAGGCGTCGGCGCAGGACGCGGAGATGTCGCTCCGGCAGTACGAGGACTTCGTCTTTTCCGCGGGCCACCTGGATCAGCCCGACCCGGTCGCGGTCTGGCGCGAGATCGAGGCCCGGCAGCAGAAGGTGGTGGACTACCTCAACGGGAAGAAGCGGGTCCGCCTCCGCGCCGCCAACGGCACCGATCTGGCCGTCGACGTCGAGGGGATGAAGTGGATCAACTGCTGCGGCCACGAGAACTTCCCCGACGGCGAGGTCTTCACCGGGCCCAACCTCAAGGCGAAGGATGGCGGGGTCAACGGCGTCGTCCGCTACTCCTTCCCCGCCGTCTATCACGGCCGGGAGGTCCACGACATCGAGCTCCGCTTCGAGCGCGGGAAGGTCGTCGAGGCCAAGGCCGGCCGTGGTGAGGACTTCCTCCTCGCCATGCTCGACCAGGACGACGGCGCCCGCTACCTCGGCGAGATCGCCATCGGCACGAACTACAGCATCACCGACTACTCCAAGAACACCCTCTTCGACGAGAAGATCGGCGGGACGTTCCACGCCGCGGTCGGGGCCGGCTACCCCGAGACGGGCAACAGCAACAAGTCCGGCCTGCACTGGGACATGGTCTGCGACCTCCGCCCGGGCGGGACGATCGAGGTGGACGGGGAGGTCATCAGCCGCGACGGCAAGTTCGTCTTCGACGGCTGGCCGGGTGCCGACCCCGCCACGACGTAGCCCGTCTCGGACCCAACATGAGCCCGCTCCGCGGGACCGGCGTCGCTGGCCCGCGAAACCCGGCGGCGTCCGCGATGTCTCACGTCGCCGCTCGGGGGGGGCGCTGCATCAAAACCGTTCGCTCGTGCGTCTGACCCGTAGTCGCCTGCCGCGCCGCTGTCGCAGATCCGGGACGTCACCCCGCGAGCTCGGCAACCGTGTGGAACCGACGCCGGTAGGTTGGCGTCATAGGGGTGACGCGGCGTGAGACGCGTCGCCTCTGGTGACGGGAAGACCCGCACCGCCCGCGAGTCCTCACGGGGGTTCATGCGCATGTTTGACAAGACGTTGCAGCGGATCATCGAGCAGAAGTGGACGAGCGCCCGGGAACTCGGGGAACTGGCGGGGGTCTCCACCTCCACGGTCTACCGCTGGATCTCCGGCGAGACGCAGCCCGACTTCAACTCCGTCCGCCTGCTCCTGCGGCACCTCACCCACCCGCGGGCTCAGGAGGAACTGCTCACCTGCTTCACCTCCGGCACGCAGTGGCACTTCACCCGGGCGGAACTGGAACTGGATTTCAATCAGGACGGCCGGATCGACGCGGAAGACGCGATGGACGCCTCCTGCGCCGCCGTGAAGGCGGCCGCCGACTCGATGGACCAGGTCCGCTCCGCCTGCCGGGGCAAAACCCCGTCCGCGGAGGAGACCCTGGAGATGATCGCGCTGCTCAACCGCGTGATCCGCAAGTGCACCGTCGCCCAGCGGGTCCTGGTGGACATGGCGGAACGCCGGAAGAACAAGCAGCTCAAGCTGGCGAGGTGAGGGGGCGGGAGGGCTTGGGAAGCGTAGAGGGTGGGGGTAGACGGTACCGCGTGAGTAGGCGATGCAGGCGGGAAAGGTTCGAAACCGCACCTCACGCCTCACGCCTCACGCCCCGCCACCTCATCCCCGCTCCCCCACCGGCTCGAGGCCGGCGCGGATCGGCTCTTCGGTCAGGTCGGCCGGGCGGTTCAGGCGGTCCTGCATCCAATCGAGCGCGATGTCGCGGAAGGTGTTGAACTGCACCTTCATCATCGACCAGTGGTCGGCACCGCGGAAGACGACCAGCCGCGTGTTCTGCGGGCGGGCCTGCTTGATCATCCGGCTGTGGCGGACGGGGACGATGTCATCCGCGTCGCCGTGCATGAGCAGCACGGGGGTGTTGGTCACCCGGATGGCCTGGACCGGGCTGGCGGCGCGGGCATCGAACCCCGCGACCTTGCCCGCTCGATTCACCGCCGCCCCGAGCACCGCGTCGTTGAGCAGCCACCGCAGGTACGGCACCTTCCAGGAGGCGAAGTCCTTCACCTCCTCGTGGAGCGAGGCGAAGGGGGCGACGGCGATCACGGCGTCGATCCGCGGGTCCACCGCCGCCGCCTGGATCGCCACGGCCGCGCCCATCGAGTGCCCGAAGACGCCGATCCGGCCGGTGAGCAGCCGGCGGTCTTCCAGGTCGTCGATGACCTGCGAGAGGTCCTGGGACTCCCAGACGCCGTAGGAGATGGCGTGGCCGGTCGAGTCGCCGTGTCCCCGCTGCTCGACGACGACGACGCGGTAGCCCGCATCGGCGAAGACGCCTGCGAAGGGGAGCAGGTACGGGTTCCGCCGCAGCGCGGACGAGTGGCCGGAGAGGAGGATGACGGTGCCCAGGGGCTCGGGCCGCAGTTCGCTGGTCGCGGGCACCGCCGCGGCCGGCAGGCCGTACCGCAGCACGGAGAACCACCCCTCGCCCGGCCCGGTCCGCGCGGGCCCGAGGCGGACCTCGACGTTCCGGTGGCCCGGGATCGGCGTCACCTCCGGGAGCAGCGAGTCATCCGGGGCGCACGCCACCTGGACCGCCTTGGGGTGAATGACGAAGTACCGGAGCGTCGCCAGCGGCGGGCCGACGCGGACGGTGTACGACTCGTCGAAGAGCGAGCCCCCCCGGATCGTCGGGTAGTAGGCGACGTTGCGGAGATTGGGCGGCGTGACCAGTTGCTCCGCCACCATCTCGGTGACGCAGCCGCTGAGCAGCGCCAAGAGGGCGCAGAGGACGAGGATGCAGCGCAGGAACAGCTTCACGTCTGGCCTCGGGGGTTGTCCCCGGCGAGTGAGGCGGCCGGGGCGGCGGGGCGTGGGTTGCGCAGGGTTCGAGCGATCCGGCTGCCGCCGGCCGCTACTCTTTCATCGTGCAGGCGGGGAAGATTCTATACAACTTCTAGGATTTTTCCGGATGTTTTTCTTCCGGAATCACAGGATGTGTGAAGTCGGGCTGATGAGCGCACTTCAGACACGACGACGGGACGCCCCTCACGCTCCCGTATGGCCGAATCCGCCCGCCCCACGCCCGCTTTCCGGCAGCGCTTCGACCTCTTCCCACACTGTCCGCGGCACGGGCAGGACGAGCATCTGCGCGATCCGCATCCCGTGTGACACGACGAACGCCGCCCGCCCGAGGTTCACCAGCGGGACCATCACCTCGCCCCGGTAGTCGGCATCGATGGTGCCCGGGGCGTTGGGCATCGAGATCCCGTGCTTGCTCGCGAGCCCCGACCGCGGCCGAACCTGCGCCTCGAAACCCGCCGGCACCGCCATCGCGAAGCCGCAGGGGACGACACGGATGTCCCCCGGCTCGAGCGTGACGTCCGCGTCGAGGCAGGCGTGCAGGTCCATGCCCGCCGCGTACTCCGTCTGGTAGTCGGGCAACTGGGCGGCGGGGCGCAGGCGGCGGATCGGAACGGCGACGCGGGGCTGGTTCATGGGCGGATGGTACCGGCGTCGGGAGGTCGTGAGAGGCGAACGGGTTCGCCGCCGCCCCGCGACGCCCCCCCCGGCGACGCTGCGGGGTGGCCTACCACGCCCCGCGGAGCATCTGGTGGATCGCGTGGGCGACGCCGTCTTCGGCGTTGGTGCGGGTGTGGCAGCGGGCGGCGGCGCGGGCTTCGGGGACGGCGTTGCCCATCGCGACGCCGCAGCCGGCCTCGCGGAGCATCATCAGGTCGTTGACCTCGTCGCCGATCGCGGCGATCTCGTGGGGCTCGATGCCGTGCTGGGACGCGAGCCAGGTCAGGCCGCGCCACTTGTGCGTGTCGCCGGCGAAGACCTCGAAGACGGCGAGCGCGTCGTCCGGGTCGGCGCGGCGGAGCGCGGCGAACTGATGGGCCATGACCCGGTCCCCGAGCGCGTCCTGGACCTTCACCCGGAGCCGTGCGGCGTCGCGGCCGGTGGTGATCATGCCGACGCGGAGGGTGTGGTGCAGGTCTTCCGGGGTGACGTGCTTCTGGAAGTGGACCTCGGCCTGGCTGATCTCGAACCACCAGCGGGTGTTGTCGCCGAGTTCGCCGTTGCCCGTGACGAGGTAATGGTGCCCCGTGTGGGCGGACTCGCGGAAGGCGAGCACGGCGTCGGGCTCGTCCTTGAGCAGTTCGACGATCTCGAACGCGAGGTGGGGCTCGATCAGCGAGAGGTCGACGCTGGCGCCGGTGGCCATGTCGGCGACGCAGGCGCCGGTGACGAACACGCCGAGCCGGATCTCCGGGATGTCGTCGAACAGGTACCGGCTCTCGTGCCACGCCCGGCCGGTGCAGGGGACGACCATGGCGCCCGCGTCGTGGGCGGCGGCGATGGCGTCGCGGTTCGCGGAGCTGATCTCCCCCTGCGGGTTGAGCAGCGTGCCGTCGAGGTCGATGCCGATGAGCTTGTACTTCA
>CAZKRE010000091.1:8140-11114 GCA_964555075.1 uncultured Phycisphaeraceae bacterium
CCCTGCGGGTTGAGCAGCGTGCCGTCGAGGTCGATGCCGATGAGCTTGTACTTCATCATGGTTGCGGGGCACCCGGAAGGCCGCGGCCAACGCGCCGCCTGCACGTTATAGCAGCGGCGAGAGCAGCGCCGCGGCCGCGTCCCGGTAGCGGCTGAACGGGTGCCGCTTCGCCCACTCCTTCGCGGTGATCGGGACGCACTGCTTGAGGTACTGCTGCTGGGCGAAGCGGAGCAGGTCGGTCACGTCCCGGCCGTAGAGCAGGACGTTGACCTCGAAGTTGAGCGCGAACGATCGGATGTCGAGGTTCGCCGAGCCGAGCAGGGCGAAGCTGTGGTCCACGGTGATGGTCTTGGAGTGGAGCATCCCGTCGCAGTAGTGGTGGATGCCGATGCCCGCGTCGAGGAGCCTGTCGAAGTACCACCGGCCCGCGGCGGCGACGAGCGGCTGATCGCTCCGGCGGGGGACGAGCAGCGTCACCTTCACGCCCCGGTCCGCCGCCATGCTCAGCGCCAGGAGCGTCGGCTCGTCGGGGATGAGGTAGGGCGTCGTGATGACGATCTGCTCGCGGGCGGCGTTGAGCGCGGCGATGAGCACCCGGCGGAAGGTCTCCGCCTCGTGGTTCGGGCCGGTGGGCACGACCTGCGCCGCGATCGGGCCGGTGGTGTCGTGCTGGGGGAACAGGTCCTCGTTCTCTTCCAGCCGCTCGCGGGTCTCGAAGTGCCAGTCGTCGAGGAAGACGGACTGGAGCTGGGAGACGATGGGCCCGGTGAAGCGGCCGGAGAGGTCGACCCAGCGGCCGGCCCAGCGGTTGCCGTGGGTCTCGTCGACGACGTTGTGGCTGCCGCAGTAGGCGACGCGGCCGTCGATGACGGCGATCTTGCGGTGGTTGCGGAGGTCGATCCGCGCGAGCCGGCGGCGCCACGGCGCCACCGGGAGCATCGGCACGAGCTGCACCCCCGCCGCGAGGAGCTCGCTGTCCACCCGCGACCGCCAGAACGGCCACGACCCCGCGGAGTCGATGAGCATGCGGCAGGTGACGCCGCGCCCGTTGGCACGGAGGACGGCGTCGGTGACGCGCCGGCCGATCGAGTCCGGCCGGTAGATGTAGTAGAGCAGGTGGACGTGCCGCTCCGCCCGGTCGATGTCGGCCACGAGGGAATCGATGAACCGGTCGTTGTCGGCGATCAGGTCCAGCCGGTTACCCCCCACGATGGGGTTGCCCGAGACCTGCTGGGCCTGCTTGATCATGTTGAGGTGGGCCTCGCCGATGCTGAGGCGGCCCGGGTCGTGGGCGCGGCCGCGGGCCCGGCCCGGGCCCTGCCCGAGTGCCGCGCGGTGGGACCGCCGCCGGCGCCGGGTGGTGAAGTAGCTCACCCCCAGCATCAGGTACAGCAGCAGCCCCAGCGTCGGCACCGCGAACACGATCGCCAGCCACGCCAGCGACACCACCGGCAGCGCCCGGCGGCGCAGGATCACCACCACCATCACCACGCGGATGGTCCAGTCAACGATCGTCCAGAGGAGCAGCCACGACATGCAGTTCTTCGTGCGGCGACGCCGATTCGTCGCGGTTCGGGCCCAGCCGCAACCCGATCGCGGCGCTAAACCATACCGGCAGACGCGACCCGCTCCCCCCGCAGCACCCGCGCGAACACCGACGCGAGGTGGTCGCACACGAGGGAGAGGTTGACGTTCGAGGCCAGCCGCCGCTGCGCATCCTCCAGCGCGGCGATCACCCCGAGCCACGGCCCCAGCGCCGCCTCCGCGGCGACGGGGTCGGCCGGGTCCAGCCCCGCGGACAGCTCGAGCATCCGCTTCCGCGCGTGCGTGGCGATGGCGGACCACATCAGCCCCGACGCGAGCTTGTTCGCCGCCTCCTTCGACGCCCCGTCGTGGCTGTCGACCCAGGCCACCGCGAACGCGTCGATCCGCTCCGCCATGTCGGCCCCCAGCGAGCCGTCGCGGGTCGCGCCCGTCTTCGCGAGGCGGTCGAGGTCGGGCAGCACCCACCGCGCCCACTCCGTGAGCCCGTAACGGATCGCCAGCTCCGCCCGCCCCAGCGACCCCTGCGCGAACTCCACGACCCACGCCAGCTCGTCCGGCGCGAGCGCCCCCGCGGCCGCGCCGCCCCTCAGCCACTCCCGAACGATCCCGTCCGACAGCGGCACGAACCCCACCCGCTGGCACCGGCTGCGGATCGTCGGCAGCAGCCGATCCTCGCTCGCCGTCACCAGCACGATCACCGTCCCCTCCGGCGGCTCCTCCAGCGTCTTGAGCAGCAGGTTCTGCCCCGTCGGGTTCAGCAGCTCCGCCTCGTCCACGACGAACACCTTGCTCGCCAGCCGCCCCGGCATCCGCGACTGCCGGTACACCGGCTCGAGCAGCGCCGTCCGCAGCACGTCCACCGGGATCTGCGTCAGCTTCCGCTCGCGGACCGTCCGCTCGTCGCTGTACCGCGCGAGTTCCTTCGTGATGATGTGCAGCTCCGGGTGGGCCGACGCCAGCGCCGCCTCGTCGTCCGCGTCGGCCGTCCCGCCCCCCGCTTCCCCCGCCGCCGCCGGCCCCGCCCCGATCAGCCGGCAGGACGCGCACGCCCCGCACGCCTCGATCGCCCCGGTGAGCGTCGTCGTCGGCGCCTGGCAGAGCAGGACCTGCGCCAGCGCCCGAGCGGCGGTGAACTTCCCCACCCCCGCCGGGCCGTGGAAGATGAACGCGTGATGGACGCGCCCGCTCGCGAGGCCGGCCTGCAGGACCTCCAGCGCGCGGGGTTGACCGAGGACGTGCTGCATGCCGCCGATGGTAACACGCCCTCCCCGCCCCTCCAGCCGGGGTATGATCGGCCGTTTCCGGCCGTGCCCGTCGGCGCGCCGCCTACGATCCGCAAGATGCCTCCGATGTCGATCCCTGTGTCCCAGACCGCCCCCCCTACCGCCGCCTACAACGCCACCCTCCACGAGCGGCAGGACATCTCCGA
>CAZKRE010000091.1:11214-12678 GCA_964555075.1 uncultured Phycisphaeraceae bacterium
CCCCCCCTACCGCCGCCTACAACGCCACCCTCCACGAGCGGCAGGACATCTCCGACGGCCTCGCCATCCTCCGCGTCGGGTTCGACGACGGGCCGCCCCCCGACTTCGAGCCGGGCCAGCACACGCAGCTCGGCCTCGCCGTCGACCCGCAGGACGACGAGATCGCCGCCCGCAAGGGCCGGCCTCGCCTCGCCCGGCGGACCTATTCCATCGCCTCCGCCCCGGGCGACCCCTCCGGCCGCCTCGAGTTCTACGTCCTGCACCTCACGGAAGGGCGGTTCTCCTCCCGGCTCCGCCGGCTCCGGCCGGGCGACCGCCTGTTCGTCGATCGGCGTGTCGCCGGGCGCATGACCCTCCGGGACGTCCCCCCGGGCCGCGACATCGTCTGCGTCGCCACCGGCACGGGGATCGCGCCCTTCATGAGCATGCTCAAGGCCTACCGCGGCCGGGACCGCTGGAACCGCTTCATCGTCATCCACGGCACCCGCCTCGCCGCGGACCTCGGCTACCGGGGCGAACTCGAGCACATCGCCCGCGAAGACCCCAGCGTCGTCTACCTCCCCACCGTCACCCGCGAACCCGCCGGGGGCGGCTCCGACTGGTCGGGGCTCCAGGGCCGCGTCCACGCCCTCCTCGAACCCGACACCTTCGCCCGCCTGACCGGCGTCGCCCTCCTGCCGGAGTCGAGCCACGTCTTCCTCTGCGGCAACCCCGACATGGTCGACGACTGCGAAGCCAATCTCCTCGAGCGCGGCTTCACCGTCCGCGACCGCCACCACCCGCACGGCAACATCCACTTCGAGCGGTACTGGTAGTCCCGGGGTCGCATCGTGTTGCAGTGGATGGGGATGACGTAGCGGGCTCGGTTCGCAAGGAGGTTTGAGAGGGTTACCCGGCTCTATTTTTCTACCGCATGAAGCGGATACTTGGGCCCGTTCGCAGCTTTTATTTCCGCGAGACCCGCGGGCGCGCTTCCCGCCCCAATGCCGTCTCCGCACTTTTGGGGTGGGGGTGGGGGTGGGGGTGGGGGTGGGGGACGGATGGGGGCGTCCGCCACCGCTCGACCTCTACGGCAAGATCAACAGCAAGGTGGGGGTGGGGGACGGATGGGGGCGTCCGCCACCGGCGGCCCCACGTCGACCTCACCCGGACGCGTGTCGGCGGACCCCCGCGTCGCGCCCGCGACACCCGGACGCGTGTCCAGAGAGCTCGGACACGCGTTCCCGCCCCCCGGACACGCGTTCCCGCCCCCCCGCCCCGCGCCCATGCCCACCCGCCAAGAGCCACCCAACCCCCGCCCCCGGGCCGGGCCACCACCCACGGGCCGCGATTGGGTATCCCCCGGCAGCCCAACCTGCTTGCTCGCCGGGCCGGGCCGGGCCGGCCCGGGCGGGGCCGGGCGGGGCTAGGGGGGCTAGGGGGGTGGGGTTAGGGCTATGAGGGAGAAGAGGGCACCGTGGGGGT
>CAZKRE010000092.1:0-12593 GCA_964555075.1 uncultured Phycisphaeraceae bacterium
TTGTCCTCGCTGATGAACTCGCCGCCGGTGAGGGCGGCGATGTCACCGAGCATGGCCTTGCGGCGGTCGCCGAAGCCGGGCGCCTTGACGGCACAGACCTTCAGCACGCCGCGGAGCCGGTTCACGACCAGCGCCGCGAGCGCCTCGTTCTCCACCTCCTCGGCAATGATGAGCAGCGGCTGCTGGCTCATCGCGACCTTGTTGAGCAGCGGCAGCAGGTCCGGGAGGTTGCTGATCTTCTTCTCGTGGATCAGGACCAGCGCGTTCTCGAGCACCGCTTCCTGCGTCGCCGGATCGGTCATGAAGTAGGGCGACAGGTAGCCCTTGTCGAACGCCATGCCCTCGACGAAGTCGAGCTGCGTTTCGGCGGACTTGCCTTCTTCGATCTCGACCACGCCCTCGGCGCCGACCTTGTCGATCGCCTCGGCGATGATGCGGCCGATCTCGGTGTCGCCGTTGGCGGAGATGGTGGCGACCTTGCGCAGGTCGTCCTTGCCCTTCGTCTTGACGGCGCTGTCGCGGATCCACTCCCCGGCGACCTCGGCGGCGTTGTTGATGCCGCGCTGCAGCGCCATCGGGTTGGCGCCCGCGGCGACGTGCCGCATCCCCTCCTTGAAGATCGCTTCCGCGAGCACCACGCTGGTCGTCGTCCCGTCGCCCGCCTTGTCGGCGGTCTTCTTCGCGACCTCGACCACCATCTTGGCGCCCATGTTCTGGAAGGGCTCCGCGACCTCGACCTCCTTCGCGACCGTCACGCCGTCCTTCGTCACGGCCGGGCCGCCGAAGGACTTCTGCAACACCACGTTCCGGCCGGTCGGGCCCATCGTTACTTTGACGGCGGCCGCGAGGCGCTCGAGCCCTTTGAGGAGCTCCTGCTGCGCGGCGGCGCCGAAGATCATCTGCTTCTTAGCCATGTTCTATCTGTCTCCGAGACGGGGACGCTGCGCGTCACCCGCTAAACGCTGCGGACGCGGCTGCGCCGCGACTTAGTCCTCGATCACGCCGTGCAGTTCGCTCTCGCGGAGGATGATGTATTCCTCCCCGTCGATCTCGACCTCGGTCCCGCTGTACTTGCCGTACAGCACGGTGTCGCCCTTCTTGACGCTCAGCGTGCTGCGCTCGCCCTTGTCGTTGAGCTTGCCGGGGCCGACGGCGATCACCTCGCCCTTCAGCGGCTTCTCCTTCGCGGACTCGGGCAGGAAGATGCCCGATGCCGTCTTCGTCTCGGCGGCGGCGGGCTGAACGAGGACGCGGTCCTCGAGGGGGCGGACGTTGGTGGTCTTGCTGCTCTTCTTCGGTGCGGTGGCGGTTGCCATAGTTGGATCGCTCCTTGGTCGTACTTGTGTTTCGATGAAAAGCGGGGACGGGTGCGCCGTTCCCGCTGAACGTGTGTTACATGCCCATCATGCCGCCCATGCCACCCATTCCGCCCATGCCGCCCATCCCTCCCATGCCGCCGCCCATGCCGCCGCCGTGATCGTGGCCGGCATGATCGTCCTTGTCCTTGGGAGCCTCGGTGACGACACAGTCGCAGGTGAGCAGCAGGGTCGCGACGCTCATCGCGTTCTGCAGCGCGGTGCGGTCGACCTTGGCGGGGGTGATGATGCCGCGCTCGAGCAGGTCGGCGTACTCGAGCTTGAGCGCGTCGAAGCCGAACGCGCCCTTGCCCTCGGCGACCTTGCGGACGACCACGGTGCCGCGCTCGCCGGCGTTGTCGGCGATCGCCTGCGTCGGGACGGTCAGGGCGTTGCGGACCACCTCGACGCCCGCCGCCTCGTCGCTGCCGACCGTCGCCACGGACTTCAGCGAGCGGAGCGCCCGCAGGAAGCTGACGCCGCCGCCGGGGACGATGCCCTCCTCGAGGGCCGCACGCGTCGCGTGCAGCGCGTCCTCGACGCGGGCCTTCTTCTCCTTCAGCTCGGCCTCGCTCGCCGCGCCGACGTTGACCTGCGCCACGCCGCCCGCGAGTTTCGCGAGCCGCTCCTGCAGCTTCTCGCGGTCGTAGTCGCTCGTGGTGGACTCGATCTCGCGGCGGATCTGCTCGATGCGACCCTGGATCGCCTTCGACTCGCCGGCGCCCTCGATGATCGTGGTGTTGTCGGCATCGACCTCGATCTTCTTCGCCATGCCGAGCTGGCTGATCTCGACCTGGTCGAGCTCGACGCCCAGGTCCTTCATGATCGCCTCGCCGCCGGTAAGCACCGCGATGTCGCCGAGCATCGCCTTGCGGCGATCCCCGTAGCCCGGGGCCTTGACGGCGCAGACGTTGAGCACGCCTCGCAGCTTGTTGACCACGAGCGTCGCGAGCGCCTCGCCCTCGATGTCCTCGGCGATGATCAGCAGCGGCCGCTTGGCCTCCTGGATCTTCTCGAGCAGCGGGATGAGCTTCTGGACGTTGCTGATCTTGTCCTCGAACACGAGCACGTACGCCCGCTCGAGCTCCACCTTCATGTCGTCCTGGTTGGTGACGAAGTTCGGCGAGAGGTAGCCGCGGTCGAACTGCATGCCCTCGACCACGTCGACGTAGGTCTCGAGGCCCTTGCCTTCCTCGACCGTGATGACGCCGTCCTTGCCGACCTTCTCAAACGCGTCCGCCATGATCTTGCCGATCTCGGGGTCGTTGTTCGCGGAGATCGCGGCGACGTTCTGGATGTCCTTCTTGTCCTTGGTCGGCTTGGCCTGCTTGGCGATGTCGGCGACGACCGCCTCGACACCCTTCTTCATGCCGCGGACCAGGGCGTTGGCGTCGACGCCCGCGGTGATGTGCTTCATCCCCTCCTTGAAGAGCGCCTCGGCCAGCACGGTCGAGGTCGTCGTGCCGTCACCCGCCTTGTCGGAGGTCTTGCTGGCGGCCTCCTTGACGAGCTGCGCGCCCATGTTCTCGGTCTTGTCGGAGAGTTCGATCTCCTCGGCGACCGACACGCCGTCCTTGGTGACGGTCGGCCCGCCCCAGCTCTTGTCGAGCACCGCGTTGCGGCCGCGGGGGCCCAGCGTGCTCTTCACGGCGCTCGCGAGCTTTTCGACGCCCGCCAACAGGCTCTTGCGTGCCTCCAACTCGAAGGCTAGTTCCTTCACGGCCATACGTTTCATCTCCCTAACGGTGCGATTGAGGGTTTCGGGTCGGGTTGGCCAGCCATGCCAGCCGCGGTCGCCACGGACCCGGGGACCGCGCATCCGACAGCCTCTAGGGCAACACCGATGCCACCCGTTGTGTCGGCTTTCGCGAGGCCCTCGGGGTTTCGTAACGTCTAGGATGGACGTGGTTTAGGATGACTTTGGGCAACTGCGGCGGGTTGCGGAGAGGCTCGGGGCGCTGCCAAGGTGACAGTCCGCCCCGGCCGGGCTGACAGTTCCGCATGACACGCGTAAGATCGCTCCCCATGCGCATCGAACACGTCGGACTGAATGTGGCCGACCCCGCCACCCTTGCCGCCTGGTACGTCGAGCACCTGGGCTTCCGTGTCTGCCGCGGAGCCGACACGCCGGTCCCCGTGCGGTTCCTGGCGGATGAGTCGGGGCGGGTCATGATCGAGATCTACCGGAACCCGAGCGCGCCGGTTCCCGACTACCACCAGATGGACCCGCTCGTGTTGCACCTGGCATTCATCTGCGACGACGTGCCCGCCACGCGGACACGGCTGCTCGCGGCAGGCGCCACGCCGGTGGGAGAAATCACGCGCACGGGCGCGGGCGACGAACTCGCCATGCTGCGCGACCCGTCGGGGCTCGCGATCCAGTTGTGCAAGCGGGCACAGGCGATGGTGGGGTGAACGCGCGGCGCACGCGGTCAAGTCCCGGCATCCGGTCGAAGGGGGCGCCGGGTCGCGGGGCTTCAGGGGTGGGCGATTCAGAGCGTCAGGGATGCATTGAGGCTGCCGAGCGCGTCGACACTGGTGCCCGGGGGCTGCCAGTTGGCGGGATAGGAAGGCAGGGCCTGTCGCTCGGCGCGCTGGAGGCGGGACATGATCCACATCTCGGTTTGACCCGTTGCGGTGTTGCGGAGGAGGACGTCGGCGTCGCCGTCGCCGTCGAAGTCGCGGACGTCGCCGATCTGCCAGTCGGCGTCGTCGCGTGGGGGGATGGCGTAGCCGCGGACGAGGGTGCTGCCGTTCATCCGCCAGACGACGTTGGCGCCGGTGGCCTGGTTGCGGAAGAGGATGTCGGGCCGCCCGTCGCCGGTGAAGTCTCCCACGCCCGCCGCCGTCCACTGCCGGTTGGGCAGGCGGGGGAGGGCCTCGCCGCGGATGAACGTGCTGTTGGCCATCTGCCAGGTGGTGTTCTGCCCGGTTTTGGTGTTCCGCCACATCAGGTCGACGTGGCCGTCGCCGTTGAAGTCGCCGAGGCCGCCGAGCCGCCAGTTGGGGTTCGCAGGCGGGAGCTTGATCTCGTCGATGCGAACGTTGCCGTTCATCTTCCAGATGCGGTTCTGCCCCGTCTCGACGTTTCGGAAGAGGATGTCGGGTCGGCCGTCGCCGGTGAGATCGGCCACGCCGACGGCACGCCAATCGGTGTCGCCCCAGGACCGCATGTTCAGCTCGCCGACGACCTCCCCGTCGACCATGAGCTGGATGTTGTTGAACCCGACCCGCAGGTCGCGGAGGAACAGGTCGTTGTACCCGTCGCGATTGAAGTCGCTGTTGATCCGGGGCGTCTCACCGACGTTGGTGATAGCGACCGGCTCGGCGTCGGCGACCGGGGCGGGAAGGGCGCTGAACAGGGTCCGCGATTCGAGGGGGTCGAGGGTGTGCGGCATGGCGGGATCTCCGGGGGGACTGTTCCACCTACGGGGAATGGACGCCGCGCGTGGCCGGCGGTTCCCAGTCCCGATCTCAACCGTGTGAGAGTTTAGGCGATCAGACGGGCGAGGGGACGGTCTCGAGCACCTGCTGCATGATCCGGTGGGCGGCGACGCCGTCGCTGTCGTGCATGTAGGTCTTAGAGATCACGCGGTGGGCGAAGACGGGGATGACGTTGGAGATGATGTCGTCGGGGACGACGTAGTCGCGGCGGTTGTAGAGGGCGGTGGCTTTGGCGGCGCGCATGAGGGCGAGGGCGCCGCGGGGGGAGACGCCGATCTGGAGCTGCTCGTTCGTGCGGGTGGCGGCGGCGATCTGCACGATGTAGTCGACCAGGGCCGGGTCGACCTGGACCGCCTCGACCTGGTTCTGGAGCTGGACGAGTTCCTCGCCGGTGATCACGGGCTGGAGCCGCTGCAGCTCGCTGCGGGCGGGGTCGAGGGAGAGGATGCGGGCCTCGTCCTCCGGGCTGGGGTAGCCGAGACTGACCCGCATGAGGAACCGGTCGAGCTGGCTCTCGGGCAGGAAGTAGGTGCCCTCGAACTCGAAGGGGTTCTGGGTGGCGATGACGATGAACGGCTGGGCGAGCTTGTGGGTGACGCCGTCGATCGAGACCTGCCCCTCGTTCATGGCTTCGAGCAGGGCCGACTGGGTCCGCGGGGTGGTGCGGTTGATCTCGTCGGCGAGGACGATGTTGGAGAAGATCGGGCCCTGTTTGAAGACGAACTCGGCCTTGTGCTGGTCCCAGACGGTGACGCCCAGCACGTCGGCGGGCATCATGTCGGGGGTGAGCTGGATGCGGGAGAGGGTGCAGTCGAGGCTGCGGGCCAGCGAGGTGGCGAGCATCGTCTTGCCGACGCCCGGGACGTCCTCGATGAGCATGTGGCCGCGGGCGAGGAGGCAGATGATCACGCGGTCGATCGCCTGCTGGTTCCCCAGGAAGCACTTGCGGACGTTGGCGCGGAGCTGATCGAGTCGCTGCTGCATGCGTGGCGTGCTTCCACTGCCCGTTGCGGGGCCCGAGCCGGTCGGGTGCCGGGGCTTCATCGCCGCCGCGCGCCGGCACCCCGGCGGCGGCTCGAACGACGCGTCAAGGCGGGCGAGTATATCATCCGCGTCGCTCGGCAAGGAGAGGGCGACCTTATCGGGCGGTCGGCTGTAAGGCTATCGGCGATCATGTTTTCCGCCGGGGGCGTCCCCTCGACCGATAGAACCTACTGACCCTGTTTCCCCTCGCGAAGGCGTGGCGTGGACCTCGAGCAGTTCCGACAACTCTGGGTGCGGGTGATCGGCTACCTGCGGAGCGAGCCGCTCGAAGTCCTCTTCGAGCTGGCCGTCATCTGGGTCGTCGTCTACGCCATCGTCCGCTTCCTCCGCGGCACCCGCGGCGCCCGCGTCATCAAGGGCATGGCCCTGATCCTCATCGTCGGCACCCTGCTCGTCCAGGTGCTCGGCGGGGCCAACACCTTCGAACGGCTCAAGTTCCTCTACGGCAACTTCCTCGCCTTCGCCAGCCTGATGCTCGTCATCGTGTTCCAACCCGAGCTCCGCCGCGCCCTCGTCCGACTCGGGGAGGCCCGCCTGTTCCGGTCGGGCGGGCTCCGCAAGGCCCGGGTGGTCGAGGAGGTGCTCGCCTCCCTGGGCTACCTGGCGAAGAACAAGATCGGCGCCCTCGTCGCGTTCGAGCGGCAGGTTGGGCTGCGGGGCATCGTCGAGGTCGGGACGACGCTCGACGCGGAGATCTCCAAGGAGCTGCTCAACACGATCTTCTGGCCCGGGTCGGCACTGCACGACATGGGCGTCGTCGTCCGAGGCGACCGCATCGTCGCGGCGGGGGTGCAGTTCCCGCTCGCCGAGGGGGAGCGGATCCCGCAGGAACTGGGCAGCCGGCACCGCGCGGCGATCGGGCTGTCTCAGGAGACCGACGCGCTCATCGTTGTCGTGAGCGAGGAGACCGGGACGATCAGCGTCGCCGACCGAGGCGAGCTGACGCGGGGGCTGACGGTCGACGAGCTGAGGCCGCTGCTGACCCGGGGCGTGTCGCTGGCGCTGGTGACGCCGGAAGAGTCCGCGGCGGGTGTCACGGCCGCGGTGCCGGGAAACCCGGCGGCGTGAGAGGGAGTTCGCCGGTCGGCGGTCGTCGGCAGGGTGTAGGTCGTGTCGCAACTAGACGGTGGTTCGTAGCCCATGCCCCAGACTCTGTTCTTCGAGCGATTGGAGACCGCCCTTGTTGTCACGGTGATATCCGTGCTGGTCTGGCTGTACGCCGAGGGCGAGAACGTTCAGACGTACACGAATCAGCGGGTTCAGGTCGAGTTCATCCCGCCGCCCGGGCAGGACCTGGCGATCGAGCCGGCCCGGCCGATCGAGGTGCTGCTGAACCTCAAGGCTTCGGCGGGAGAGATGAGCCGGTTCGACTCGATCCTCCGCGCCCGCGACGGCACGATCCCCATCGAGATCGGCGAGGAGCAGAACGGCAGCGTCGTCGTCATCCGGGAGGCGTTCGCGACGACGCCGCTGGGAGCGATGGGGCTGAACATCACGAGCACGAGCCCCGAATACGTGACCGTGGGGGTCGAGCCGATGGTGACGCGGCAGCTTCGGGTGGTGCCGAGTTCGGCGCCGGTGCAGTTCGCCAAGCCGCCGACGATCGAGCCGGCGGTGGTGGACGTGACCCTGCGGGAGAGCCTGGCGCAGGCGGCGGAGGGGTTGACGGTGACGGCGCGGCTGCCCGACCAGCCGGACGCCTACGCCAGCTTCGAGGTCAACACGCCCGAGTCGCTCGAGGCCCCGCTGGTGCTCCCGGAGCCGCTGGTGGACCGGCGGACACGGATGGAGCCGCGGACGGCGGAAGTGACCTTTACGATCCGGAAGCTGACCGACAGCTACCGGCCGGACTTCATCACGATCCGCGTGGTCCTGGACCCGCTGATGATGCGTGATTACGACATCGAGCCGACGGATCTGGTCCTGCGGGAGATCACCCTGACCGGGCCGAGCGACGCGATCGAGCGGATCCGGCGGGGGGAGGAGCGGGTGGAGGCCCTGCTGAGGCCGACCAACGAGCAGCTCGAGCGGGGGGTGGAGGCGCTGCAGCCGTCGATTTCGGCTCCGCCGGGCGTCACGCCAGCCAACCCGCCGCCGCCCGTGGGGGTGCGGATCGTCCGCAAGCCGCCCCGCTGAGGGCCGCATCAGGGCGACCGAGTCGCAGCGGCATCGGGGTTGCCCGCGGGTGGTGATGCGGGCGGCTCGCCCACTTCGACCCGGAGCGTCAGGCCATGCTCCCGCAGGTAAGGTGACAGCAGCGGGCGCACCACCTGCTCGACGGCCGCGGCCGCGGCGCGGGATGCTTCGCTACGGGTGTCGGGGGTGTCGGCGGCGGCGAGGATGGTGGGGACGATCCGCCTCCTGGCGTCGTCCGCCAACCGCTGTGCCGACGCGGGCAGGCGGGCCCAGCCACGATCCGTCTCCTGCCGCACGTAGAGCGGGTTCGTCTGCACGGCCACCATCTCCCGATCGAGGCGGGGCGGGGGGACGTAGAGCGTGACGTTGCCCGCGGCCTCGTTGACGACGATGTTCTGCTCCCCGATCCCGGAGAGGTCGACGAACCATTGCACGCGGTTGCCGGCGATCTCCAGCCGGGCCGAACTGGTGCCCCAGTAGACGTACAGCCAGCGGAGCTCGTCGGTCCGCTCGATCACAACGCGGACCGGCTGCGTCATGACGACCAGCTTGGGGGTGTGGTCCGGGCGGTCGAGGAGGATGGTCAGGACCTCCTGCCGGATCACCCGCGGGGAGACGGCCTCGCGGACGACGCCGGTGGCGCGATCGACCACGGCCGACCCCGCGGCAGTGAGACCGGAGGCGACCCACCACGCTCCCGCGGAGATCGCCGCGATCAACGCCAGGGCGACGATGGTGAACGCGATCGGCCAGAGCGAGCGCGGCCGCTCCTGCCCCAACGGTGGCGCACCGGGCGACTCCGTGGCACCGCGCGCGTCCCCGGCGTCACGCGGGACCGAGGCCGGGGCGCCGGGGGGGGCGGCCGCCCACCGGGGGTCCGGTCCGTCCGGGCTCGGCGGGGTCGGGGGACGCGCGTCGGGCATGTCCTGAGTCTATCCGCGCAGCGCGCGGCCTTGTGCCCGGCGGGTCGGGGTCGCGATCCTGGAGCCAAGTTCGGTAGCATCCCGCGGTGCGCACGGACGAGTTGGATTTTGATTTGCCGGAGGACCGGATCGCGGCGACGCCTGCCGAGCCGCGCGACGCGGCCCGGTTGATGGTGTGTCACCGGGACCGACAGCCCGGAGCGGACGTGGAGCACGCGCGGGTGCGGGACCTGCCCCGGCTGGGGGTGCTGCGGCCGGGGGACCTGATGCTCGTCAACCGGACCCGGGTGCTCCCAGCCTACTTCGAGGCGATCCGGGAGGGCACCGGCGGGCGCGTCCGCGGCCTCTACCTGGAGGCGGCGGGGCCGGGGCGATGGCTCGTGATGCTCGAATCGCGGGGAACACTCGCGGTCGGGGAGCGGGTCCGGCTCGTCGCGCGTCCATCGGCGGCGGCTGGCGGCGATTTGCCGGAGGGGCCGGGCGACCTGGTCCTTCTCGAATCACGTGGGCGCGGGGCGTGGGTCGCGGGGGTCGAGGCAGGACTGGACACGGAGGCGATGCTGTCGCGGGTCGGCCAGACGCCGCTGCCGCCGTATATCCGCCGGATGAGGAAGCGGTCGGGCTTGCCGGAGGTGGGGGAGGGGGACGTGGAGCGGTACAACACGGTCTACGCGGCGGAGCCGGGGAGCGTGGCGGCGCCGACGGCGGGGCTGCACTTCACGCCGTCGCTGCTCGCGGAACTCGAGGCCATGGGCATCCGCCGGGCGGAAGTGACGCTGGGGGTGGGCCTGGGCACCTTCGAGCCGGTGCGTGCGGAGCGGCTGGAGGAGCACCGGATGCATCGGGAAGCGGTCCGGGTGCCGGGGGAAGCACTGGAGGCGATCCGCGAGGCGCGGTCACGGGGCGGGCGGGTGCTGGTCGTGGGGACGACGACGGTGCGGGCGATTGAGAGCGTGCCGGCGGCGGTCTGGGAGCGAGGTGAGGCGGGCGCGGGTGCTCGCCGGGCTGACGGGGCTGGCTGGGCGGGGGAGACGGAGCTTTTCATCCACCCCGATGGGGGCTTTGGGTGGCGGTTCACCGACGCGCTGATGACGAACTTTCACCTGCCCCGCTCGACGCTGCTGGCGATGGTCGCGGCGCTGCCGGGGGTGGGGCTGGAACGGCTGCGGGGATGGTACGGGGAGGCGGTCGAACACGGGTACCGGTTCTATTCGTATGGAGACGCGATGCTGGTGGTCTAGGCAAGCCCGTGTCGGTCGGGTCTGCGGGATCCCGCTACAATGTCGCCGACCCGTCCGTTGGGGATCGGGGGCACTTCTCGGCGTACAAACCGACGCGGAGTTTTGGGGTGAGCAGCAGATCTCGTCGATGGGAAGATCGCCCCCGAGACGCGCGGCGGGAGATGATCTCGGAAACGAGCGCGTTCCTGAGCTGGGCGCTGCGGGACGGCGGGTCGCTGCCTCGCATCCCCCGGCGGCGGGTGGACCACGGGGGCTTCACCGCCTTCATGCGGATGCCCGGCGCCTGGGCGGCCGTGCAGCGCTGGTGGGACGCCGCCCTCGATCAGTTGACCTGACCGAACTCGTCAATCAGACAGCATTAGACAGAATAGAGGCACACCCCCGTGAGCGAGACCGGCCAACCCATCGCCAAAGCCTACATCGCCAACAGCTACAAGATCCGCCTGGGCATCATCGCCCTGGCGTGTCTGGGGTTCGCGGGCTGGTTCTTCTACGACGGGGCGGTCAAGTACCCGTGGCAGAAGGAGCTGTACGAGGAGCGGCAGCGGCTGGCGAGTTCCGGCGACCCGGAGTGGAGCCAGCAGTGGACGCGGTACGCCCAGGAACAGGGCTGGTCGCCCGAGGTTGAGCCGGTCAAGCGGACCGACATGGACATCACCACGCAGTACCTCATGGGGCTGCTGGTTCTGCCGGTGGGGCTGCTGTTCGGGTACTCGTTCGTTCGGGCGCAGGGGCGGTGGGTGGCGGCGGATGACACCGGGCTCCGCACCAGCTCGCGGCAGCACGCGCCGTGGTCGTCCATCAAGGCGGTGGACAAGTCGCGGTGGAAGAGCAAGGGGATCGCTGTGGTCCGGTACACCGACGCCGGGGGCGGGGAGCAGAAGATCACGCTCGACGACTGGAAGTTCGACCGGGACCCGACGGTGGCGATGGTGGAAGAACTCGACCGGCGGCTGGGGCTGAGCGAGACCAGCGAGCCGGCGGAGCAGGCGGTGCCCGCGAGCCCGCCCAGCGACACGGCGAGCTGAGCCGGCGGCTACCGCAGGATCGCACCCTCCACGACGAGGCCGGGGCCGAACGCGAGCATCACGCAGGGCAGCCGCAGCGCCCCCTTTCGTCGCAGCCGGTCGAGGATGAACAGCACGGTCGGCGACGACATGTTCCCGTGTTCCGCGAGCACCTCACGGGAAGGATCGGCCGCACCCGCGGGCAGGCTCAGCGCCGTCTCGGCGGCTGCGAGCACCCGAGGCCCGCCCGGGTGGACGACCCACGAACCGACGTCGCCGATGGCGAGCCCGTGCTCGGCAAGCCACGCGGTGAGCCACGGCCGCAGGTGCTCCTCGATCAGGCTCGGGACGCGGGGCGAGAGCGTCATTTCGAAGCCGTGGTCCCCGATGATCCAGGTCATGTCGCCGGTGGACTCGGGGACGAGGCAGGAGCGCGTATCGAGGACGCGTGCCATGGCGGGGGCCGTGTGGGGCGTCGCGGCGTCCACGTGATTCGGCCCATGGGCGACGCCCACCAGTGCGCCCGCGCCGTCGCCGAAGAGGGCGTTGGCCACGATCTGCTGCGGGTTCCACCCGTACTGGAAGTGGAGGCTGCAGAGTTCGACGGCACACATGAGCACGGGCCGGCCGGGCTGTGCAGCGGCGAGGGCGCGGGTGACGCGGAGCCCGTTGATCGCGCCGTGGCATCCCATGAACCCGATGGAGGTGCGGCCTACGGTGGCGGGGAGGCCGAGACGTTGGATCAGCTCGAACTCGACGCCGGGCGAGGAGAAGCCGGTGCAGGAGACGACGACGAGTTGCGCGACGTCGGCCGGCGCGACGCCCGCCTCGGCGATGGCCGCGCGGGCCGCCGTCTCCGCGAGGCCGGGGGCCTGGGCGGCGTAGGTGCGCATCCGTTCGGCGACGCCGGGGCCCTGGCCCCGGTGACCGTTGGGCGGCGGGTAGAAGTCGCCCGGCGTCGCCCGGCCTGGGCCGTTGTCCAGCACGCTGCCGCGGGAGCGGACGCTGGTCTGCCGGTAGAGCGACTGCAACAGCCGAGCCTGCTGCGGAGTGTCACAGCAGCGCTCGACCGCAAGCGCTGCGGCCAGATCCTGAGGGACGCGACCGGGTGGCAACGCGGTCCCGAGGCCGAGGATATTCATGAAACGGCCTCCGGTGTGCGGGTCATCCGCCGCAGCACCGGCTCGGCGAGACGGGGCTGCAACGAGAACAGGGCGGTTGTCGTGCGCACGAGCCGCGGCCGACGCAGGGCCCACGCGACCGCGCGACAGGTGAGTTGGCGTCGGCGGATCAGCTCCCGGTGACGACGGGACCACCGCGTAGCGAGGTGTGGCTCCCACGTCCGCGCGGCTTGCACCGCGAGGTCGGCCACGGCCTCGCCGCCCGCGAGCGCCCAGGCGATGCCCTCGCCCGTGAAGGGCTCGACGTAGCCCGCGGCGTCGC
>CAZKRE010000093.1:0-12590 GCA_964555075.1 uncultured Phycisphaeraceae bacterium
CGTTCCTGCGCTGCCGGAAGATCGGGTACATCTTCCAGAGCTACAACCTGATCCGTTACATGACGGCGTTGGAGAACGTGACGGTGCCGATGGCGTTCGCGGGGGTGGCGCCGGAGGAGGCGCGTCGGCGGGGGATGGAGCTGCTGGAGCTGGTGGGGCTGGGGGATCGGTGGGACCACCGGCCGATCGAGATGTCGGGCGGGCAGCAGCAGCGGGTGGCGATCGCGCGGTCGATGTGCAACCAGCCGAAGATCCTGCTGGCGGACGAGCCAACGGCGAACCTGGACCTCAAGACGGGGCAGGCGGTGCTGGAGATCCTGCAGAAGATCAACAAGGAGCGCGGGGTGACGATCGTGTGTTCGACGCACGACCACCGGCTGCTGAACATCTGCGACCGGATCATGTGGATCCGCGACGGGCGGGTGGAGCGGGTGGAGAACCGCGAGGACATCACGATCAAGCTCGCGAGCATCGAGGGCGAACATTGAGAAGACACGAATGGCGAACGCACGAATGCTCGAAGGAGTGCCCCATGCCCGATGATTCAATGCCCAACGTAGTGCCGGCTGCATGCGTCATTCGGCGTTCGTCATTCATTCGTCCCTTCGTGCGTTCGTCCCTTCGTGCATTGGCCCTGCTCGTCGCCCTGCTCCCTGCGCTCGCTCACGGCGATTTCGACGCTGATCTCGCGGCGCTGACGGAGCACCCGCACCGGCTGTCGGGGACGGCTGAATCGTGGGCGGCGGTGGAGCACGTGGAGCGGCGGCTGGCGGAGATGGGCATCCCGCGTGAGCAGGTGTTCCCGCTGGACATGGTGGTGTGGCAGACGGACGTGAAGCGGTGCGAGCTGGTGGTGGGCGGCCAGACGGTGCCGATGCTGCCGATGCAGCCGAACCTGATCGTCCCGCCGGTGACGCCCGAGGGGGGGCTGACGGCGTCGACGCTGTACGTGGGCGACGGGTCGATCATGAACTACGGCACGCGGCGTGCCGAGGACGAGGACGGCCGGGGCAAGGTCGTGATCCTCGATTACAACAGCTTCGACCATTGGAAGCTGGCGTTCTCGCTGGGGGCGAGCGCGGTGGTGTTCGTGGGCGAGCCGGACGACCCGTCGCAGGCGCCGCGGGCGCCGAAGACGGTGGGCCTGCCGGCGAACCTGCTGCGGTTCTACGTCCGCGCGAGCGACCTGCGGGCGGCGGGGATCGACCTCACCCGGGACCAGCCCGAGGTGACGCTGCACAGCGAGGTGGTGTGGGAGAAGAAGATCGCGCGGAACCTGCTGGCGCGCATCCCGGGGACGGAGCCGGGCTTCACCAGCGGCGGGAGCCGGCGGGAAGCGATGGTGCTGGCGGCGAACCTCGACAGCTTCGGCGCGGTGCCCCACCTCTCGCCCGGGGCGCGGGGCGCGGCGAACGTGGCGGCGCTGCTGGAGACGGCGGAGCGATTCGTCGCGGCGCCGCCGAAGCGGGACACGCTGCTGCTGTTCGTGGACAACCAGGCGCGGCTGCACCAGGGGGCACGCGAGATCTACGGCATCGTCATGATGGACCAGAACGTGAGCAACACGCTCTCGCGCGAGCACCGGGAGGAGCACGCGTCGCTCCTGCGGTTGCGGAGCGGGCTGAACGCGGGGCTGCTTGCGGGGTTCGGCGGCGGGGAGGCGCCGCGGGGGCCGGTGCAACTGAGCGGGAGCGATGCGCTCGCGCTGAGCGAGCAGCTCGAGCAGAGCGGCCAGCACCTCCGCGACGACGTGAGCAAGCAACTGCAGATCGAGCGGCTGGAGCTGAGGCGGTACGCGTCGGAGAGCCCGCAGGCGGAGGCGGTGGCGGCGCGGATCGAGGAGGCGGAGCAGCGGCAGATGCGGTGGGACGACATCCGCCGGGCGCTGCACCAGAAGGAGCTGCCGCTGTTCATCGCGACGCAGCGCGCGATCCTCGCGCGCGAGTTCACGCCGCCCCCCGAGGTCGAGGGGAACGCCGACTGGCTCGCGCGGCTCAACGACGCGGCCGAGGAGTTCAAGGCGAGCGAGCCCGAGGCGCAGGCGCTCGCGACGGAGCAGGCGGAGGCGTACCTGGAGCAGCTCGCGGTGCTGCGGGCGCGGGTGGATGGCGTGTTCACCACGCGGATGAGCGAGCTCGATCGGGCGATGCGGATCGGTGCGCAGCGGGAAGCGCTGCGGGACGGGCTGCGGGAAGGCGACCCGACGAACCCGATGCCCCACATCGCCCTGCACGTGAGCTACGACCTTTCGGGCGACGCGCCGACCTGGGGCGTGGTCGTGGGCGACTGGACCGACCGGATGTTCTCGCGGGTCCGCCTCCCGAAGCCCGAGGGCAATCAGCCGGGGTACTACGGGCAGACGCTCCAGGCGTTCGAGTCGGTGCTGGGTGGGATCGAGGGGCTGCACCTGGACACGGCGTCGCTGAAGGACCCGACGCTGTCCTCGCAGCTCTCGCCGCGGCCGTTCGTGTCGAGCGGGTACGTCGCGGGGATGCACGGGCTGTACCACGTCACGCTGATGACGGCGTACGACGCGCGGGAGCGGGACGGGCACCCGGCCGACACGGTCGCGAACCTGAACCTGCCGGAGTTCCGCGAGCAGGCGTCGCAGGCGGCGGAGGTGTTGCACCGGCTGGCGAGCAGCGAGCGGCTGTCGCGGCCGCAGGTGTTCAAGCCGTTCGCGCGGACGAAGTACCCGTCGTGGACGAACGGGCGGGCGAGCGGCGACTACGTGGGCGAGCAGGTGACGGGGAGCCTGTCGGAGAACCGGCCGGCGGTGGGCGCGATGATCGCCCTCTGGCCGGGGCGGACGGGGTCGCCGCAGCCGATCAACGCGTGGGACACGTTCCGGGACGCGATGGAGCTGCCGAACTTCCAGCCGCTGATGCTCGAGGCGGTGGCGGCGAACGGGCGGTTCCGGGTGCTGTCGATTGAGGCGTCGATGAACGTCGACGCGATGACGCTGGGCGCGCTCTTCAACGAGCGGGGGGAGGTGCGGTCGATCAGCACGCGGAAGCAGCAGGCGCAGAAGCTCGGGAGCGTGATGCGGGTCGACCTGTTCGCGGCCCAGGGGCATGTGCTGTCGACGATGGAGACCTACCCGCTCAAGCCGGAGCAGTTCAAGGTGCTCAAGGCCAACGCGGATGCGGAGTTCCGCGACACGCGGTCGCTCGTGGGGCAGGCGGAGGGCATGTCCTTCTGGTACATGTCGGACTACGACGCGGGCGACCCGATCAAGCTCTTTCAGCCGATGGGCCCGGTGGCGCTGAACGTGAACCCGCGGGAGCGGGGGATCACGGCGGGCGCGGGGCTGCCGCCGGCGATGTTCGTGCTGCCGCCGCGGTTGAGCCCGGTGACGGCGGAGGACCTGTGGGACCTGAACGAGACGCGGCTGGCGCAGCTCCGCCTGCGGGGCGTGACGAGCGCGGATCTGGAGGAACTGCACAGCGAGGCGCGGCGTGAGCGGGAGGCGGTGGCGGACGCGGGGCAGGTGATGCCGCTCGCCGCCGCCGAGGCCGCGCACAAGCGGTCGGCGGTGCTGTCGCAGCGGGTCTACGCGCCGCTGCGCCAGGCGATGGACGACCTCGTCCACGCGATCGTCATGCTGCTGCTGCTGGCGATCCCCTTCGCGTTCGCGCTCGAGCGGCTGCTCATCTGCTCCCCCACCATCTACGGCCGGATCGCCGGCTTCTCGGTGATCTTCCTGATCACCTTCACGATGCTCTACTTCACGCACCCGGGCTTCGCGATCGCGTCGACACCGATCATCATCTTCCTCGCGTTCACGATTATCCTGCTCTCGTCGCTGGTGATCTACATCGTCGTCCGCAAGTTCCGCACGGAGCTCAAGGCGATGCAGGGCCAGGCCGTCGGGCTGCACGACATCGAGGTGTCGCAGACGGGCACGCTGCTCGCCGCGGTGAACATGGGCATGAGCACGATGCGGCGTCGGCCGACGCGGACGGGGCTCACCGCGATCACCGTCGTGGCGCTGACCTTCACGATCCTCTCGTTCGCGAGCTTCACGCGGACGATCGGCGTGCGGGCCGTGCCGGTGGGGTTGCGGAGCGAGAGCACCGCGCCGGGCCTGCTGCTGCGGAACCTGGATTACTCGGCGCTGCAGCCGGGTGTGCTCGCGATGCTGCGGGGGACGGAGGGCGAGGGCGGGCTGATCGCGCCGCAGTGGTGGCTCGTGCGGTCGACCGCCGAGACCCCGCCCTACAACGTGACGAATCCCGACGCGGTGCGTCCGGGGGCGACGGCGTCGGTGCAGTACTCGGTGCCGGTCAACGCGATCATGGGCCTGTCGCTGGTCGAGCTGGAGCGGTGGTACGAGCTCGCCTCTGCGCTGGGCGCCCCGGCCATGCCCGACGAGGTGCGGACGGACCGCGCCCGGCGGGACGCGTTCGCGGCGGAGAACGTGGCGGAGGTGCGGGCGAAGCTCGAAGCGGGCGGCGTGTTTCTCCCGCCGATCGTGCAGGACATGCTCCGCCTCGAGGTGGGGCAGACGGTGCTGCTCAACGGCGTGCCGTCGACGTTCGCCGGGACGATCGACACGTCGACCCTGCAGCGGCTGCGTCACCTCGACGGGCAGTCGCTGATCCCGGTTGACTTCACCTCGGCGGGCGCGGAAGGCCCGGGGGGCGCCGGCGGGCAGTCCAGCGAGCAGGAGCTGATGCTGGCCGAGGACGTGGAGAAGGACTTCGTGCACCTCGCGGCGGACGACATCGCCATCGTCTCGGAAGACAAGGCCCGCCAGATGGGCGGGAGGCTGCACCTGATCTCGATCTACCCCGGGCGCGGGCCCGACGGCACGGAGCTGCTCAACGAGGACCTCGGGCGGGAGCTCTCGCGGATCGTGGTGATGCCCGTCTGGGCCGCCGGCCGCGAGGGTGTCGAGCGGATGCTCCTCACCGTGCTGACCGAGGTGTCGGGCGGGCTCGCGCTGGGCGTGCCGCTTGTCCTCGGCGGGTTGATCATCTTCGGGACGCTGCTCGGGTCCATCCAGGACCGCGAGAAGGAGATCTACACCTTCAGCGCGCTGGGCCTGTCGCCCACGCACGTCGGCGTCCTCTTCTTCGCCGAGGCGGCGGTCTACGCGGTGGTGGGCGGGATGGGCGGGCAACTGCTGGCGCAGGTCGTCGCCATGGGCGCCGGCTGGCTCGCCCGTGCCGGCTACATCGACCCGCCCAACATCAACTACTCCAGCACCAACGCCCTCTTCGCGATCGGTGTGGTCATGGCGACCGTCATCGTCTCCGCCATCTACCCCGCGCTGCGGGCGAGCAAGTCGGCGAACCCCGGCCTCGCCCGCGCCTGGAAGATGCCGCCGCCCGTCGACGACGACCTGCGGGTCAAGTTCCCCTTCACCGTCTCGGCTTACGACATCACCGGCGTGATCAGCTTCCTCGCGGAACACTTCCGCCGCCACGACGACGCCGGCCTCGGCTCGTTCGCCGCCGACAACGTCGTCATCCGCAAGACCCCCGAAGGCAACCTCGAACTCGCGGCCGACGTCGCGCTCGCCCCGTTCGATCTCGGCGTGACGCAGCACCTCACGCTCACCGCCCTGCCGTCGGAGATCGAGGGCGTCGACGAGGTCGCCATCCACGCCCACCGCGCCAGCGGCGCGAAGAACGACTGGATGCGGAGCAACCGCACCTTCCTCCGCGACCTCCGCAAGCAGTTCCTCCTGTGGCGCACCCTCTCGAACGACATGATCGAGAAGTACCGCATGGAAACACTGACCACGCTCGGTGAAGAGCCGCGGCGCGCAGCCGTCGACCCGCAGAACCCCGGCGGTCGGGGCGGGTCCGGCGGGTCGGGCAACTACGGCCTCGACCCGCGGGCTTCGCCGGCGTAGGCGCGCGATTCCCTCTCCCCCAGCCGGGGGGAGCGTCCGGGCGTGGGTCCGCCCCGCCCCGTGTTGATGGTGATGCGGCGAAGGCAACGGCTTCGCCCCAGCCCTCGCCTGAAGTGGGAGAGGGGCTAAGAGGAGTTCGATGGCAGACAATCCAGCCGACATCAGGCCGAAGAAGCGCGTCGACACGGAGCTCGAAGAGTTCCGGTCGCTCATGCAGCCACCCGGGCACTTCGAGGACGGCTTCTCGTGGGCCGCGTTCCTGGGCGCGCTGTTCGTCGCGCTGATGATGGTGCCCGGCTCGATCTACATGACGCTCATCGCGGGCGTCGGGATCGGGTCCGCGGCGCAATGGGTGACCGTCATCCTCTTCATCGAGGTCGCCCGCCGCGCCAACAAGCACCTCCGCCGCGCGGAACTCTTCACCCTCTTCTACCTCGCCGGCGCCATCATGGCGACGGCATCGATGGCGCAGGGCAACTTCCACGGCGGCCTCGGGGCGCTGTGGTCGCAGTTCTTCGTCCAGTCCGACGCCGCGCGAGCCCAAGGCCTCGACACGCGGATCCCCCACTGGGTCGCGCCCACCGACCCGGACGTGCTCCAGGCCCGGTCGCTGTTCATGTGGGAGTGGCTGCCCGCCATGGGGCTCGTCGCGTTCACCATGATCATCGGCCGCATCGACAACATGATCCTTGGCTACGGCCTGTTCCGCCTCACCAGCGACATCGAAAAGCTGCCCTTTCCGATGGCGCCCGTCGGCGCGCAGGGCATCATGGCCCTCTCCGAGGAGCAGGACGAGGAGACGTCGCTGTCGCACGGCGGGGCCGCGGCGATGGGCGACGCACCCGCCGCCGCCTCCAACTGGCGGTGGCGCGTCTTCTCCGTCGGATCCGTCATCGGGCTCGTCTTCGGCGCCATCTACCTGGGCATCCCCACCATCACCGGCGCGCTGCTGGATCGGCCGATCCGCATCATCCCCATCCCCTTCATCGACTACACGCAGCAGACCGCGCAGATCCTCCCCGCCACCGCGATGGGCATCGCGCTCGACCTGGGCATGCTCCTGCTCGGAATGGTCCTCCCCTTCTGGGCCGTGATGGGCACCGGCGTCGGGCTGCTGATCACGCTCATCGCCAACCCCCTGCTCTATACCCATCCGATGCCCGACATCCCGTGGCTCGGGCTCGAGGGGCAACGCATCCTGTCGTCGTGGAGCCCCGGCGACAACATGCAGACGACCTTCTACAAGAACCAGATCGACTTCTACTTCTCCTTCGCCATCGGCGTGGGCATGGCGGTCGCGGTCGCGGGCTTCATCTCCGTCGGGGCGGCCGTCTGGCGCAGCCGGCAGGGCAAGGACCGGGGCAAGCCCGTCGACATGCAGAGCTTCCAGGTCCCCGAGGGCCGAGGCGACATCCACCCCATGCTCATCGTGCTGACCTACATCCTCAGCACGGCGCTCTACATCGGCGTGTCGATGTGGCTGCTCTGGATCACCGCGGAGAACCCCGAGATCAACGGCCGGTGGAACTGGCCGATCTTCTGGGTCATGTGCTTCTATGCCTTCCTCTATACCCCGGTGATCAGCTACGTCACCGCCCGTCTCGAAGGCATCGCGGGACAGGTGCTGTCGATCCCCTTCGTCCGCGAGGCGAGCTTCATCCTCTCCGGCTACCGCGGCATCGCGATCTGGTTCCTCCCGATCCCCTTCCACAACTACGGCTCGATGACCGTCTTCTACCGCCAGTGCGAGCTGACCGGCACGAGCTTCCGCTCGATCTGGAAGGCCGAGATCCTGCTCACGCCGATCATCCTCATCGGCTCGCTCGGCTTCGCGCACTTCATCTGGAGCCTCGCCCCGATCCCCGGGCCGCAGTACCTCTACGCCCAGGAGTGGTGGGAAGTCACCGCGGCGAACCAGGCGATCATCTACACCTCCACGACGGGCGAGTTCAGCGAGTTCGAGCAGGCGTTCAACCCGGCGTACATCTTCTGGGGCCTCGGGCTCGGCGGCGTGATCTTCGCGACCTTCTCGCTCGTCGGGGCGCCGACGTTCTTCATCTACGGCGTCGTCCGCGGCCTCAACCAGACCCTGCCGTTCACCGTGATCCCCGAGGTGCTCGGCGCGTTCATCGGGCGGTACTACTTCCAGAAGCGGCTGGGCCTGATGTGGCGGCAGTACGTGCCCGTCGTGTTCGCGGGCTTCTCCTGCGGGATGGGCCTCGTCGGCACGCTGGGCATCGGCTTCACGTTCCTCGCCAAGAGCGTCTTCAAGCTGCCGTTCTGAGGATTGCGTGAATCCCTGAATGCGAGATTGCTGGATTGATGAACCCGAGGACGACGTATGACCGCTGACCACAATCAAGAAATCAAGCAATCAGGCAATCAGGCCACGGGAACCATCGCCCGTGGCGAGCGCCTCATCCGCGCCTCGGGCATCTCCAAGATCTATCAGCTCAAGGAGCAGAAGGTCTACGCCCTCCGCGACGTGTCCCTCGATATCTATCGCTCCGAGTACCTCTCCATCATGGGGCCCTCCGGCTCGGGCAAGTCGACGCTCTTCAACATCGTCGGCGCGCTCGATCGGCCGAGCGAGGGCAACGTCAACATCGGCCCCCTCGACCTCACCAAGCTGACCTCCCGCCAGCTCTCCTACGTCCGGTGCAACTACATCGGCTACGTCTTCCAGGCGTACAACCTCATCCCCTCGCTCACCGCGCTCAAGAACGTGTCGCTCCCCGCGGTGTTCCAGGGGCTGTCGCCCGACGAGGCCGACGCCCGGGCCGAGGTCCGCCTGAAGCAGGTCGGCCTCGGCCACCGCATGGACCACCGGCCGGGCGAGCTCTCCGGTGGTCAACAGCAACGCGTCGCCATCGCCCGCGCCCTCGTCAACGACCCGACCATCATCCTCGCCGACGAGCCCACCGCGAACCTGGACCTCAACACCGGCAGCGAGATCATCAAGATCCTCAAGGACCTGTCCGTCGACGAAGGCGTGACGATCATCACCGCCACCCACGACCACAAGATGCTCGCCAACAGCGACCGCGTGATCCACATCAAGGAAGGCCGGGTCGACAAGATCCAGACCCGCGATCAGCTCAAGATCGACGTTGGCGATATCAGTGTCGGCGGCGAGTCGGTCGAGCACTGAGGCATCGGCCTTCCTCGCCCGGAGCCCGGCCTCTTACCGAGCAGGGACCTCTTCCTCACGCCGCTCCAGCACGCCGGGGCCGACGTCCAGCGCGGCGGGGAGGACCCGTTCGGCGGACTCCTGGAGGTGAGTTACGGCCAGGAGGCTGATGGCGGTGGTGTAGACCGGCTGGGTGTTGTCCCAGAGCGCCAGCCGCACGCCGCGGATCGCGCGGCGCGGGTCGCCGAGGTAATACGCGCTCGGCTCGTCGAACATGAGCTGGCCGAGGAACCGGGCCGCGAGGCCGCCGGTGATGACCCAGCCGAAGCGGTCGCCCTCGCCGGCGATGCCGTCGTCTCCGATCGCGATCGCGATGAAGTGGAGCAGGTGCGCGGTGTACCAGTTCGGCGCCGGCGGGCTCCCGGGCGGGCCGGGCACGAGCTGGAAGCCGCCGATGACGTCCGCGGGCCCGATCGTCGGCGGGTCGACCACCTGCTGATTCGCGAGCATGGACGCCAGTTCCGCCAACGCCGCCCGCCGCTCCGCGAGTCGCTCGAGCGCTTCGGCATCGTCTCCCGCGAGTCGATCGCCCACGCGCGAAAGCGCCGCGGCGTACCACGGCATGACGCCGGTGCTCAGGCGGCCCTTGCTCGCGGTCCAGATGCCGTCGAGCGATCGCGCGATGACCTCGCCGGCGCGGGCGTCGCGCGTCTGGTCGTACCACGCCGCGAGCGCCGCCGTCGCCAGCGCCTGCGTCGACGCGTTGAGGGTGGCGGTTTCGTCGGCTGCGTTGTCCGGTGGCGCGAGCTGCTTCTCCGCCGCCTGCTCGACCACGGCCATCAGCCGCCGGGCCAGCGCATCGCGGGTCCCGCCCGCCGGGTCGGGCAGGCCGTCGTCCGTGATCGCCAGTAGGAGCAGCGCCGACGCCCCGGCCGCCTCGAGCGGTGGCTGATCGGCCGCCGCCCGCGCCTGCCGCGCCACCACGCGGAGCGCCCGCTCGCCGAGCTCATCGCCCCGCGCCGTCGGCTGCGCCGCCCGCTGCCGCCGGGCGTACCGCGACAGCGCGTACGCCGCCCACGCGGCATCTTCGCCCGACGCGAGGGCCGGCTCGTACCCGTCGCGCGTCGGGTGATACGTCCCCCGCACCTGCCCTTCGGCGGTGATCCGATCGGCCAGGTGCAGCGCCAGCCGGTCCGACAGGTCGCCCAGCGTGCGGAGGTTCATCGCGATCGGCGGCAGGACGATCCCGCCCCGCACGAGCTCGACCGGCGATCGCCCCGCCGACGGCCGCACCACGTGCACGACCTCGAACCGTTGCAGCACCGGCCCGCCCGGCACGCCGATCTTCGGCAGGTCGAGGATGCCGTGCCCCTCCTCCGCCAGCAGTTGTGTCAACTGGCTCTTGGGAGACACGTTGTGAGCCAGCGCGCTGGCGGGCCAGATCATCGCCCCCTTCCCCCGCGCCCCCACCAGCCGCAGGCCGTGGAACCCGGGCGCGAAGCTGCCCAGCGCCGCACCCGGCCCCGGGTTGGCGGGCAGGCGGACCGTCACCGGGTGCCGCGCGAGCTGCACGTCCACCAGCAGCCCCCCCGTCACCTCGTGCAGCTCCCGCGTCCGCGTCGGCTGCGCCAGACCACGCTCCTGCGCTTCCTGGAGCTGCGCGTCGGTCTGCGCCCGCAGCCGTGCATCCTGGAGATTGCGGCGGAGTTCGGCGAGCGCCGCGGCCGTCGCCCGCCGGGACAGTTCCGCCAGCCCCGTGGCGCGGCCCCGGTCATCGATGGCCGCGTCGGCATCGTCCCGGACCGCGTCGCCCGTCCCCACGGTGAACCCCTGCTGGCGCAGCGTCACCCGCACCGCGAACAGGTCGCTTACCCGCTGCTCCGCCGCCGGGCTCTCCTCCTCGACCGTCCCCGCCCGCACCCACCGCTCGACCAGCCCGTGGGCGTACTGGGCATGGGCGGAATCCAGAAGCGGGGCTTCCAGGTCGGTGGCGCCGGCCGGCGCGGGTGCATCCGCCTGCCCCCATGCCAAACTCACTTGCCCCAGCAGCAGCACGCCGGCAGCCACCACGATGCCCCCGCGCGTCGCCCAGTTGTGGCTTTGACGCAACATCCCGCAGGCTGGCCGGGAGGTCAGCGGCGTCTTTCTGATCGGCAAGAAGCGTCCAATGCTGAGGTTACAGGTCGATCGGGGCGTGGGGCGTGTGTCTGGCACGGGGGTTGTTACTCCTCTGGGCGGAGGCGGTGCCCCCAGGATGGGAGAGACTTTGATGAGTGCTATTTTCAGCATCCGAGGCGAACGAAAGCGCAAGATCCTGCTCCTGACCATGCTGACCTTCGCCGCCCTCTGCTGATTGCATCGGGCATCATACCGCCCATGCCGCCGGGTCAGCGCCCGCGGGAGCGTTCCGATCCTGCGCGGCCTCGATCGCTCCCTTTCCCCCTTCCCTTTTCGCGTCAGTCGACGGGCCACACCCGCCGCTCAGCCCGGGGCGTCTGTCAAAAGATGCTACAATCCGCTGATTCGTCCGGCTACAGTACTGCCCGTTGTGTTTGGCCCTGAAAGGAATCGCATGAAGAAGCCCATCCGTGTCGCGATCACCGGCGCCGCCGGCCAGATCGGTTACGCCCTGCTCCCCCGCATCGCCGCCGGCGAGATGTTCGGCCCGGACACGCCCGTCATCCTCCAGCTCATCGAAGTCCCGGTCGAGAAGGCGATGAAGGCGCTCGAGGGCGTCGCGATGGAGCTCGACGACTGCGCGTTCCCGCTGCTCAAGGGCATCGTGATGACCAGCGACGCCCGCGAGGGCTTCAAGGACGCCAACTGGTGCCTCCTTGTCGGCGCCAAGCCCCGCGGCCCGGGCATGGAGCGGGCGGACCTGCTCAAGGACAACGGCAAGATCTTCATCAGCCAGGGCAGGACCATCGACGAGGTCGCCGCGGACGATGCCCGCGTTGCAGTGGTCGGCAACCCGGCGAACACCAACTGCATGATCGCCGCCAGCCAGGCGAAGCGGCTCGGCCCCGATCGCTTCACGGCGATGGTCCGCCTCGATCAGAACCGCGCCCAGACCCAGCTCGCCAAGAAGGCGGGCGTCGACCTCACCGAGGTCAGCGACATCTTCATCTACGGCAACCACTCGCCGACCATGTTCCCCGCGTTCCAGCACGCGAAGATCGCCGGCAAGAAGGCGGAGCAGGTCATCCAGGACCGCAAGTACCTCGAAACCGAGTTCTGCGACACCGTCGGCAAGCGCGGCGCCGCCATCATCGCCGCCCGCGGCGCCTCCTCCGCCGCCTCCGCCGCCAATGCGCTGATCGACCACGTCCACGACCTCGTCACCCCCGGCAAGGTCCACTCGATCGCGGTCAAGAGCAACGGCGCCTACGGCTTCGACCCCGAGGTCTGGGCAGGAATGCCCGTCAAGACCACCAGCCCCGGCAGCTACGCCGTCATCACCGACTACACCTTCGACGACTTCGGCAAGGCCAAGATCCAGGCCACCAACGACGAACTCGTCAGCGAGCGCGGCTTCGTCAAGGACATGCTCGGCTGAACGCGTCGCTCACATCACCGCCCCCCTCGAAGCCCACGGTT
>CAZKRE010000094.1:0-12562 GCA_964555075.1 uncultured Phycisphaeraceae bacterium
TGTCGGAGCGCGGTTGCCCGCCGCGCTTGATTCGCGGCGCGAAACGCATACAATCCGGGAGTGATGCGCAATGAACTCGACCCCATCGCGGAAAAGGTGTACGCGGGCGAGCGGCTGTCGTTCGACGACGGCGTGACGCTGCTGCGGTCCCGCGACATCTGGACGATCGGCGAACTGGCGAACCACGTGCGTCGGCGGATGCACGGCCGGAAGACCTACTACAACATCAACCGCCACCTCAACTACACGAACCTGTGCGCGCTGTCGTGCAAGTTCTGCGCCTTCTACCGCAAGAAGGACGACCCGCGGGGGGGGGTGTACGAGTACAGCGTCGAGCAGGCGGTCGAAGAAGCGACGAAGGCCGCGGCGGGGGGCGCGACCGAGCTCCACATCGTCGGCGGGCTCCACCCGTGGCTGCCGTTCTCCTACTACACCGACATGCTCGGCGCGGTCCGGGAGGCGGCGCCGGCGCTGCACCTCAAGGCGTTCACGGCGGTGGAGATCGTTCACCTGGCGCGGATCAGCAAGCGGCCGCGCGACCTGTACGGGGTGTTGTCCGATTTGAAGGAGGCCGGGCTGGGCTCGTTGCCGGGGGGCGGGGCCGAGGTGTTCGACGACCGGGTGCACGACGAGGCGTTCAAGGGCAAGATCCGCAGCGACAAGTGGCTGGAGGTCCACCGCGTGGCGCACGAGCTCGGGCTGATGAGCAACGCGACGATCCTCTACGGGCACATCGAGAGCCTGGAGGACCGGGTGCAGCACTTCCTGATGCTCCGCGAGGCGCAGGACGAGGCGATCGCGAGCGGGTGCGCCGGGCGGTTCCAGACGGTGATCCCGCTGCCGTTCGTGCCGGACGCGAGCGAGCTGGAGCACCTGCCGGGCCCGGCGGGGCTGGACGACCTGAAGATGCTCGCGGTGTCGCGGCTGATGCTCGACAACTTCGCGCACGTGAAGGCGTTCTGGATCATGCAGACGCTGCAGTTGTCGCAGGTGGCGCTGGACTTCGGCGTCGACGACGTCGACGGCACGGTGGTGTGGTACGACATCACGAAGGTCGGCGGGGCGTCCACGCACCAGGAGGTGGGGGTGACGGAGCTGCGTCGGGCGGTGCTCGACGCGGGGTACGAGCCGGTCGAGCGGGACACGCTCTACCGCCGCGTGGAGCGGGACGGCCCGGCGTGGCGGGTGGCGGACGAGCCGGTGCTCGCGGCCTAGCGGCGGCCCACCGCGGCGGCGGTACACTCGCCGCCATGACCGACGCCGGACAATCCGATGCGCGGCGGTGGCTCCTGTCGGGCGATCTGCCCTGTCTCGGGTGCGACTACAACATGCGGGGGCTCGTCGGGCCGCTGGTCCGGTGCCCCGAGTGCGGCCGGGTCAACGACCTGCGTCAGCCGGACGCGTGGCGGGATCGGGAGCTGCCGCTGGGGGTGCGCGAGCGGGACCACTGGCCTGCGACGGCGGTGATGTGGTCGCTGGGGTGCGTCTTCTTCGGCCTCATGACCGCCGGGATGGCGATGGCGGGGAGCTGGCCCTTCATCCCGGGCGTGCTGCTCCTCGCGGTGCTGACGGGGTGGGGCTGGGTCTGCCGGGCATGGCTGCGATCGGTCCGGGAGTCGTCGTGGGGCCTCTTCGTGATCGTCGCCACGCATGCGTGTGCCTGGGCGATCCTGGGCGGGGTGATCCTGACGGCGGTGACGGGGGAGGTGTGGTGGGTGGTGATCTCGCCGCTGGGCGCCGCGGGGCTGGGGCTCATGCGGGGCGTGATCCGCCGGGCGGACGGGGCGGGGCAGTTCCGGCAGGACTGGCGGCGGTGGCAGGTGCCGGTGGGCGACCTCGCCGCGGCCGAGAACGCGGAATCGATCCACCTCGGGACGAGCAAGGAGTGAAGATGC
Organism: uncultured Phycisphaeraceae bacterium; assembly: GCA_964555075.1. Taxonomy (GTDB): domain Bacteria; phylum Planctomycetota; class Phycisphaerae; order Phycisphaerales; family Phycisphaeraceae; genus CAZKRE01. The sequence goes on from CAZKRE010000094.1 coordinate 1,896, forward strand.
GGGCAGACAGAGTGGCGATCGTGACCGGCGCGGGCAGTGGGATCGGCCGGGCGGCCGCGGTGCTGCTGGCCCGCGCGGGCTACGCCGTGGCGCTGGTCGGACGGACGGAGGCGAAGCTCCGCGAGACGGCCGATCGGTGCGGGGAGGGGCGGGCGCTCGTGGTGGCGGAGGACTTGCTGGATGCGGAGGCGGCGGGGCGGGTCGTTGAGCGGGTGGTGTCGGCGTGGGGGCGCATCGACGCGCTGGTGAACGCGGCGGGTTCGGCGCCGCTGCAACCGATCGAGCGGATCACCCCCGCGACCTGGCGGGAGAACATCGACATCAACCTGTCGGCGCCGGTCCTGCTGACGGCGGCGGCCTGGCCGACGTTCCAGAAGCAGCGGGACGCGGTGATCGTGAATGTCTCGTCGATGTCGAGCATCGACCCCTTCCCGGGGTTCAACATCTATGCGGCGGCGAAGATCGGGCTCAACATGTTCACGAAGACCTGCGCGGACGAGGGGGCGTCGCAGGGGGTGCGGGCGGTGGCGGTGGCGCCGGGCGCGGTCGAGACGGCGATGCTGCGGCGGAACTTCGGGGAGGACGTGATCGCGGCCGACCGGGTGCTGACGCCCGAGGCGGTCGGGGCGGTGATCCGCGACTGCGTGACGGGGGCGCGGGTCTTTGAGCCGGGTGAGGTGATCGTGCTGGCGAGCCCGTAGCGCTGCACCGGGGTGTCGCTGCGTCATCGCGGCGGGGGCGCGGGCTCCGGGGGGGCCGGGTGAGAATCAGTAGGTGAAGCCGCTTTCGCGGAGGTGGACGCGGGGGGTGCCGTCCTTGCCGCCGCCGCCGTGGACGCGTCCGACGAAGAGGTCGTGGTCACCCTCGACGTCCATGTGGCAGGCGAGTTCGCATTCGAGGTAGGCGAGGCTGCTGGCGAAGATCGGGACGCGGAGCAGTTTCCCGGTGAGGAGCTCGAACCCGAGGAACGGGTCGTCGCTGCTGTCGAGGTGGGTGAACTTGCGGAGCATGACCTTTTCGTTTTCACCGATCTGACAGAGGCCGAACTGGCGCGACTCGGAGATGAGCGGCATGATGGCCTGGCCTTTGGCGACGGCGACGCTGACCATCGGGGGCTCGAAACAGACCTGCTGCACCCAGCCGACGAGCATGCCGAGCCTGCGGTCCTCGTGCTGAGCGGTGAGGATGAAGAGCCCGGAGGGGATGCGTCCCAAGGCAGTGCCGATTGCGTTCTTGACGGCGTCGTCCATAGGTGTCGGGCATGAATTGAAGGAGAAATCCGGCCGCGGGCGGGAGAAACGAAGTGCCGCCGACGGCGAGGGCAGGATAGACGTATCCCCCGCCGCACGCAAAGCCGCGGGGCCGTCCGCGGCGGCGCGTGGCCGCTACACTCCGCCCCGATGACTTACACCGCCGCGATCTTCGACCTCGACGGGACCCTCGCCGACACGCTGGCGGATATCGCGGATGCGGCGAACTTCGCCTTGCGGTCCGTCGGCCGGCCGCCCCACGCGGCGGACCGGTATCGCTACCTCGCGGGGCAGGGGGTGGACTACCTCATCCGCCACGCGCTGAGCGACCCGCCGGAAGCGGACGAGACCCTCGTCCGGCGGGCGAAGACGATCTACCTCGAGCGGTACGACGCGCACAAGTACGACCGGACCGGCCCGTTTGCGGGGGTGCCGGAGCTGCTCGACGGTCTGGTGGCCCGGGGGCTGAAGCTGGCGGTGCTCAGCAACAAGCCGCACGAGGCGACGCGGGAGATGGTCGCGAGGCTGTTCGCGCGGTGGCGGTTCGACGTGGCGGTTGGCGCGAAGCCGGGGGCGCCGCTCAAACCCGCGCCGGGTGCGGCGGTCGCGGTCGCGGAGGCGATGGGGGTGCCGGCCGGGGCGTGCATCTACATCGGCGACACGCGGGCCGACATGCTCACCGGCAGCGGGGCGGGGATGTTCACGGTGGGCGTCTTGTGGGGGTTCCGCGACGAGGCGGAGCTGCGGGAGAGCGGCGCAGACGCGGTGATCCAGCGTCCGGAGGAACTGCTCGCGCTGGTCGACGCTGGCTAGACGGCGGCGCCTTCGGCGAGGCCGCTGCGCCATTCGAGGTAGCGGTAGGGCAGCCCGTGGGTCTCGTGCAGGGCACGCAGCTCGTCGAGGAACCGCTCGTAGACCTGGTGCTGCCACTCCTCGGTCCCGGCCTGGCAGAAGTAGATCCGGCAGCCGAGCGGGCGGACGGTGTGCGTCGTGCACAGCCCGTCAACCTGATAGGGGCAGGCGTCCGGGTAAGGCGGGCTTCCGAGGACCGGCAGGGGGTGGTGGTCACGGCCCGATCCGGGAGCCCGACCCGCGGAGTCGGCGTGCTCCACCTGTCTTTGGAACCAGGCGATCTCGAGGGCGGTGACGTAGAGCCGGTGGCCGTAGGAGTCGAACTTGCAGCACTTGCCGCTCTGCCAGCAGGTCGGCCCGCGGGCGGCGACGGCGGCGTCGAGCCGGGCGTAGAGGTCGCGGAGCGCCGCGTCGATCTCCGGCCGGGCGGCCGCGTCGCGGAGCTCGCGCCAGGTGTCGGGCTCGCGCGGGGGGAGGATCACAGGTCGTCGTTGTTCTTCGAGAGGATGATCCGGATCTGCTCGATGGGGTAGAACTCCCCGCCCTTGCGCATCCCCGGGCAGGTCTTCGCGGCGCGCTGCCACGACTCCTTGCTCTCGAGCAGGCTCGGCCAGAACGGCCAGGTCCAGCACTGCGTCGGCCGGACCGGGTAGATGGAGCAGCCGGCCTTTTTCGTCTTCCGGTCCCACTTGAGGAAGATGCAGTCGTACCCCCGGTCCGGGTGGATGATCTCCTTGAGCGTCCACTTGCCGTACCGCTTGGCGGCGTACTCGCGGAGGAACTCGATCTTGGAGATGCCCAGGTGCTCGGCGATCCGCTCGCCCTCTTCCTCGGTGAACCACACGACCCCGGCGGGACCGGTGCAGCAGTTGCCGCACTGGGTGCACTTGAAACTCAGCCCCGGGTCGTACCAGGGCTTCTTCTCGTCTTGAGAGGCGGTGTCGGTCATTCCCTGTCCAAGCCCGGATGGGTCACTACGGCGGGCGGCAGGATCACAGGATCACGACGACTCACCCAGCAGAGCCGCTACGTGTGCCACCACGCACTCACCAAGGCTTTGCAGATCGTAGCCGCCTTCCAGCACGCTGACGAGTCGCCCGGACGCATGATCGTCGGCGACCCGGCAAAGCTGCCGCGTCATCCAGTTGAACCCCCGCGGTGTCACGTCGATGTGCGCCAGGGGGTCGGGCCCGGCGGCATCGAACCCGGCGGAGACCAGGATGAACTCGGGGCGGTAGTGGACCAGCGCGGGGAGGACGGCCCGGGTGAACGCCCTTCGGTAGTGGTCGTCACCCATCCCCGGGTCCATCGGGACGTTCACGGTGTAGCCCTCGCCGGGCGTGCCGGGGGTGCCCCGCTCGCTGGCGAAGCCGGTGCCGGGGTAGAGGGTGACGGGGTTTTCGTGGACGGAGATGAACAGCACGTCGTCGCGGTCTTCGAAGAGGTGCTGCGTCCCGTTGCCGTGGTGGACGTCGAAATCGACGATGGCGACCCGCTTCAGGCCGTGCCGGGTGATGAGGTACTCGGCGGCGACGGCGATCGAGTCGAAGAAACAGAAGCCCATGGCCGCCTCCCGCTCGGCATGATGGCCGGGGGGGCGGACGGCGCAGAAGGCCCTGCCGACGTCGCCGTTCATGACCGCCTCGACCGCCGCGAGGACGCCGCCGACCGCGAGTTGGGCGATCTCCGCCGTGAGCGGCGCAACGCCGCAGTCGGGGGAGTCGATCCACCGTTCGCCGTGCTCGCAGACGGCGAAGACGCGATCGATGTACCGACGGTCGTGGATGCGCTCGATCCAGGCAAGGTCGGCAGGTTGGAAAGGCAGGCGCGTCAGCCGCGCCCACAGGCCGGTTTGCCTCAACGCCGCCTCGATCGCCCGTAGCCGATCCGGCCGCTCCGGGTGGCCCGGGCCGGGGTCGTGCTCGAGGAACCGCTTGCTGTGGATCAAGCCAACCGGCGCAGCCATCGCGACATCGTAACGTGCCGCCACTGGGCCGGCGTCCGGTGATTGCCTGCGCCGGCATGTCCCTCGCCCGGTGCGATACCATGCGCGCCATGCGGATCGTCGGCCACGGCATCGACCTTGTTGAGACCCACCGTGTCGCGCGGATGCTCGAGGAGCATGGCGAGCGGTTCCTGGCCCGGGTGTTCACGGAAGCCGAGCGGGCCTATTGCGATGCGAACACCAGCCGGCGGCTGGAGCACCTGGCGGGCCGTTTCGCCGCGAAGGAGGCGATCCTGAAGGTGCTGGGAACGGGGTGGTCCGGCGGGATCGCCTGGACCGACGCGGAGGTGGTCCGCGAGGCGTCCGGCAAGCCGACCGTGCGGCTCCACGGGCGGGCGGACGAGGTGGCGGGGGAGCTGTCGATCACGCAGTGGTGGTTGAGCATCAGTCACGTGCGGGGCCACGCGATGGCCAGCGCGATCGGGGTGGCCGAACGTTGAACCGGGCGGGCCCGGCGAGCGTCTGAGGTTGCGGAGCCGGGACTCTCTGACCGATAGTGGGGTGTTATGGCACGCCGACGTGACGGCCTGGCGCCGTTTGAGATCATGGGTTCGCTGGGGCCGGGCGGCGCGTCCGCCGATGCCCCGTCGCCGGAGCGGGTCGAGCCGGATCCGCCGGTGTCGTCCGTGGGCGGAGCACCGTGGTGGGACGCGGGGACGCCGGTGGTGCTGCGGCTGCCGCGGGGGTTCGCGGTGCTGCTGGCGGTGGCGATCCTGTCGCTGGTGTTTATCGCCTATTGGGTGGGGCACAGCCGCGGGGCGACGGCGGAGCGGGCGGCTTACCAGGAGGAGCAGGATCAACTGAGGGTGACCGGCCGGATCCCGTCGGGGGTCGGGCGGGTGGTGGAACTGTCGGGCGCGGCGGGGGCGGGTCGGGCGGGGGGCGTGGCATCCGGAGAGGGGGGTGAGGCCGGGGGCGCACGAGCGGCTCGAGGGGGTGATTTGCGCAAGGACGGGTTCAACTACCTGATCCTCGCGCGGTACCGTCACAGCGACGCGGAGCGGCTCGCGACGTTCCTGGCGGGACGCGGAGTTGAAACCGGCATCGTTCCGAGTGATAATGCCGCGTTCTCCCAGGTGGTGGCCCTGCGCGGGTTCAGCAGCGAGCAGTACAGCGCGGGCGAACACCGGGAATACCAGGACCAGTTGCTGCGCCTCGGCCGCGAATGGCAAGCCGCCAACGGCGGGCGGGGTGATAACCTCAGCAGCATGTACTGGCATCGCTACAAAGCCCCCTGACGCTCGCCGGCAGGGTATGCAAGAAAGGCAGCAGCCATGAGTCTGGATCGGAGCCTGAAGACAGCCGGCGGGTTGGCGGGGCATCGCAACGTCCTTTCGCGGGACGAGCGGGTCGCCAAGCTGGTCGAGCGCGGCAAGTTCGACCTCGAGGCCGGCAGTCCGCTGGGCCTGCCCAAGGTGGCGAACCGCAAGGTCGCCACGGGCAAGACCTCGAAGAAGAAGGACGAGGCCGGCACCGACGCCGCGAAGCCGGCCGGCAAGGGCAAGTAAGCCCCCGCCTTGCTACCTTCATTGACACCCTTCACCAAGGCGGTCCCGCCTTGGTGTTGTGTCATGCACACCCCAATCCCAGCGAGTCCACGACGGGCGCCCCATGTTTGACCCCTCCCGCTTCGTTGCCGACCGTGCCCTCGCGATCGACGCCTCCGGCATCCGGAAAGTGTTCGACCTCGCGGCCAACCTCAAGGACCCGATCAACCTCTCGATCGGCCAGCCGGACTTCGACGTCCCCGAGGCGATCAAGGAGGCGGCGGCCAAGGCGATCCACGACGGGTTCAACCAGTACACGCAGACCCAGGGCATCGCGCAGCTCCGCGACCGCGTTGCCGCCGACCTGGCTCGCGAGTTCCCCGACACGCTCGCCGCGGGAGCGGCCGGGGCGGGGCGGCTCGGCGACGAGGTCGGCATGCTCATCACCTCGGGCGTGTCCGGCGGGCTCGTGCTCGCGATGCTCGCCTGCGTCGGCCCGGGCGACGAGGTCCTGATCCCCGACCCCTACTTCGTCATGTACCGCCACCTGGTGACGCTGGCGGGCGCGACGCCGGTCTTCATCGACACCTATCCCGACTTCGAACTCACCGCGGCTCGGATCGAGCCGCACATCACGCCCCGCACGAAGCTGCTGCTCTTCAACTCACCGTCGAACCCGACCGGTGTGGTGGCGCCGCCCGACGTGTGCCGGGAGGTCGCGGAGCTGTGCGATCGGCGGAACATCCTGCTGCTCAGCGACGAGATCTATGACGAGTTCTGCTACGAGAAGGCGGATCAGGCGGACGGGCGGGCTCGCTGCCCGTCGCCCGCGGCCTGGTCCCCGAACGTGCTGCTGATGCGCGGGTTTTCGAAGACCTATGGGATGACCGGGTGGCGGCTCGGCTATGCGGTCGGGCCGCGGCCGGTCATCGAACAGATGACCAAGCTGCAGCAGTACTCCTTCGTCTGCGCGCCCTCGATGACGCAGATCGCGGGCGCACTCGCTCTGGACGTCGACATGTCCGCCCACGTCGAGGGCTACCGGCGGAAGCGCGATCGGGTCGTGGAAAAGCTGTCCCCGCGCTTCGAGCTCACGACGCCGGGGGGAGCCTTTTATGCGTTCCCCAAGGTTCCCGAGGATCTTGGGATCACCGCGACGCGGTTCGTCGAGCGGGTCATCGCGCAGAACACGCTGATCATCCCCGGGAACGTCTTCAGCGCCCGGGACACGCACTTCCGCCTCAGCTATGCCTGCGGCGACGACACGCTCGACCGGGGGCTGGACGTGCTGCTGCGCGTTGCCGGCGGGGGGGCATGAGGACGGCCCGGGTCATACCACCGTCGTGGTTGCCGCGGGCAGGTGGATGAGTTCCCCGCTGTCGCGGCGGAGGATGAGGCCCTCGCGCGGGTCGAGATCGGTGACGACGCCGGAGACGGGGCTGCCGTCGGCCAGCAGGCGGACGTGCTGATCGTGGAGCACGTTCCGCGCCCGCCACTCCGCGAGGAGGAGCTCTTCGTGCCGCTCGCGGAGATTGCGGGTGATGGCCTCGACGGTGTCCACCGCGATCCGCAAGCGGTCGCGAGCGGAACCGATCATCGCCAGGCTGCCGACGCGGTTCCGCACCTCCTCCGGGTAGGCGGCGAGCATGTCGCCCGTGACGTGGACGTTGAGTCCGACGCCGATGATGGCGACCCGCCCGGCCCGCGGGAGCGTGAGGGTCTCGACGAGAATGCCGGCGATCTTGCGGCCGTCCGCGACGATGTCGTTGGGCCACTTGATGTGGACGCGCTCCGCCGGCCCGCAGACGTTGGCGACGGCGACGCTGACGGCGAAGGTGATGCGGTCCGGCGAGTCATCGGGCGCCATGGGGTGGGTGAGGCTCATCAGCACCGCCGTGCCCCGCGGGGCGTGCCAGGTGCGTCCGAGTCGGCCCCGGCCGGCGGTCTGCTCGTCCGCGAGCACCAGGCAGGGTTCGTCGGCGTGACGGCGGGCGACGTCCTGCGTCGACGCGGTGCGGCGGAAGACCCGCACCCGACGGGGCATGCCCGCCCGCGCCAGCGCGTGCTCCGCGTAGTCGCTCCAGACGCTCAGGCCCGTCCGGAGGAGGCGGTAGCCGTCCGTCCCGACCGGCTCGATGTCGCAGCCGAGCGAACGGAGCTTGTCGATGATCGGTTCGGTGGCGGGGGTGTGCCGACGCAGCGAGCCGACGTCCACGCCCCCGGGGTTCGCCAGCAGGTCGGCCAGGGTGTCGATCTCCGTCGAGGTCAGGAGGGGGCCGTTCACGCGACGTCAAGCCCCAGGTCGAGCGCGGGTGCGGAATGGGTCAGCGCGCCGACGGAGATGCGGTCCACGCCGGTGCGGGCGATGGCCTCGATGGTTTGGAGATTGACGCCGCCGCTGGCTTCGAGCTCGACGCGCGACGCAACGCGGTCGCGGAGGTTGGCGGCGTCGCGGAGCTGGTCCGGGGACATGTTGTCGAGCAGGACGATGTCGATGCCGGTGGGCAGCACGACCGCGAGTTGCTCGAGGGTGTCGACCTCGACCTGAACGAACTTCAGCGGCGGCCGCCGGTCCCGCGCCTGCTCCACGGCAGCCGCGAGGGTCGCCGCCAGCTCCGCGAGCGGGACGTGGGCGAGGTGGTTGTCCTTGATCAGCATCGCGTCGTAGAGCCCGATGCGGTGCGTTCCCCCGCCGCCGCACGCGACGGCAAACTTCGCAAGTCCCCGCAAGCCGGGGATCGTCTTTCGCGTGTCGAAGACGCGGGCGCGGGTGTCGGCGCACTTCTCGACGTACCGCGACGTGAGCGTGGCGATGCCCGAGAGGTGAGACAGGAAGTTCAGGGCGACCCGCTCCATCGCGAGGATGCTGCGCATCGGCCCGGCAAAGGTCGCGATCGCGTCGCCGGGCTCGACCCCGTGGCCGCAGCGGTGATGCAGCCGGACGTCGATCGACGGGTCGTACGCGGCGGCGATGTGGGGCAGCAAGGCGACGCCCGAGACCCGGCCCGCCTCGCGGGCGACCATCACGGCCTGCCCGGTGAGGCTCGCGGGGATGAACAGGTCCGACGTGACATCCTGCCCATCCGGGCCGAGGTCTTCGGCGCGGGCGCGGGCGATGAGCGCCTGGAGCTCATCCATATCCACGTAATCGTGCAGGGCCGGCAGGGCGTCGCGACGCATCGCCGTAGCCTAGCGGGGCGGCGGGTGAAAGGACACCCGGAAGCAGGCGGGTTCAACGGCGACGAAACGCATCACGTCCCCGGCGGCGACCGCGTGGTCTCGGTACAGCCGTCCCCACCCGCGCCACTGGATCCGACGCCCGCCCAGCACGGCCGTCCGCACGCGCTCGCCGTCCGGGAGGAGGAGGTCGACCGTTGACGGGGCGGCGTCGGGCGAGGGGGGGAACAGGGCGTAGCGGTTGCGGATCGCGCCTGCGGTCAACGGGACGTCGTGCAGCGGGCTGAGGCGGTCATCCAGCACGTGCCAGGCGCGCTGCGTCTTGTGGTAGGCGGGGCCGACGTCGAGCGGCTCGACACGATCCAGGTGAACCAGTATCGCGTACCGGCTGCTCTGCTTGCCGGCCCAGTACTCGTCGTCGCCGCCGATCGCGTGGCCGAACTCCCGCCTCAGGGCGTCGACCCGGGCGGGCGTCAGGTCGTTGAACGTGTCCACCCGCGCCGCGACGGCGGTCGCCATCCAGGGGCCGGCGGAGACCTTCAGGAAGAGGCGCTCACCCTCCGCGATGCGGCCGAGCGGCGGCTGGGCGACGCGATACAGCCGGCTCTCGATCGTCTTCCAGCCGTCGAGGATCCCTCGGAGGTAGGCCCGCTTGAGGATGGCCACGTGGATCGCCACGCGGCGGAGTGTATCGCGTCATCCGGCGGCCGGGGTCACGTCAGGTAGGTGTAGCCCGTGAGGCCCTGCTCGTAGAACCGTCGCAGCAGCCGCGCCTCTTCGAGGTTGATCTGGTTGCCCTTGACCGCCTTCTCGACCTGGCCGCGGAACTGTCGGCGGAGCTGCTCGGCGTCGAACTGCACGTACCGCAGCACCTCGGTCACCGTGTCCCCCTCGACGACCTCGTCGATGGAGGGGGTGCCGTCCGCGTCCATGCTCACGTGAACGGCGTTGGTGTCGCCCAGCAGGTTGTGCAGGTCGCCCAGGATCTCCTGATAGGCGCCGACGAGGAACGCGCCGATGTAGTACTCCTGGTCCTTCTCGAGGTGGTGCAGTTCGAGCACCTTCTTGATGTCGCGGAGGTCGATGAACTGGTCGATCTTCCCGTCGGAGTCGCAGGTGATGTCCGCGAGGATGCCGCGGCGGTCCGGCCGCTCGGTCAGCCGGTGGATCGGCATGATCGGGAAGAGCTGGTCGATCGCCCACGAGTCCGGGACGCTCTGGAAGATCGAGAGGTTGCAGAAGTAGGTGTCGGAGAGCAGTTGTTCGAGGCCCTCGAACTCTTCGGGGACGAAGGGCATCTCGCGGACGAGGCGGAGCACCTTGCCGCAGATCGCGAAGAACAGCCGCTCCGCCAGCCCGCGCTGCTCGAGGGTGCAGTAGCCGAAGTTGAAGAGGTTCATGACCTCGTCGCGGGCGAGCAGGGAGTCGTGGTAGGCCTCGACGTAGTTTTGTTCGTTGAACCCCTGGTACGAGTCGAAGAGCATCTGGACGGGGCGGGGCAGGGCCTTGCGCTGCTCCTCGGTGAGCTCCTCGGGGATGTCGTGCCGCTCGAAGCCGGACGAGCCGAGCACGTTGAAGATCAGCACGCTGTGGTAGGCGACCATCGCCCGGCCGGACTCGCTGATGATCGTCGGGTGGGGCTGCTTCGCCTCGTCGCACGTCTCCTTGATGTGGTAGACGACGTCGTTGGCGTACTCCTGAAGGGAGTAGTTGATGCTCGATCCGAACTCGGTCTTCGAGCCGTCGTAATCGACGCCGAGCCCGCCGCCGACGTCGATGTACTCCATGCCCGCGCCCATGCGGCGGAGTTCGCAGTAGACGCGGGTGAGCTCGATGATCGCCTTCTTCACGTTGCGGATGTTGTTGATCTGGCTGCCCAGGTGGAAGTGCAGCAGC
>CAZKRE010000095.1:0-1193 GCA_964555075.1 uncultured Phycisphaeraceae bacterium
CACTCTACCAATTGAGTTACGCCCGCAATGTGGGAACAGTGTACCACCGGTTGGTGCACCGGGGCGGTAATGCCGTGTGTTTGGGGTCGATTCCGGCAGGGTTGCGGCCCGGGCGGTGGGGGGAGCGTGTTCGTGCGGATCGGTGGCGAGGGCCGTACACTGAGCCGCGAGGGCGGCCGGTTCGAGGAGGTTCTCGAGCCCTTCGAGGTGAAGCCCTGCTTCTTGCAGCCGGAGTGATGATGGACGACGCGACGAAGAAGGCGGCGCTGGTCGAGCGCCTGAATGCCCTGTGCGATCAACAGCCGTTTCATGCCGGCTGGTACGTCAAGGAGCTGCGCAGCGGCTGGTCGGCGGATCGTCACGGCGACGTGGTGGTGCCGTCGGCGAGCACGCGGAAGACGGCGATCCTGATGGCGGCGCTCCGCGCGGTGCACGAGGGGCGGATCGATCTCGACGAGCGGGTTGATGTGGACACGAACCTCGACACCACCTCGGGCTGTTTGCAGTGGTTCTCGCCGGGGCTGCGGCTGACCCTCCGCGACCTGCTGCTGATGATGATCATCGTGTCGGACAACGTGTCGACGCGGCACGTCTCGCAGCTGGTTGGGCTCGAGGCGGTGCAGGCGCTGTGCGATTCCCTCGGGATGCGGGGGACGCATCATCGGCTGGGTGTGCCGGCGGTGCAGCAGCCGCGTTTCCCCGAGCGGGGGAGCACGAACGAGACCACGCCGCGCGACCAGGTGGTGGTGCTCGAAGCGATCCTCGCGGGCGCGGAGGACGCGACGGCGGCGGCGCGGCTCGGCGTGACGCCGGAGCTTTGCCACCTGGCGTTGGAGATCCTCAGTCGCCAGCGGTACAAGAACGGGATCCCCCGCTTCCTGCCCGAGGAAACGCGGGTGGCGCACAAGACCGGGAGGTACGGCGGCAACATCGGGGACGCCGGCGTCGTCTACCAGGCCGACCGGCCGCTGTTTGTCCTCGCGGTGCTGACGGACCGCGTGCCGGAGGAACTTCCCGACGGGGCCGCGGGGTTGGGCGCGGCGAATGACCTGATCGCCCGGCTTTCGCGGAGCTGCTGGGACGCGCTGCGGGCCGGCTGAGAACGTCGGTGAGAAGGGGTGCCATCGGCTTGACCCGCGTCCTCCGGGCGCGCGGACAAGCCGTGCGGGCGTCCGGTGACGTTCGGCACGGCC
>CAZKRE010000095.1:1293-12557 GCA_964555075.1 uncultured Phycisphaeraceae bacterium
ATTCGATCCGCAGGCTGCACGACGCGAAGCGCACTACCGCAGGGTGATGCCCAGTTCCTGCCAGAACAGCGTGGTTTCGACCGGGTCCTTGTCGCGGAGCCAGTACTCGGTCATGGGGGGCTCCGCGTGGGGCTCGGTGCGGGCCTGCTCGGTCAGGTAGGTCCGCAGCGCGTCCGCCTCAAGACGGGCCGAGGGCTCGGCGGCGGGGTGATCGAGGTAGCCGAGCATCGCTTCGAGCAGGTGATGCCCGATGGTGCTGGGGGTGTCGAGGTTGAACCCGCACACGAGCAGTCGCCCGTCGCCGATGGCGAGTTCGAAGAGCCAGCCCCATCGGCGGCAGGTGTGGGCCGGGTCGAAGTCGCGCTTGCCGAGCTTGCTGACTTCCATCCTGTCTCGCACCGGCCGGTCCACGCCCTGAACGATCGGCCGGATCGGGACGGGGAACTGGTCGAGGTTGATCTTCGCGCCGCGGTGCAGCAGCGGGGCGAACTGCCAGTCGGCGACGCCATCGTGGGGCAGCCCCCCGAGGGCCGGGTGGTCTCGCACCACCGCGCCGAGGTTGTCGCCGCGATCCCAGATCACGCCTTTCATCAGGTCGCGCCGGGCCGTGAAGTCGAACGCCGGGCGTGGCTGGTGCTTGTCGAAGAGGTAATCCGGGCGGTACAGCCAGAGCCGGTGTTCGCCCCGGGCGATCTCGTCGAGCGTTTCCGCGGTCATCTCGCGAACGATGCGCGGGTCGCGCCTGGCATCGGGTCGCCTGCCGGGGGCGGGCAGGACCCACAGCTTCCAGCGGTTCTCCACCGTCGCGCCCGCCTCGCCCTCCAAGGTGAAGGTGAGTTCGGCTTCCTGCGCGGGGGCGTCTCGGGGGATGGCAAGGGCCACCTCACCCAACTCGTGCCGCAGGCCGGGGGCCAGGGACTCGAACGGGCCGAGATCGGCGTGCGCCAGGGTCTTCCCGTTGGCGGTGAGCGTGGCTCGCAGCGTGGCGGAGCGGATCGTCTGCTCGCCGAAGTGGGAGAGGTACGCCGGCAGGCGGACGGTCTCCCCGGCGGCGAAGCTGCGCTCGGGCCCGAAGCGGGTCACGAGCACCGTGTCGGCGTTGAAGCGGGCGAACTCGGCAGGATCCCAGTGGATCGGGTCGTCGAAGGCGTCGAGCAGGCCGTTGGTGTTCTCGTACCTCCAGCAGTCGGCCATCTGCAGCATCTGGTACCCCTGGAGGACGGGGTTGAGCCGGATGGACTCGAGGACGTGCCGCTGCGCCATGCCCTGGAACCGCTGGGAGGCCCGCCGCAGGTCCGGCTCTTCCTGGTCGATCCCCTTCTCGCGATACAGCTCCCGCAACCGGCCGACCCACCAGGGCAGGGCCGCGGCCTCGTGATCCGCCGCGGGCTTGACCCGTTCGTGCCACTGCCGCCACTTCTGCTCGAGCCGGTCCAGGTCGCGCATCGCGATGTAGTGGCAGACCTCGTGGGCCGTGGTTGGCCGCAGCGGGCGTTCCACGCTGCCGGGCTCGCCCGGCGCCGGGGGCGGGGTTTGGCAGAACCCTTCCAGGTCGAAGCCGATGATGCGCTCGAACATGTCGGCGTGGTCGCCGTAGGGGAAGAAGTAGGCCACGTGCTGGCAATAGACGTCCGGGGCGGGGCGATCCGGCTGGCCCCAGCCGCAGTTGTCCATCACCAGCGGCGCCGGGTCCCACCGGCGTGCCTGCTCGATCATCGCCCGCATCTCGGGATAGTTGCCGGCCTGACGGATCTCGTTGCCCAGGCAGTAAACGGCCACCGAAGGGTGACGGCTGATCCGGCGGATCGTCCGTTCCCACCGCTCTTGATCGAAGTGGAAGGTTCCGCCCTTGTATTCGAAGCCCAGCTCCACCTGGACCGCCAGCCCCAGCCGGTCCGCCGTATCCAGATACCGCTCGCTGGGGATGGTCGAGTGCCAGCGGACGTAGTTGAAACCGAAGGCGCGGGTGGCGCGGATGCTTTTGGCGTCGGCCTCCCGATCCGGCAGCCCGGTGAGGTTGGGATGGTCGTGGGCGGTGATGCCGCGGATGCAGCCGCGGACGTAGAACGGACGGCCGTTGAGACGGATCTGTCCTGCCTCGGTCGACCACCAGCGCAGGCCGAAGGTGTGGTCGAGGGTGAAGGCGGCCGTCCCGATCTCGACGCGACCGATCAGGCGGTACAACCGCGGCTGGTCGACGCTCCACCACTCCCGGGGCAACGTGGCGGGCCAGTCGAAGCTCAGGCGGTCCGGCCCGACGGTCGTCGTGGTTTCGATCCGATGCCTTGCCCCGCCGTCGGGCGCCTCGATCGCGAGTTCGACCCGCGGTGCCTCGGCCGCGATGGGCTGGGGAAACCACAACAGCAACCGACGGGCCTCGGGGTCTGGCAAGACGATCCCGACGGCAGTGTCCACCTCAGACGCATCACGTTCCATGGCAATCCTGCTTCGCTTGGTTGGCGGTCGTTCGATTCGCGGCCTCCATCACCTCGCGGGGGACGGGAGGCCATCCGGGTGGCGCGCTTGCGCCGGCTTATCCCACCTGCTCGTGTCGCTGCGTCAGCCTGGGCGAGCATCGCCTTGTCCACGTCGCCGATGCCGGGTCGCGTGGGAACGTCAACCCACGCGCCCTCCCGCCGGATCTGCGACAGGTCGGCAGGTCCACCGCGTCGATTCGTAGGCGGGGGTGGGTCATGGGCGTTTCTCGTGGGGCAGGGTGGAAAGACGATCGATCAGTCGCACGAGCTTCTGCCAGCCCGGCGCCAGCGAGGCCGTCTCGATGTACTCATCGCGGCCGTGATACCCGGCCCCGCGGACGATGCCGGTGCAGAGTGACGGCACACCCTCGTGGATGAACCAGTTGGCGTTCGTGCTCAGCGGTCGATGAGTCAGCGACAGGCCCAACTCCGCCTGGGTCTCCCGCAGCGCGGCCACCAGCGGATGAGCCTCGGGAAGCTCGCCCGCGGGGCGGAAGCCGAAGGGTTCGACTTGAACCGTGTAATCCGGCTCCGGCACGGCCTCGCGCAGCGACCGCAGCACCGCGTCCTTCGCCTCCGCCAGCAGTGCCGGCTCCGTGCTCCGCAGGTCCAGCCACACCTCCGCCTCGCAGGCGAGCGTGGTGACGCGGTCGCCGCCGCGGAGGATGCCGACGTTGTAACTCAGCCGGTCGCGCGACCAGGGCGCGACGCGGTCGAGCCCCGCGATCCACCGGCACGCGGCGTGCGTCGCGGCGGGATCGCCGAAGTCGTTCCAACTGTGGCCGCCGCGACAGCCGATCAACACCTTGACCCGGTCGCTCCCGACACACACGCGACTGAACTCTTCCAGGGCCAGGTCCAGCACCAGCGCCGCCGCCGGCCGCTCCCGCCACCGTTGCGACAGGTGCTTGACCCCGCGCAGGTCCCCCTGGCCCTCTTCACCGACGGTGAAGCTGAGGAGCACGGGGCCCGGCAGGGGGATCGACCCACGGACCACCTGCTCCGCCCAGCACATCAGCAGCACGCAGGCCGCCGTGTTGTCCATGATGCCCGGCGCGGACCAGCGATCGCTGGTCTTGATCAGCGGCGGCCGCTCGTCGTCGAAGACGGTGTCGGTGTGGGCGTCGATCAGCAGCGGCGCCGGCCCCTCGGGGCCGAGCCGCGCGGTGACGTTGTGGACGTCGTCCACTGCAACGTTTGGCACGCCGTGATCGCGGAGCCAGCGGGCGATCCAGGCTGCGCGGTTCGCCTCCGCGCCGGTCGGCGCGCCGACCTGCACGAGCGTTTCCAGGAGGTCGAGGGCCTGGGCGTTGACGTCGATAGTTGCGGGGGGGGAGGGATTCATGCGGTACTTTGCAGGGTTTCGATGCCGCCGCGCGTTGCCGCGATGGCGAGCAGGGCCGCGCCGCGGCAGGTCGGTTCCTCGCATCCGGTGGCGACGACGGGGATGCCGCCCCGCTCCCCCTTGATCCGCCGCCACAGCTCGCTCCGTGCGGCGCCGCCGGCGGCGAGGATGCGTGGCGGTCGTGCGTCGGGGCACAGCCGCGCGACGTGTTCCGCCAGGGTTTCAGCGATGGCCTCGAAGATCGCGCGCACGTAGTGGCCGCGCGTGTGTTCGGGGCGCTCCCCGCGGAAGACGGGCCGACCGCGCTCGTTGGACGCCACACGGTCGAGCGACAAGCCATCG
Organism: uncultured Phycisphaeraceae bacterium; assembly: GCA_964555075.1. Taxonomy (GTDB): domain Bacteria; phylum Planctomycetota; class Phycisphaerae; order Phycisphaerales; family Phycisphaeraceae; genus CAZKRE01. The sequence goes on from CAZKRE010000095.1 coordinate 5,458, forward strand.
CAGCCCTTGGGCACGCGCGCCGCCTCTTCGTTGAGCGCGTCGTACGGGACGTCCGGCGCGTGCTCCCGGCGGTAGGCTTCGAGCATGTTGGCCGCCACGTTGTCCACGCACATCCGGAAGTACCAACCCTCCCGGAACGCCGGCCCTTGCAGCACGCCCGGCGCAGGAGCGGCGAAACCCTTCGCCAGCCGGACGGTCGCGAGCACCGTGCCCGTCGTCTCCGATAGCCCCCCCGGCTGGACGTTGCCCGCGCCGATCGCGCCGGCGTATTGATCGAGACAGCCGACGACAAAGCGGCAGCTCGCCGGGAGGCCCAGGCTCGCCGCGACGCCCGCATCCATCGGCCCCAGGTCCGTCCCCGCCCGCACGATCCGCGGCAGGGCGACGCCGCCGATCCCCACCGCCTCGACCGCGTCGCTCCGCCACGCCAGTCGGTGGATATCGACGAGCCCGCAGAGCGCCGCGGCGCCGGCCTCGGCGACGTGCTCGCCGGTGAACCAGCGCGTGAGTTCGTCGCTGATGAAACAGAGGCGGCGGGCGCGGTCGGTGATGCTCGGGTCGTGCTGCCGCAGCCAGAGCCACTTCGCGGGCATCACCAGCCCGCCCAGGCGGCGGAGCCCCGTTTCCGGGTGCAGGCCCGGGTCCGCCGAGAGCTGCGCGATCGTGTCGCCGCCGTCGCCGGCCCGGCGATCGTTCCACAGGATGATCGGCGTGAGCGCGTGGTCCGCCTCGTCCAGCAGGAGGAAGCTGTTCGCCTGGCTCGCGAAGCTGACGGCGGCGACCCTGCCGAGGAGCGAGCCGTCCTGGCGACGCAGGTCTTCCACCAGTTCAGCCACCGTCCCGCGGAACACATCCTGAGCGATCTCGGCCCGGCCCGGCGCAGGATGTTCGACCGGTGTCGGCCGACGCGCCAGCGCGAGCAAGTGCCCGGCGTCGTCGAAAACCGCCGCCTTGAAGTTCGTCGTCCCCAGGTCGAACGCGAGGAACATCATGCACTCGCCTCTGTGGGTCGCAGCGCCTCGAGCGTTCCCCGCACGAGCGCCTCGCCGCTCTCGGGGCTCTGGAACAGCGCATTCACCGCCTCGTACCCGCCCTCGTCCACCGCCTGCCGCGTCACGATGTAGCCCTGGTTCTCGCCGTTGGCGTAGTTGATCAGGTACACGTCGGGGCAGCGGGCCTTCACCTCGAGCGCGAACTCGACAAACACCTCGCCCGGCCATCCCACGAACGTCCACGGCCCCAGCGTGACCGCCTGGATCTCCGTCGGGCTCCGCTCGGCCGCGGCGGCCTGCGTCCTGCCCGCGGCGGCCGCACGCGCGAGCGTCAGCAACCGCTCGGCCCCGAACCAGTCCACCTCCGCCGTGCGAACCTCCGGCCTCGGCGCGCCCTCGCCCCGCAGCCGGTCCAGCCGCTCCCGCGCCCGGGCCAGCCGCTCCTCCGCCTCCGGCACGGGCGGCATCGTCCGCAGCGGCAACTGGACGTGCGTCGACCGCGACGAGACCGGCAGGTCCGACCGCCACCGCAGCCCGCTCGCCGCCGACACCAGCCGCTCGCCGAGCATCTCGCCCAGCCGCTGCGCCTCGGCGAAGGTGTTGCCGCGGGTCACGTGGCGCGGGCTCTGGTTCCCCGCGGGGCCGGTGAAGTAGAGCACCGGCGTCGTGTCGCCCACAAGCCGCTGCTGCAGCAGCCGCCTCGTAAAGTAGGGGAAGTCGCCGGTGTACAGCGTCGAATCCTGGTGCAGCACCGTCGGGTGCATGCTGTACACCACCGCCGCCGCGATCGGCTTCTCATCGTCCCGCCGCCGGACGACGAGCAGGGGGGCCTGCGGGTCGCTCGGCCCGTCGGGGTCGCGCCGGTTCCCACCCACGCCGCTCGCATCCGCGACCACAAGCCCCGCCTCGGCAGGAACCATCGCGGCGTGCGCCTGCCGCACCGCCTCGACCATCGCGTCTTCGCACCGCCGCACGACCGCCTCATTCGGAAGCGACACGGCGGGGTCGTCGTTGGTGAGGTAGCGGGTCATCCGCGGACCGGAGTGGGTGTGGGTCGCGGTGAGCAGGACCTGCCGCGGGGCGAGCCCGAGCGCCTCGCCCAGCCGCTCGCGGACGCGGTGCGTCATCTCGTGGGTGATGAAGATCACGTCCACCGCGAGGAGCGCCACCGTGTCGCGACCGTCGCTGAGGCACAGGGCCGTCGCGAGAAGCGGGTCGTGCGTGCCGGTGCTCAGCCGCTTCACGTGCGGGTACCCGGCAAGGGGCAACGATTCCTGCGGCGTCCAATCCACGACGCTGGCGCCGGCGGTGAGTTGAACGGGCGATGACGGCTCCATTCCCGAACCTTCACGGGTCTGCATTTGATCAAGGTCCTTGCAGCAGCGATTCGAACATCAGGCACGTATGCGACGATAGTAGTTGAATTCGACCCCGCCCCGGGCCTCGCCGTCAGAGTTCCGCCATGACCGCGCGGAGGTACGCGTGGTCGGTTCGCGCGAACCATTCCCGGTCACCGGGCTGCGGCGCCTCGATCACGATTGGCCCGGTCATGTCCTGGGCACGAAGGTGTTTGAGAAGCTTCCGGTTGTTGATGACGCCCGCCTCGAGGGCGCAACTGATCCAGTTGTGGTAGGCCCGCTGCGGGATCCGATACATGTTCTTGAGGTGGGCCATGTAAATGCGTCCAGCCAACGTCTCGAAGGCTTGATCGAGCGTGCCCCCGTTGGGGTGGAGCAGGATGTTGCCGTAGTCCAGGTTGGCGCCGACGCTGTCGCGGTCGACGCGGTCGATCAGGCGGCGCGTCGGCTCGGGCAGGTCGTGGATAAAGACATTGTGCGTCTCGAACGCGAACCGGAAGCCGAGCTCCGTCGCCAGGTCGCCCAGCTCCTGAAAGCCGGTGACGGCGGCCTCCCACTGGGCCTCCGTGGCGATCTGGGAGCCGTGCTGGTCGAACTCCATGTAGTCCTTCCCCTCCGCGCGCAGCGTCCCCGCCGTGATGTTGCAGACAGTCAGGTCGAACCGCCGGGCCGCGAGCCGGTAGAACGCGATCACGTCGTCCAACTCCCGGCGCCTCGTGTCGGCGTCGCCCGTCAGCGCGGGGCCCGGGCCGCCGAACAGGACGCGACGGATGCCGTGCTTCTCCACGCCGCGGGCGATCTCTTCCAGATACGCCGCGGGGGACTCGTCCCTGCCCGAACGCCTGCGCCGGAACTCGATGCCATCGAATCCCACGCGCGCGGCCAACGCGCACATCTCGTCGAGACTCTGCCCCTGTTCGGCGTAGTTGCAGTGCATGATGACAGGGTTGTTCACGTGGGCTTCCTCGCAAGTTCAGAGGCGTGGCGTCAGCACCGTTCAATAGTCGGCATGGAGATGCTCAGCGGGCACCAAGCCTCGAGCTGGCGTGCCGAGGGCGGCAAGGTTACGACAAATCGCGGAGGCAGGTGGCCGAGCAGAAGCCGGGTCATGCAGGGGCCGTCGGCGGCGAAGTCCGCCGGGGCGCCGGTCGGCTCGACCCACGCTCCGTCGTCGCCCACGCGCAACGCCAGCCGAGCCGCACCCTCGATCTCGATCACCACCCGCCCCGGGAGCAGCGGCTGCAAGCGATGGCGCGCGCGGAGCAGCGCGAGCAGCGTGGCCCGCCAGTCGAAGACCTGCCAGCTCCCACTCGGGCGGAGGACCGGCGGCGCCGCGTCTGCCGCGAGGCCCCGGTGGAGCGACGACGAGAACGCGGGCAGGCAGAGGCCGATGCGCTCGCGCCCGTCGAGTTCGAGCGCCGCTTGCACCATCTGACGCTCGACGCTCGGCGTCTCTCCAACGAGTTCAACGATCGTCTCCCGCCCGGCATCGAGGATGAGGTAGCCCAGCGGGCGCCCGTCGCGGTCAGCGGCGACATGCGTGCGGTCGTGCCGGCGGTTCTGAAACGGCAGGCCCTCGACGTGAAAGGATTGGCTCCGCCGGAGACGCACCAACGGCTCGAGCGCGTCGCGCCGCTGCGACAGGGGGAACAGCTCCAGCTCCGCGAGCGGGTATGACTGCGAAGGCTCCGCGAGGGCGATTCGCGTCAGGTCGTAGTAGCAGTCGCAACCGGCGATCTCCCAACCGAACCGGCGGTACCGGTGGCGCCGCCCGACGAGCCATGCGACGTGGTACCCCTGCTCGGGAAGCAGCCGCGCCACGTGCGACATGAGCCGGCTCATCAGCCCCTGTCCGCGATGCGCGGGCGACGTCGAGACCGAACCGATCCCCGCCAGTCGGAGCGACCCATCCCCGATGCAAACGTCGTAGGAAAAGACACCCACCGAAGCGGCGATGCGCCCCTCACGGCGGATCGCGTAACGGCGGTGCGTCGAACGATCGGCCGGATCGGTGGAGACCGGGCTCAGTGAGGTTCGAAACGACGCGTCCTTGTGGCGACCATAAGCCTCATCGAGGTGATCGATGATCTCATCGAAATCGGCCGGCTGGAGTTGTTCGACGGTATCGGCCATGCAACTCGTGGAGAACGGAAACAGTGACGGAAGTCGGCCTGCCGGTGCGCGAAGATTCCCGCTTGGAACGCCGGATCAACTGGAAGCCCGGTGGCGGTTCAGGTAAGTTGGCCCCCCCGAGGCGGTGCGGTCGGAGCCCGCTCGGGTAAGGAGACTGACTTGCGTAAGTGTCGTATCGGCGTGGTCGGCTGCGGGGTCATCGGCTCGTATCATATCGCTTCGTGCGTCCGGTCCCCCTACGCGGAAGCCGCGGCGGTGGCCGACGTGCGCGAGGAGGCCGCCCGCGCGCTCGCGGAACGCCACGGCGTCTCGAAAGTCTACACCGATCCACAAGAGCTGTTCGCCGATCCCGACATCGACGGCGTCATCCTCGCCCTGCCGGCGCACCTGAGGACGCGGCTCGCCCTCCAGGCGTTCGAGCACGGCAAGCACGTGCTGATCGAGAAGCCGGTCGCGATGAACGCCGGCGAGGTGCGGCAGATGATCGCCGCGCGGGCGGGGCGGGTCGCGATGTGTTGCCAGAACCGGTACGAGTTCCTCCCTTCCACGCGCGCCGCGGCCGACTTCGTCGCCAGCGGGGCGCTCGGGAAGCTGCGGTTGATCCGGGTGCGCGGGCTGGGTTCGCCGGCCAATCCGCCGCCCGCCAACCCCCCGATCTGGCGGCTGCGCCGCGACCTCAACGGCGGCGGGATCATGTCCAACTGGGGCTGCTACGACCTGCACTACATGTTCAGCGTCATCAACTGGCAGCTCGCCCCACGCACCGTCCTCGCCCAGATGTGGCCGATCGGCGGGCCCGTCGCCGCCTACGCCGCGCCCGGGTCCGACGCCGAGACCCACCTGTCCATGCTCGTCCAGTGTGACGACGACCTGGCCATCAACTACGAGCGCGGCGAGCTGCTCGCGGCGGCGACCGATCGGAGCTGGGAGATCATCGGCGAGGCCGGCTCGCTGAGGCTCCACATGACCGTCGCGCCCGACAAGCAGATCGTCTTCTACGAGAACCGGGGCCAGGGCACCGTCTCGCGGATCATCTGGGAAGGCCAGGAAGAGCCGCAGCTTGCTCACCAGGGCACCGTGGACCACTTCGCCCAGGCCGTCAACGAGGGCCGAGCGTCCGACGAGCCGCTCCGGCAGGCGCTGCTCGTGCAGGAACTCACCGACGCGGCCTACCGCAGCGCGCAGCGCGGCGGGGCGTCGGAGGTGAACACCGAGGGCGTCCGCCCGTTGTCCGGCGACCGTGAATGAACGACCACGGCCTCGCCCCGCGAGCCGGGGGGCCGCCGACCGAGGCAGACGGTGAACGACGCCGCGCCCGTCGAGTCGAGCGGTCGTGGCCGTCATCCGTTCGCCTCGTGCCCGACTTTGAGCCGGGCTACCGGGCGGCGGGGGCGGTGCGGCTGGCGGCTTGATCCGCCGTGAGGATCAGCCGCTCGATCGCCACCGACGTCAGCAGGGCGCAGGGCACGATCGACGCGGGCCGGAGGTACTCCTGGTCCACTTGGCCGTCCTCGCTGCGGATGGCGCAGTGCGCGTTGCCCCCCGTCGGGCCCAGGCCGTCCAGCGTCGGCACGACCTCGCAGGTGAAGTTGCCGTCGCTGAGCCCGCCCCGGGCCGACGCGGTCACCTCGATCCCGAGCGACTTGCCGGCCTCCCGCCACAGGTCCACCAGCCGGTCCGTGCCCGCGTTGGGCGGCCAGGGCTTGAGCCGCTGGATGCATTCGACCTCCATCCGCGTCGCGTACCCGTCCGCCGCGCTCGTGACGGTCGACGTCTCGCCCAGCGCCTTCGCCTTCGCGATCCCGCCGTCCAGCACCGCGTCTTCGAACGCCCGCATCTCCAGGAACGCCTCGGCGTAGTCCGGCACGCGGTTGGTCAGCAGCCCGCCCCGCGCCAGTCCCACGTTGCAGCTCAGGTCCCGCTCGTAGTCCGTCACCCCGTGGACACGGTCGATGAACCGGCTCAGCGCGACCAGCGCGTTCGCGCCGCGCGGGTGGGACGTCCCCGCGTGGGCCGCCCGCCCGCGCGCCACCGCCCGCAGGCTCGCCCGCCCCTTGCGCGCCGACACCAGCCGGTAGCCGTCCCCCTCCGCCGTCGCCGGCTCGAACACCAGGTTCGCCAGCGCATCCGCCCCCAGGTACTGCCGCTCCAGGTCGCCGAAGTCGGTGCTCAACCCCTCCTCCGCCGCGTCGAACATCACCACCCAGTTCACCGCATCAAACAGCGCCGGCGCCGCCTCCCGCAGCGCCGACAGCACCAGCCAGATCTGCACGTTGCCGCTCTTCATGTCGATCGTGCCCGGCCCGTAGATCCGGTCGCCGATGGGCCGCCAGCGGAAGTCGTTCGCCTCCTCCTCCTCGGCGGGGAAGACCGTGTCGAGGTGGCCGACCAGCCCGACCTTCGGCCCATCGTGCCCCGGACGGGTCAGGAACAGGTGCCGCCCCGGCCGGCGAGCGGGATCCGGGTCCGGCCGACGCATCACCGGCTCCAGACGCTCCTCAGTAAACCCCAGCGGCTCAAAGAGTTGCGCCGTCAGGTCGCCGACGCGGTCGACCCCCTCGCGGTTCCAGCTAAAGGAGTTGATGCCCACCATCTCCCGCAGCACCTCCAGGGCCTC
>CAZKRE010000096.1:0-5532 GCA_964555075.1 uncultured Phycisphaeraceae bacterium
CGGGCTGCTGGGCGACATCCCGCAGCCGCCCCCGGAAGGCGAGGGCTTGCCGGAGACGAAGCCTGTGAAAGCGGCGAAGCCCGGGGCGGAGAAAGTCCCCCGGACCAAGCGCGTGTGCGACCCGCGGCTGGCGTCGGCGGCGCGGGAGCTGCGGGACCGCTGGCTGGAGCGGGCGAACGCGACGCCGCTGCTGCCAGCGGGGAAGTACGACGTGACGCGGACGCTGGGGGACGACGCGGTGCGGAACGAGGCGACGGCCCCGATGAACCTGCTGCCGGCGGCGTGAGCGGGGGTTTCTCGGGGGGGCTTCTGTCGGCGGTACACTTCGGCGTCGTGCGGCCGCCGCGCGGGCGGGAGAGCGACGTTGATCAAGTACATCGGGTCCAAGAGGACGCTGATCCCGGTCATCCTCGGGGCGGTCGGGCGTGCGGCGGAGGCGCGGACGGTCATCGACCTGTTCTCGGGGACGTCGCGGGTGGGCCACGCGCTCAAGGGCGCGGGGTACCGCGTGCTGTCGAACGACCACAACGCGTATGCGGCGACGCTGGCGCGGTGCTACGTGCAGGCGGACGCGGAGGACGTGGCGGGGGATGCGGCGCGGCTGGTGCGGGAGTTCAACGGCATGAGGGGGACGGCGGGGTACTTCACCGAGACGTTCTGCGTGAAGTCCCGCTTCTTTCAGCCCAAGAACGGCGAGCGGATCGACGCGATCCGGGAGGCGATCGCGGCGAAGGGGCTCGGGCCCGAGCTCGAGGCGGTCATGCTGGTGTCGCTGATGGAGGCGGCGGACCGGGTGGACTCGACGACCGGCCTGCAGATGGCGTACCTCAAGAGCTGGGCCCCGCGGGCGTTCAACGACCTGGAGCTGCGCGTCCCCCGGGTGCTGCCGCGCGCCCGGCACGGCAAGGGGCGGGCGACGGGCCTGGACGCGTTCGAGGCGGCGAAGCTCCTGGAGGGCGACGTGGCCTACATCGACCCGCCGTACAACCAGCACTCGTACCTGGGCAACTACCACGTGTGGGAGTCGCTGGTGCGGTGGGACAAGCCGGAGGTGTACGGGGTGGCGTGCAAGCGGGTGGATGTCCGGCAGCGGCAGAGCGTCTTCAACTCCCGGCCGCGGTTCGCGGAGGCGATGCGCCGCGTGCTTGCGGCGGTGCGGGCGCCGGTGCTGGTGGTCTCGTTCAACAACGAGGGGTACCTCGCGCGGGAGGAGATGGAGTCGATGCTCGCGTCGCTGTGGGATGGGCGGGGGAAGGTGACGACGATCGAGAACGACTTCAAGCGGTACGTGGGCGCCCAGATCGGCATCTATAACCCGCGGGGGGCGAAGGTGGGCAAGGTCAGCCACCTGAAGAACAAGGAATACGTGTACGTCGTCTCCCGCGAATGTCTGGCCGAGCGGCTCGCGCCGATGCAGGCCGCGGCGGCGGGGCAGATGGACCTGTTCAGCGCGAGCGAGCCGGTGGGCGGGTGACGCGTGTGCCGCGCACGGCGGGCGGCCCGGCGGCGGCCGCTTGGCGAAGAAAGTTCGCCCGCGGCGGGGCCGCGAGGTACAGTCGCGGCTCGTGGCAGGAGAAAACCCCTAGCCGTCCCGGAGCCGCTGATGTCAGGATCGTTCCGCCGTGGCCTCGTCGTCCTTGTCGCGTTGGCGCTGTGCGGCCATGCCCCCGGACTCCCCGGAACCCCCGGAATCCCCGGACTCCCCGGCCCCGGGAGCGCGGCGGCGGCGACGCTGACGCACACCGACACCCGGGCCATCGCCTACGAGGGCATCACCAGCGGCATCGAGTTCGATCTGTTCGACCCCAACCTGGGGGCGCTGCAGTCGGTCATGATCGGCGTGTCCAGCGACGGCTTCACCTACACCACCCCCTCCTACGCCAACCGCAGCGGCGTCCGGCAGACGGGGACGATCAACATCATCCCCCGGGTCCTCATCGCCGGCTCGGTAGCCGTGGGCGACGGGCTGAACAGGGGGCTGAGCTTCGAGACCGTCGTGGCGCCGTACGACGTCGAGCCGTGGTACAACTTCGTGTACACGGGCGAGGTCGGGGCGTTCGAGTGGTCGACCATCGCCTCGGACAACCGCTACGCGCTGGCCGCGTACTCCGGCTGGGGCCGGCGGGCCGTGGGGATCAGCATCGCGCAGATGACGGGCCTGTTCTCGGGCGGGTACCAGTTTGAGTACGTGGGCCTTGGCGAGCGGGTCATCGGGCAGATCACCACCACGATCACCTACACCTATCAGCCGATCCCCGAACCCGCGACGGCCGGGCTGCTCGCGGTCGTCGCGTCGGCCGCGCTGCTCCGCCGGCGGCGGTGACGCGCGGAGCGGCGTGAATCCCCGGCGCCCGCGCCGCTGTCCTACGCCCACTGGCGGGGGAAGCTCCACCGCAGGTAGAGCGCGTTGAGCACGACGCTGACGGAGCTGAGCGCCATCGCGCCGGCGGCGAGCATCGGGTGGAGGAGGCCGGCGACGGCGACGGGGATGAGGATCAGGTTGTAGATGAACGCCCAGAAGAGGCCGGCCCAGATGCGGCGCATCGTCGCGCGCGACAGCGCGACGGCCTCGGGCAGATGGGCGATGCTCCCGCTCCCGGGGGCGCCCATGAGGACGATGTGGCCCGCCTGTTTCGCGATGTCGGTGCCGCCGGCGAGGGCGATGCCGACGTCGGCGGCGGCGAGGGCGGGGGCGTCGTTCACGCCGTCGCCGACCATGGCGACGACCTGGCCCGCTTCCCGCAGGCGGTTGATGACCGCCTGCTTCTCGTCGGGCAGCACCTCGGCGATGGCCTCGTCGATCCCGAGTTGGGCGGCGACCGCGTCGGCGACGGGCTTCGCGTCGCCGGTGAGCAGCACCGCCCGCAGCCCCTGCCGCTTGAGCCGGTCGACGACGCCCGCGGCCTCGGGGCGGATCTCGTCGGCGAAGGCGATCACGCCCGCGGCGTCGCCGTCGATCGAGACGCCGACGGCGGTCTTCGCGGCCTCGCGCAGCCGGTCCCGGGCTTCCACGAGCGCATCCACGCCGCGGACGCCGGCGTCGCGGAGCATGGAGAGTCGCCCCACCGCCACGATCCGCCCCTCGACCCGTGCCCGCACGCCGCTGGCGGTGAGCGACTCGAAGCCTTCGGCCGCGGGGATGTCGAGCCCCCGCTCCGTCGCGGCGCGGACGACCGCCTTCCCGAGCGGGTGCTCGCTGCCCGCCTCCGCGGCGGCGGCGAGGCGGAGGAGGTCCGGCGAGGTCGGATGGGGGATGTCGGATGCCGGCTGTTCCGCTCCGCCTCTGCCATCCCACATGCCAGATCCCACCTCCCCCATTCCCACGATGTCCGTCACCGCCGGCCGCCCCACCGTCAGCGTGCCGGTCTTGTCGAAGACGACGTGGGTGAGCGCGCCGGCGCGTTCGAACGCGGCGGCGTCCTTGATGAGGATGCCGCGCTGCGCGCCGAGCCCGGTGCCGACCATGATCGCGGTGGGCGTCGCCAGCCCCAGGGCGCAGGGGCAGGCGATGATCAGCACCGCCACCAGCGTCATCATCGCGAACGCCCAGTCGCCGCTGACGAGGCCCCAGCCGAGGAAGGAGGCGAGGGCGATCGCGATGACGACGGGAACGAACACCCCCGAGACCCGGTCCGCCAGCCGCTGCACGTCGGCCTTGCTCGACTGCGCATCCTGCACGAGTTCGACGACGTGGGCGAGCAGGGTGTCCTTGCCGGTCGCCGTGGCGGTGAGCTGGAAGGTGCCGGACTGGTTGAGCGTGCCGCCGAAGACCTTGCTGCCGGGGGTGACCTCGACGGGCATCGACTCGCCGGTCACCGCGGATTGGTCGACCGCTGACGCGCCGCGGATGACCTCGCCGTCGGTGGGCACGCGGCCGCCGGGGCGGACGACGATGGTGTCGCCCAGCCGCAGTTGCCCGACGGGGACGACGACCTCCGCGCCGTCGCGGAGGACGGTGGCTTCCGGGGGCTGGAGGTCCATGAGGCCGCGGATAGCGGACGCGGCGGAGGCCTTCGCCCGCGTCTCGAGCCACTTGCCGAGGCCGATGAGCACGAGGATGACGACGGCGGTGTCGAAGTAGACCAGGTGCCCGCCGCGGACGGTCTCGAAGGCGGAGTAGACGAACGCGACGGTGGTGCCGAGCGCGACGAGGGTGTCCATGTCGGCCCGGCCGTGGCGCATCGCCTTCCACGCGCCGCGGTAGAAGGGCGCCCCCAGGAGGACCTGCACGGGCGTCGCAAGGGCGAACTGGACCCACGCGGAGGCGGGGTGCATCCAGGTCATGCCCAGGACGAAGACGGGCAAGGCGAGGAGCGCGCCCACGAGGAGGCGCCGGCGGCCGGGGGCGGCGTGGTCGTGATCGTGGTGCGCGTGGTCGGAGCCGTGGCCGTGTGAATGGCTACTTTCAGGCTCCCCGTCGTCCGCCTCGGCCTCGTAGCCGGCATCCCTCACCGCGTCGATGAGCGTCGCCACCGGCGCCGCGGCGGGGTCGTGTTCCACGCGAGCTTTCTCCGTCGCCAGGTTCACCGCCACGTCGGTCACCCCCGTGACCTTGCGGAGGTTCTTCTCGACGTGGTTGACGCAGGAGGCGCAGTTCATGCCGCGCACGTTCAATCGGGTTGTCGTCATGGCACACCTCATTTCGAGCAAGATCAGCCGCCGGGACGCCCACACCGCCAAGCCCGCCTGGAAAGGCAGAGGACTCTAAGGAATGCATGAAGGCAGGATGCGATGGCATTCCGGAGTCTCTTCCTGCTTTCCTGTTTTCCTTAGAGCCTCCCCGCGCTCCCGGCACCGTGGCAGCGCTGCCGGACGCCGGGGCTACTTCGACAGCTTGTAAACGATGTCCATGAGTTCGTCGTACTGCGCGGGGTCGCGGTCGCGGAGCTTGTCGGTGACGCAGGTTTCCAGGTGGTTCCGCACGACCACCTTGCCGACGCCGCGGAGCGCCTCGTGGATCGCGGAGACCTGCGTGAGCACGTCGACGCAGTACTTGCCCTCGCTGACCATCCGCTCCAGCCCGTCGAGCTGACCGCGGACGATCCGGAGGCGGCGGAGCACCTTTTTCTGAGTCTGATCGTCGAGCACGTCGGCCCTCACCATACCCCCCCGGGGTATAGACATCGTAGGCGCGCCGGCCGGTGAGTCAAGCGCATGCCGCTCGGGGGAGAGGGGGGAGAAGCGGCCGTACAATCCCACCATGACGACCCCCTCTGCCGAGCATGCTCCCCTAACCGTCGCCGACTTCCAGCGGCATATCCGCGAGAAGTACTTCGAGATGGACTCGAAGCGCGGCACGCCCGCCACCTTCATGTGGTTCATCGAAGAGGTCGGTGAGCTCGCCACGACGCTTCACAAGGTCCGTGGCGAGGCGCCGCACACCTCCGGCGGCTCGACCTTCCGCGACCTCGAGTCGGAGTTCGCCGACGTGTTCGCCTGGCTCTGCACCCTCGCGAACATCAACGGCGTCGACCTCGAACGGGCCCTGCGCACGAAGTACCTCACCGGCGAAGGGCCGAAGGGGCACAAGTA
>CAZKRE010000096.1:5632-9736 GCA_964555075.1 uncultured Phycisphaeraceae bacterium
CCGCCCGAGAAGATCACGATCAGCCACTCGAACCAGCTCATGCAATCCCCCTTGTGGCCACCGCGGCACTACCGCGGAGCGGGTGCCGCGGCCTTGACCCCGTTCCCGTTGACGTGGACGTCGAGGTCCGGCTCGCCGCTGAGGATCTGCCGGACGCTCCGCGCGATCCCCGCGGGGTCGAGCCCGACCTCCGCGAGCTGCTTCGCCCGGCTGTCCTGGTAGATCCACCGCATCGGCAGGCCGAGCCGGTGAATCCGCTGCGTGGGCAGCCCGCGGTCGTTGCACGCCTCGAGCACCGCCGAGCCGAATCCGCCCGCCAGCGCGTGGTCTTCCACGGTGAGGATCGCGACGCCCTGGCCGGTCAGCCGCTCGACGAGGTCGATATCGACGGGCTTCGCGAACCGCGCGTCGTAGAGGGCGACGCGGTAGCCCTGCGGCTCGAGCTCCTCGATGGCCGCGGCCGACTCGTACACCATCGTCCCGTACGCGAGGATGACGATGTCGGGGCTGGCGCCCGGCTCGCCGATCTTCGGCGCTCGCACGAGGTTGGCCTTGCCCAGTTCGAACGGCGGGCAGTTCGACTCGTCCTGCAGCGGCGTCTCGGCGACGTTGTCGCGGGGGTAGCGGATGAAGGTCGCCCCCTCCTCGTACTGCCGCATGAACTCGAGGCCCGCCTTGAGCGTCGGCTCGTCGCAGGGCGCCAGCAGCACCGCGCCGGGGAACACGCGGAACATGGAGATATCCATGAACCCGTGATGCACCGCGCCGTCGCCCCCGACGAGCCCGCCCCGGTCCATGCACACCCGGACGGGCAGGCCCTGCAGCGAGACCTCCTGGAACACCTGGTCGAGCGCCCGCTGGGCGAACGTCGAATAGACCGCGAAGAACGGCTTGAGACCCGCCTTCGCCATGCCGGCGCACATGTCCATCGCGTGCGACTCGCAGATGCCCGTGTCGAGCGTCCGCCCGGGGAACTCGGCCATGACCTGGGTCAGCCCCGTGCCGTCGGGCATCGCGGCGGTGACGGCGAACGTCTTCTCGTCCCGCCGCATCAGGTCGCCCAGGCTGTCCGCGAAGGCGGAGGTGAACGACCGGCCGGCCGACTTCATGTCGACGCGGCAGCCGTTGACCACGAACGCCTTGGGGGAGTGGAAGGTCGTCGCGTCCTGCTCGGAGAACTCGAAGCCCTTGCCCTTGATCGTCTTGACGTGCAGCAGGACGGGCCGGTCGAGCTTCTTGACCTCCTCGAGCATGGCGATGAGCGTCGGCAGGTCGTGGCCATCGATCGGGCCGACGCAGACGAGGCCGAACCGCTCGAACATGTGCTCGTGCGCGATGGCGTCCTTGAGCATCTCGCTGCCGCGGTGGTAGATGCTCTCGACGAGGCTCCCCCCGGGGAGGTGATGCACCAGCCGCTTGCCCTGCTTCTTCATCTCCTGGTAGGTCGAGGAGACGCGGACGTAGTCGAAGTAGCTGGCGACGGCGCCCTGCGGCTTGGCGATGCTCATGCCGTTGTCGTTGAGAACGACGAGGAACTGCCGCTTGAGCGTACCGGCGTTGTTGAGGCCCTCGAGCGCGACGCCGTTGACGATGGAGGCGTCGCCGACGAGCGCGGCGACCTTCCGGTCGCTCTGGCCTTCTCCGCCGGCGATCACATCGTCCCCCCGCGCCAGGCCGACGGCGGTCGAGATCGCGGTGCCCGCGTGCCCGACGGAGAAGAGGTCGTACTCGCTCTCCCGGGGCTCGGGGAAGCCGGCCATGCCCTCGCGGGTGCGGAGCTTGTCCAGCAGCGGCAGCCGGCCGGTGAGCAGCTTGTGGGGGTAGCACTGGTGCCCGACGTCGAAGAGCAGCCGATCGCCTTCGGCGCCAAAGTCGAAGACCCTGTGCAGCGCGATCGTGAGCTCGACCACCCCGAGGTTCGGCGCCAGGTGCCCCCCCGTTCGCGCGACCTGGTCGCAGATGGCGTGCCGGATCTCGGCGGCGAGACGGGTCAGGTCCTCCGTCGATAGATCACGGAGGTCTCGAGGGCCCTTGAGGGTGGAGAGCAAAGAATCGGTCATGGTCGAGTAGTGCCCTTCTCGCGCCGATGCAAGGCAGCCGAGCTAACGCGAGGCGGTGGTCTGGATCCAGCGTGTCGCCTGTCCCTTGATCATCCCCGTCCGGCCGAGCCCCACGCGGTCACCCCCGCGCACCGGAACCCACCCTGGATACAGGCTCTGACTGTCGCCTCGCATGGTGTCGCCCGAACGACGGCGGCCTCCCGTCGTCGCCCCTCATGGTAACAGATCGCCGCCGCCCCGTTCCCGCTTTCGCAACCCCGGCCACTCTCAACGCCTGCCTTGGGCGGTACTTGTCGGCCCGCGCAGACCAAAAAAATCGGCCGGCACTCCGCAGCCCGATGCGCGCCTGTCGCGGGCATCGGAACCGCGGGCGTGAGCGAGGACACCGTCCCGCCCGTCTAGACCCTCAGAAGCCTCCATTTTATCAGGCGGCGTCGCTTACGCTTCGGGCCCTGGAGCGCCCATGCGCGCCGCAACCGCTGGCGACGTTACCACGCGATCACCACCGGCGGGTCGGGCGGCGGCGGCGCTGCTGCGTCGCCGCGGGGCGGTTGTCCCCCCCACCGTTGCCCAGTCGGAGCGTCCCCGCGGCGGCTCCCGCGCCGGCGCCGGCGCCGGTATGAGCCGGCCGAGGCGTCTTGGCGTGGCCCCGCGGCTGGGCGTGGGCCGTGGCGCGGGCCGGGACGTGGTGCGGGTGCACGTGAGCCGCGGGCTTGAGGGCGGGCGGGTGCGGGAGCTTGCTGTAGTCGGGCTGGTCGTTGCGAACCACGATCGACTTCTTGATCAGCCGCTCGATGTCCCGCAGGTTGCCCCGCTCGTCCGTATCGCAGAACGAGATCGCCTCGCCCTTCGCCCCGGCCCGGGCGGTGCGCCCGATGCGGTGGACGTAGGTCTCCGGCTCGTGGGTGAGGTCGAAGTTGAACACGTGCGTGATCCCCTCGACGTCGATCCCGCGGGACGCGATGTCCGTCGCCACCAGCAGCGGCGTGCGGCCGGCGCGGAAGTTCTCCAGCGCCCGCTGGCGCGCGTTCTGCGCCTTGTTGCCGTGGATCGCCTCCGCGTGGATGCCCCGGACGCGGAGCTGCTTGACGACGCGGTCCGCCCCGTGCTTCGTGCGGGTGAAGACGATCGCCCGCCCGATGCCCCGCTCCTTCACGAGGTGCGCGAGCAGCGCGGGCTTGTTTGCCTTGGTGACGTGGTAGACCGACTGGTCGATCGCATCGACCGTCGACGCCACCGGCGTCACCTGCACCGTCGCGGGGTTCCGCAGCAGCTCGTTCGCGAGCTTGCGGATCTCCGCGGGCATCGTGGCGGAGAAGAACATCGTCTGCCGCTCGCGCGGGATCCGCGCCACGACCTTGCGGATGTCGTTGATGAAGCCCATGTCGAGCATGCGGTCGGCCTCGTCGAGGACGAGCGTCTCGACCCCGCGGAGGTCGACGTGGCCCTGCTGCATCAGGTCGAGCAGCCGGCCGGGCGTCGCGATGAGGATGTCCACGCCCCGGCGGAGCGCCTGGACCTGCGGGTTCTGCCCCACGCCGCCGAAGATCACGCTGTGGCGGAGCGGGGTGTTGCGGCCATAGGTCGCAAAGCTCTCGCCGATCTGCACGGCGAGTTCCCGCGTCGGGCAGAGCACGAGGCATCGCGGGCGGCGCGGCGCGCCCTGGGCGGGCCGGTCCCCGGCGAGCCGGTGCAGCACCGGCAGCGCGAACGCGGCGGTCTTGCCCGTGCCGGTCTGGGCGCACCCCAACACGTCCCGACCCTCGAGGCCGAACGGGATGGTCTGCGCCTGGATGGGCGTGGCGACCTCGTACCCTTCCTCGGCGACGGCGGCGAGGATGTCGGGCGACAACGATAGATCAGAAAACTTCAACGGACGTTCCTTCGATGAGCCTGCGCACTGAGTCACGGTCCCGGCGAACTTGCCGGTGGAGACCAACCCGCGTGGTGCGACTGATAGGCTCGTATCGATCGGGAACGTTGCCAGTACGAAGAGGGGCGCACGTAGATCGACGATCAGGCGGGACTCCTATTCTATCGGCTG
>CAZKRE010000096.1:9836-12326 GCA_964555075.1 uncultured Phycisphaeraceae bacterium
TTGGGGTGTATGCGCCGCCCGCATGGCCGACGGCAGGCGAACAGCGAGGGCTCCCGATGACGGATCATTCGAAGCCGGTGCGCGTGTTGCTTGTGGAAGATCATCCCGACGTCGCCGAGGTGACGCTGCTCATGCTGCAACACCTGGGCGCCGAGTCCGTACACGCGGCGACCGCCACGCAGGCGGTGGAACTCGCGAACAGCGGCCCGTTCGACCTGCTCCTCGCGGACATGCGGCTCCCCGACGGAACGGGCCTCGACGTCATCCGTCACTGCTGCACACTGCCCGACGCCCCCCGCCCCATCCTGCTGACGGCCTACGGCGTCCACGAAACACTCGCGGGCGACGAGGGGCTCACCTTCGAGCGGATGACCAAGCCCATGGAGATGGAACAGCTGCAGGCCCTGCTCGACGAGCTGGCCGCGAGCAAGTCGTAGTCGGCTGCCGCCCGGATCCCACCCGCCAGCGTCAAGCCGCGTCAGTACCGCGGGACGGTCGGGTCGATATCCATCGACCAGACATCGATCCCCCCCGCCATCGACGTCGCGTCGGGGAACCCGTGCTGCCGGAGGATCGACGCCATCTGCAGCGACCGGCCGCCGTGGTGGCAGTGGATGACGAGCTTCCGGCCGGCGTGTCGCCGCTGGAGCTCGGGCAGATGCTCCCCCAACTGCTGCAGCGGGACCAGCTCCGCCCCCTCGATCGACGCGACCTGCTGCTCCCGCGGCGTGCGGCAGTCGAGGAACACGAAGTCCTCCCCCCGCTCGCGCATCGCCCGCACCTGGCGCGGCGTCACCTCCCAGTCGGGGCGGAACACGTAGCCCTCGGGCAGGCCTCGATCGTCCAGCGGTCGGCTCATGGGGAGATCCTACGCCTGAACAGGCTCAGGCGGGCGCCGGCGCCATCGCGTCCAGCATCCGCCGGGCCGCCGCGACTTCTCGCGCCAGCCGTGTCGCGCCCGGCATGTTCGGCGTGTAGTCCTCGATCACCAGCGGGACCACCCGGCCCAGGTCACCCAGCAGGCGGACCCACGTCGGCACGTGCAGGTCCGAATCGGTGATCGAGCAGAAGTGCGTCTCGCTGCGACGGAAACCCAGCTCGTCGTTCGTGCCGTACACCCGGCGCGAGCCGCCGAAGTGGCAGTGGTCGATCCAGTCCCGCAGCGCGCTGATCGCGAGGTTCGGCGTGACACCCCCCTCACGCGCGTGGTTGGGCAGGTCCACGATCACGCCCAGGTCCGCCGGGTCGAAGTGCTGCACGATGCTCCGCGCCAACCCGGGGGCGACCGCAGCGTTGCCCGCGTGCATCTCGATGACCATCTTCACGCCCCGCGGCCGGGCGATCTCCGCCGCCGACCGATAGAGCTCGATCGTCCGGTCAAGATACGCCGCGTAGTCGAACAGGACCTCGCGCGGGTAGTTCGGCGGGTTCAACCGCACCCGCGGCGCGCCCGCCTCCGCGGCGCCGTCGAAGTGCAGCTCCAACTCCTCCTTCGGCGCATCCGCGAGCAGAGTGGGCACCGTGCCGTACGGCACCAGCCCCGCGTCCGCCAGCCGCTTCCGCAGCCGCGACCCTTCGGACAGCAGCCGCATCGGCGTCAGGTCAAACTTGTGGTTCCCCCAGTTCGCGTAGGCCTGCCCCCGCGCCTCTTCCCCGATCACCCGCGGGCGGTAGACGTAGTGCGTCACGCCAAGCGTGCGGCAGAGCTCCACCTGCTCGTCGAACCCGAGCTCGGGCAGCATGACCGCCGTGACGCCAAGAGGCAGGTTCTCGGTGCGATCCATCCCGTTTTCCATTCCCCCGTCCAGCGGTCGTCGACGCGGCCGCTCACGACGGCCCGGGCGACCCGCACACACTACGGCGTGCCGGGCGACGTCGTGCGATAGGCCGGGGAGTTCAGCGACACCCCCGGCGCCCGCAGGCGATCCGCCCGCGTCCACCGATGGCCCTCGGTCTCGTCCGCCGCTGCCGCGGCCCCGGGGTCCCGCGCCGGGGCGTCCTCGAGCACCTCCACGTGCGTGTACTGATCGAGGTTGATCACGACGATCTCCCCATCATCCTTCGCCAGTGTGAGCCGATCGAGCCAGAGCTTGTCGTCCTTCGCGTGGGCGTACCACGAGCCGGTCTTCCGCTGCTCGGACAGCAGCACCCGGCCCTCCACCGCCGTCGTCCACACCTCGTCCCGCTGGGGCACCTGCTGAGTCACCTTCACCCGCTGCCCCGCCCGAAACGCATCCGCTGGCCGCTCCATCTCTGCTCTCCTGATCGGACCCGACACCTTACCCACCCGACCCCGGAGCGTCGAACCGCCACCGCCCCCGGGCGACCCGAATCCCACCGGCTCGCCAAGCCCGGGCGCTCGATCCTTGGTATGATTCCCGCCCCCGTTTCGACGGGTCACCGGGAGAGGTGTCCGAGCGGCTGAAGGAGCCGGTCTCGAAAACCGGTATGGCCTCCGGGTCATCGTGGGTTCGAATCCCACCCTCTCCG
>CAZKRE010000097.1:0-12285 GCA_964555075.1 uncultured Phycisphaeraceae bacterium
GCCACGGCGCGAAGATGCTCTTCGTCTACTCCGCGGCGACGGTCCCCAAGGTGAGCGTCATCCTCCGCAAGGCGTACGGCGGGGCGTACCTGGCGATGAGCGGGAAGGACCTGGGCACGGACCGCTGTGCCGCCTGGCCGACCGCCGAGATCGCCGTGATGGGCGCCGAGGGCGCGGCGAGCGTCGTCTTCCGGCGGGAGATCGACGCCGCCGAGGACAAGGCCGCCAAGCGGGCGGAGCTGATCGACGCGTACCGCGAGACGTTTTCGACGCCCTATGTCGCCGCTGGGCGACGGATGGTGGACGACATCATCGAGCCCGCCGAGACCCGCCGCTACCTCGCCCAGGCGCTGCACTCGATGCGGACGAAGCGCGAACTGCGGCCCGCGAAGAAGCACGGCCTGATCCCGCTATGATCGCGGCGACCGTTCCACCCTCTTCCTCGACGGGACCGATTCTGGAGTCCGCCCATGTGGTTGCTTGCTCAAGCCCCGCCCGACCCGGAGAACACGCTGACGTCGGCGCTCACGCTGATGGTGGTCGGCATGCTCGTGGTGTTCATGTCCCTGGTGGTGATCGGAGAACTCACGGGGCTGCTCGCCCGCCTGTTGCGGGAGCGGCCGGAGCTGGCGGAGGTCACGCCCGAGCCGGTGCGTGAAGCCGAGGGGTTCCCCACGCCGGCGGCGCCCGCGGACGGGGTGAACGATCCGAAGATACTGGCGATCCTCGCCGCGGCCGCCGCGGTCGTGGTCGGCCAGGAGGCGTCGATCCGTATCCGACGGGTGACCCGGGTGCTGCATCCCACCGCGAGCGGTTCGGGGTGGATCGAGGCCGGTCGCGTCGACCTGCAAGGTTCTCATAACGTGCGAAGGTAAGACATGAAGCTCCGAATCACGATCGAAGGAACGAGTTACGACGTCGATGTCGAGGTGCTGGATGGGGAGGCCCCCGCGGGCGCACCGCCCGCCCCTGCGGCATCTCCCGCGGCGCCGCGCCAGGCAGCGCCCGCGCGTCCGGCGCCTCCCCCGATCGCGCCCGCGCCGGCTCCCGCCTCCGGCGGCGGGAACGCCGTCAAAGCCCCCATCGCGGGCACCGTCACGCAGGTCAAGGTCAACCCCGGCGACACCGTCACGGTGAACCAGGTCGTCCTGGTGATGGAGGCGATGAAGATGGAGACCAACATCGCGTCGCCCGTCGCCGGTCGCGTGGCCCGGGTCAACTGCCGCGCCGGCGACAGCGTGAAGCCCGGCCAACTGCTGGTCGAGTTCGAGTGACCCCGCCCGCCTGACGACGCCGCGCCGGCCTCCCGTCCGCCGCGCTCCGCGCGGGTTCGCGCCGACACGCCGAGATAGAGCCCCACCATGCTCGAGATGCTCCGCAACTACTGGATCGACACCGGCTTCTACCAGTTCCACTGGTCCAACGGCGTCATGATCCTCATCGGCCTGCTCTTCATCTTCCTCGCGATCAAGAAGGGCTTCGAGCCGTTGTTGCTGATTCCCATCGGGTTCGGCATCCTCATCGGCAACATCCCCTACGACGTGATGAAGCTCAACGTCGGCGTCTACGACGGCCCGGTAAGCGATCACAACATCGCCTACTACACCGTCGAGGTCGAGCGCGTCTACCTGAAGCACGACGGCCGCGACGAACTGCTGACCTATCGCGAGGCGCTCGACTGGGTCAACGCGAACGTGGTCGAGGGCCAGGAGAAGCTCGACTACGACAGCTACGACGGGCTGATGGCGGTGATGAGTCACGGCCGGGTCGTCAACCTCGTGCCGGGCTCGGTCCGGCGGATCGCCCGGCCGACCGAGGCGCACGAGCTGATGGACGCCGGCAAGGCGATCATGGTCAACGAGCACTCCACGCTGATCATGGACGCGGCCTCGCACGCGCCCGACGCGGAGGCGCCGGCCCTCGTCGAGTTCCGCCAGGGGCGGATGGCGTTCGTGCCTTCGGTCGATGACGAGGGCAAGTACCACGAGCTGTGGAGCCGTGAGAAGCAGGACACCTGGAACGCGGGGGTCATGTGGATGCTGTTCCGCGGGATCGAGTTCGGCTTCTTCCCGCCGCTGATCTTCCTGGGCATCGGGGCGCTGACCGACTTCGGGCCGCTGCTCGCGCAGCCGCGGATGATCCTCCTGGGCGCCGCGGCGCAACTCGGGATCTTCGGCGCGCTGCTGGCCGCGATCCTGCTCGGGTTCACGGGGGAGCAGGCGGCGTCGATCGGCATCATCGGGGGCGCCGACGGGCCGACGTCCATCTTCGTCTGCTCCAAGCTCGCGCCCGAGCTGCTCGGCGCGGTGGCGCTGTCGGCCTACTCCTACATGGCGATGGTCCCGATCATCCAGCCGCCGATCATGCGGCTGCTGACGACGAAGAAGGAACGCCTGATCCGCATGGAGCCGCCGAAGGAGGCCCCCAAGGTCCTCAAGGTCATCTTCCCGATCCTGGCCTTCCTCCTGACGGCGTTCATCGCGCCCGGAGCGCTCGGGCTCCTGGGGATGCTCTTCTTCGGGAACCTGCTGCGGGAGTCGCTCGTCACCGATCGCCTCGCCAAGACCGCCAGCAACCAGTTCATCGACATCGTGACGATCCTGCTGGGCGTCAGCGTCGGCGCCAAGACCAGCGCGACGACCTTCCTCACCACGGAGACGATCTACATCTTCGCCTTGGGCATGGTCGCGTTCTCGGTTTCGACGGCGGGCGGCGTGCTGTTTGCGAAGCTCATCAACTACACCATGGGCGGCAACAAGCTCAACCCGCTGATCGGCGCGGCGGGCGTCAGCGCCGTTCCGATGGCGGCCCGCGTCGTGCAACGGGTCGCGCACGAGGAGGACCCGCAGAACTTCCTGCTCATGCACGCGATGGGGCCGAACGTCGCCGGCGTGATCGGCTCCGCCGTCGCCGCTGGCGTGCTGCTCTCCTACTTCGCCGGGTAACCCCGTGCCGCGAACGCGGCCGGACATCAACGATGCTCGCCATCCACTACGACATCACGGACTCGACCAACACCCGGGCGACGCGGCTGGCGTCGTTGAACCCGGGGCGACTCGTGCTCGTCTCGGCCCGCACGCAGACCGCCGGCCGCGGCCGATCCGGGCGGGCGTGGCAGTCGCCGGCGGGGGGGGCGTGGTTCAGCGTGGCGTGGGCCGTCGCGACCGCCCCGGAGGCCCCCGAGGCGGCGCCGATCGTGGCGGGGCTGGCCGTCCGCCGGGCGATCGCCGGGGTTCTTCCACCCCGCCATCGCGACGACCTCCGCCTCAAGTGGCCGAACGACGTGCTCCTGCACGGCCGCAAGCTCGCGGGCATCCTCTGCGAGCGCACGCTCCGGCCCGGCGCGGACACGCAGGTGCTCGTCGTCGGCGTCGGGGTCAATGCCAACGTCGATACCTCGTCGCTCGGCACCGGCCTGCGCCAGCCGGCCGTGTCGCTCGTCGAGGCGACGGGGGCGCGCGTCGATGCGGCGGCGCTGATCCGCGCGTGCGCCGGCGGCATCGGCGATGCGCTGCGCGGACTCGTCTCGCACGGCGTGACGCCGGACGATGTCACCGAGTTCAACACCCACCTCGCCTGGCGGGGCGAGCGGGTCGCGTTTCTCCACCGCCAGCAATCCGTCGAAGGCGTCGTCTGCGGCGTCGACCGGCGTGGGCGACTGCGGCTCGACGTGGACGGCATCCGCGTCAGCCTCCACGCCGGGGAAGTCAACCAGGTCCGCGTGCTGCCGGCAAGAGCGGCGCTCGCACATGAGTCCCCCGTACCCGGGGAAGGATGGTCCTCATGATCCGTCAGCACAACGGGTTCCCGATCGTCACCGCCGACGAGGCCGCCGCGATGATCCACGACGGCGACACGATCGGCTTCTCCGGCTTTACGCCTGCGGGCGCCGCCAAGGCGACGCCCCGCGCGCTCGCCGTCCGCGCCCGGTCGTTGCACGAGAAGGGCGACGCGTTCCAGGTTCGCGTCCTGACCGGGGCCTCGACGGGCAAGAACCTCGACGACGCCCTCGCCGACGCCGACGCCATCAGTTGGCGGGCGCCGTACCAGTCGAGCAAGCCGCTGCGCGAGCGGATCAACAAGCAGCAGATCCAGTTCCTCGACATGCACCTGTCGCACGTTCCGCAGGCGATCGAGTTCGGGTTCATCCCGAAGATCGACATCGCGTGCATCGAGGCAACGGAGGTCACGCAGGACGGCCGGGTGTACCTCACCACGAGCGTGGGCATTTCCCCGTCGGTGCTCCGCCACGCCGACAAGGTGATCATCGAGCTGAACCGGCACCACTCGCACCGGCTCAGCGAGATGCACGACATCTTTATCCTGCCCCGGCCCCCGCAGCGGTCGCCGATCCCGATTCAGCACCCGATGGCGAAGGTCGGCACACCCTTCGCGATGGTCGACCCGAAAAAGATCGTCGCGATCGTGGAGAACGATGAGCCGGACGGCGTCGCGGGGTTCGACTCTCCCGACGAGTTCAGTGAGAAGATCGCCGGTCACGTCGTCCGCTTCCTCGGCGATGAGCTGCGTGCCGGCCGGATCCCGGCGGACTTCCTGCCGATCCAGTCGGGCGTGGGGAACGTGGCCAACGCGGTGATGGCGAGGCTCGGGCAGAGCAGCGACATCCCGCCGTTCTACATGTACAGCGAGGTGTTCCAGGATGCGCTGCTGGACCTCATGCTCAACGGCCAGTTGCTGGGCGCCTCCACGACGTCGCTCACGCTCAGCGACGAGCAGATGCAGCGGATGTACGCCGACATGGACTTCTTCGCCCCGAAGATCGTCCTCCGCCCGCAGGAGCTCTCGAACAACCCCGGCGTCGTCCGCCGGCTCGGCGTGATCGCGATCAACACCGCGCTCGAGGCCGACATCTACGGCCACGTCAACTCGACCCACGTCACCGGCACGCACCTGATGAACGGCATCGGCGGGTCAGGCGACTTCATCCGCAACGCCTACCTCTCCGTCTTCGTCTGCCCCTCCATCGCCAAGGGCGGGAAGATCTCCTCGATCGTCCCGATGGCCACGCACGTCGACCACAACGAGCACTCGGTCTCGGTCGTCGTGACCGAGCAGGGCCTCGCCGACCTCCGCGGCCTCGGGCCGATCGAGCGGGCACGGGCCATCATCGAGAAGTGCGCCCACCCGCTGTACAAGGACTACCTCATGGCGTACCTCGAGCAGTCGCCCGGGGGGCACCTGCGCCACGACCTGGGCCGATGCTTCGAGCTGCACCGCAACTTCCTCGAAACCGGCTCGATGCTGCCCGGCGGGGCGGCCGCCACGTGAGCCCGGAGCCGCAGCCGCTTATGACCGAAGCCGAAGCCGAAGCCGAAGCCGACAAGCCCGTGCTCTTCGTCCTGGGCGACAGCATCTCCGTGCATTACGGCGCGTACCTCGAGCCCTGCCTGGCTCGCTGGTTCTCGTACCGCACCAAACGATCGGTCGGCGATGCGTGCCAGAACCTCGACGTCCCCACGGGCAGCAACGGCGGCGATTCAGGGATGGTCCTCGCCTACCTCCGCGCCCTGCACGCGACAGGCGGGTTGCGGGCCGACCTGATGCTGCTCAACTGCGGGCTGCATGACATCAAGGTGAACCCCTCCACCGGCGGGCGGCAGGTCCCGCTTGATGCCTACGCCACGAACCTCGAAGCGGTGGTCGACCTGATCCGCGAAGCCGCGATCCCGCTCGCGTGGATGCGCACCACCGGCGTCGTCGACACCCTCCACAACACGGTGGGCGTCGGCTTCCATCGGTTCGCGAGCGACCAGGAGGCGTACAACCGCGTGGCGGACGAGTTGATGCGGCGGCGGGGCGTCCCCATCATCGACCTGGCCCACTTCACGCGGACGCTCGACGAACCCGCGAGCCTCTTCAGCGATCACGTGCACTACCGGGATCACGTCCGCCGATTGCAGGCGGCGTTCCTCGCGGGCTGGGTCCTGGCCCACGCGGGGGCGATGGGGCTCTCGTTGCCGCAATCGGGCGGAAGCTGATCGGCGTCTCAGTGCCGGGCGGCCCGTCGATATACTCCAGCCGTGCCAGTGGTTGCAGACGCATTGCCAGTCCTCGGCAGCGAGCGGGTCGCTCGTCGCCTGTTCGTGCCGCGGTGGTCCGCGGGGTGGGTGGGGGCGGTGCTGCTGCTGGCGGTTGCTTTGCCGTGCGTGCTCACGCTGCCGTGGACGCTTCGGTGGTACACGGTTCAGGACCTGGGGGTCACCGCCGCCACGATGCCGCCACGGGTGCCGACGTGGGCGGAGCCGCTGGGCTCGGACGGGCTCGGCCGGTCGCTGCTGTGGCGGGTCCTGCTGGGGGGCTCGATCAGCCTGGGGATCGGCTGCGCGTCCGCACTGGTGGCGGTCGTGATCGGCGTGACCTGGGGCGCGGTGTCGGGCTACATCGGGGGCCGGGTCGATTCCGCGATGATGCGCGTCGTCGACGTGATGTACGGCCTGCCCTACATCCTGCTGGTCGTGCTCGTCGACATGGCGCTGCAGCCGGTGGTGCTGCGGGGCATGGTCCTGCTCCCGATCGATGCCGACTTCGCCCTGGGCGCCTCGGACCTGGTGACCCTGCTGATCGCGATCGGCGGGGTGAGCTGGCTCACGATGGCGCGGGTGATCCGCGGTCAGGTGCTGTCGCTGCGGTCGCAGCCGTTCGTCGAGGCGGCGCGGGCGATGGGCTTCGGCCCGATGCGGATCCTGCGGGTCCATCTGCTCCCGAACCTCGTCGGGCCGATCGTCGTGTATACCACGTTGACGGTGCCCGCGGCGATCCTTCAGGAGTCGTTCCTGAGCTTCCTGGGCATCGGTGTCCAGGCGCCGCTGCCGAGTTGGGGCAATCTCGCGTCGGAAGGCGTGCGGGAGCTGCCGAAGCTGGCGTCGTCGTCGATGCGGGTCCACTGGTGGCTGCTGGTGTACCCGTGCCTGCTGCTGGGGCTGACGCTGATGGCCCTGAACTTCCTGGGCGACGCGCTGCGGAACCGGCTGGACCCGCGGGCCCGCGGCCGGTGAGGCGATCGCAGCTTCCGACCCTCGCGCCCCGCATCCGGGCTAAACTCTGAGGCCTTATGGAAAACCGGTTTGGGTTCCGAGACTTTGTGCAGGCGACGCTGCTGCTGGCGATCCTGGTGAGCATCTGGCTCGCGATGCGGCAGTTCGACCGGCAGTGGGACGACCTGCGGGCGCTGAAGAACGACGTGCGGGCCCTGAGCACGACGCAGAACCAGCTCCGCACGCAACTGAACACCCTCCAGCGGACGCTGAGCGAGGGCGTTCAGCTCTCCGGCGGGTCGGGCTCGGCGCCGGCCCCGGAAGGCGCGCACGCGCACGACCGGATCCGCGCCGCGCAGGCCGAGCCGGAGTTCGCCGAAGGCGACGTGCTGGTCGACGCCTTCGGGACCAACCTCAAGTCGATCACGGCCCTGACCTACAAGGACCTGTACGGCCGACGGATCCAGAGCCATGTGCTCGAAGCGCTGGCGGTCCAGGACGACGACACGCTGGAGTGGGTCCCGCTGATCGCCGAGTCGTGGCAGATCGAGGACAACTCCAAGGCGTGGGACAGCTACATGACGGCGAAGAGCGGCGAGCTGGCCGTGCGGCTCGACACCCAGCCGGGCGAGGGGGAGTCGCCGGTCTACCAGCCGCAGTTGACGGCGCTGCTGGAGCAGGCGGGCGAAGGGGACGCGACGGCGCCGGAGCCGGGGACGCCCGAGCACGACGCGCTCGTCGCCAAGGCGCGCGACGCCTGGGCCCAGGAGCAGATCCGCTCCGACCCCGACCGCCCGCCCGCGATGACGGTCACCTTCCGCCTCCGGGACGACGTGAGGTTCTCCGATGGCGTCCCGCTCACCGCGGAGGACGTCAGGTTCACGTGGGACCTGCTGAACAACCCGCTCGTCAACGCGCCCGAGACGCGGAACTTCTACGACAACGTCGAGCGCTACGAGGTTGTGGATGACCGCACGGTCGTGTTCCACTTCCGCGAACCGCACTACATGGCTTTCAGCATGGTCGCCAGCTTCGCGGTGCTCCCGCGACACTTCTACGAAGACATCGCGGTCGACGAGCTGAACCGCAACCCCGGCCTGCTGCTGGGCAGCGGGGCGTACCGCCTGGAAGACCCCAAGGGCTGGGCGCCGGGTCGGCTGATGAGGCTCGTCCGCAACGAGAACTACTGGGGTCCGCGGCCGGGCTTCGAGGCGCTCGTGTGGCGGGAGATCGAGAACGACGTCGCCCGCCTCACCGCGTTCAAGAACGGGCAGATCGACATCTTCAGCGCCACCGCGGAGCAGTTCGTCGAACTGCGGAACGACCCGGCGGTGGTCGAGAAGTACGTGCCCCACGAGTTCAAGACGATCCCGACCGGCTACAGCTTCATCGCGTGGAACACCGAGCGGGGCGGGCGGCCGACCCTCTTCGCCGACAAGCGGGTGCGGCAGGCGATGACGTTCCTGATCCCCCGCGAACGGATCGCCGAGGAAGTCATGCTCGGGTTTGCCCGGCCGACGTCGGGCCCGTTCGACGAGGGCTCGAAGCAGGCGGACCCGGCGCTTTCGCCCCGGCCGTTCGACCCGGACCGGGCGCTGGCGCTGCTCGCGGAGGCGGGGTGGACGCCCGGCGCGGACGGCGTTCTGCGGGACGAGGCCGGCCGGCCCTTCCAGTTCACGCTGACGTACCCCTCCGGCAACGCCGAGTACGAGCGCATCATGCTGATGGTCAAGGACGCCCTCAACGCCCGGGGGATCCTGATGACGCAGGACCCGCAGGAGTGGTCGATCTTCATCGAGCGGGTGGACGGGCGGTCGTTCGACGCGTGCGCGCTGGCGTGGGGCGGCGGGGCCATCGAGGGCGACATCCGCCAGATGTTCCACTCCTCGCAGATCGCCGGCGGCGCCAACAACTTCACCAGCTACCGCAATGCGGAACTCGATCGGTTGATCGACAGCGCGCGTCGGACGATCGACGAGGAAGAGCGGATGAAGCTGTGGCAGGCCTGCCACCGGATCCTGTACGAGGACCAGCCCTACACCTTCATGCTGCGGCGGACGGCGACGGTGCTCATCGACAAGCGGGTCCACAACGTCCAGCGGGTGACGACGGGGCTCAACAACCGCGTGGAGTGGTACGTGCCCGCCGCGATGCAGCTCCGCCAGCCGTAGGAGCGGGCCGCGGCCGGAGGGCGGCGATTCGGGAATCTCGATGCTCAACTACGTCATCCGCCGCCTGCTGCTGATGATCCCGACCCTGCTCGGGATGACCCTCGTCGTGTTCATGATCATGGCGATGTCGCCCGGCGGGATCGGCGGGAGCCTGCTCAACGACCTGGGCGAGATGGACTCCCAGCAGGCCCGCATGATGCGCGAGTACCACGACCGCCGCTACGGCCTCGACAGCCCGCCGATCGTCCAGTACCTCCGCTGGCTCAACCAGGTCTCCCCCGTCGGGTTCGAGATGGTCCGCGACGACACGGGCGGGATGGCGTTCGGCCCGTTCCGGTTGCTCAAGTGGCCCGACCTCGGGGAGAGCCTCGCGAAGGGCCGCCCCGTGCTCGACCTCTACGCCGAGGCCCTGCCCGTCACGCTGCTGCTCAACCTGCTGACCATCCCGTTCAGCTACCTCTTCGCGATCGCGCTGGGCGTCTACGCCGCCCGGCATCGGGGGCGGTGGTTCGATGTCTCGTCCGGCGTGCTGATGCTCGGCCTCTGGTCGCTCCCGGTGATCATGGTCGCCGTGCTGCTGATCGGGTTCCTCGCGAATCGGGACTACCTCGAGTGGTTCCCGCCGGCGGGCCTGAGTTCGCTCGAGGCGACGAACATGGCGTTCCTGCCCCGCTGGGTCGGCGGCGAGTGGGAGCGGGGCTGGCTGCTGGACCGGCTCTGGCACCTCGTGCTGCCGGTCGTGTGCCTGCTGTACGGGTCGTTCGCGTTTCTCATGAAGCTGATGCGGTCGTCGCTGCTGGAGAACCTCTCGGCCGATTACGTGCGGACGGCCCGCGCCAAGGGGCTGGGGGAGCGGCAGGTCCTCTGGGGCCACGCGTTCCGCAACAGCCTGCTGCCCCTGATCACGATCCTCGCGGGGGTGCTCCCGAGCCTGCTGGGCGGATCGGTCATCGTCGAGAAGGTGTTCAGCCTCCCGGGCATGGGCAAACTGGCGGTGGACGCGATCTTCGCCCGCGACCGGGAAGTCGTGATGGCCGGGGCGCTGATCGCGGGGCTGCTGAGCCTGCTGTGCATCCTCATCGCCGACCTGCTTTATGCCATCGCCGACCCGAGGGTGAGCTATGAGTGACGCCGCCGCCGGCAACACGATCAACCCCGTGGCGGGCGCGATGACCGGGCCGGCGGTCGCCCGGCCGCGGCGGTCCTACGTCGGCATGATCGTCGGGGACACCGTGCGCGTCCGCGCGGCGCAGCTCGGGCTCGCCTGGATCGTCGTCCTTGCCGTGTGCGGCCTGTTCGCCCCCTTCCTCGCCAACTCGTACCCCTACATCGCCCGCACCGTCGATGGCGAGTTGTCCTTCCCCCTGTTCCGCTACCTCTACCCGATCGACGTGCTCCTGCCCGTGCTCGCGATCCTCGCGGTCGCGCTCATCCTCCTGCGGCGGCGGGTCCCGGCCCGGTGGGGCGTCGCGATCTTCGCCGGCCTGGCGGTGGTCGCGACAGCGCTGTGCTTCAGCCTGATCGCGCCGCCCCAGCGGGAGGCGTTCGGGGACTACCGGCAGATGCGCGCCGACGGCCGGCTCGATTGGGCCATCTCCGCACCGATCCCGTTCTCCCCGACCGACCGTCAGAGCGCCCAGCGGTACGTCGAGCCGGCCATGGGCGGGCCGCATTGGATGGGCACCAACGCCCACGGCAGCGACGTCCTGTCGCGCATGATCCACGCGTCGCGGATCGCGCTCTCCATCGGTTTCATCGCCACCGGGATCGCGCTGGTCATCGGCGTGATCGTCGGCGGGCTGATGGGCTTCTTCAGCGGCATCGTCGACCTGATCGGCATGCGGCTGATCGAGATCTTCGCCGCGATCCCGACCCTCTTCCTGCTGCTGACCCTCATCGCCGTCATGCCCCCGGAGTGGAACCCGTACCGCCTCTACGTGATGATGGTCATCATCGGGATCACCGGCTGGGTCGGCTACGCCCGGTTCACCCGTGCCGAGTTCCTCAAGCTGCGGCGGATGGACTACGTGCAGGCGTCGCTGGCGCTGGGGTTGCCGCTGCGGTCGATCCTGTTCCGGCACATGCTGCCCAACGGGGTGGCGCCGGTGCTGGTCGAGGCGAGCTTCGGGATCGCCGGGGCCATCCTCACCGAGTCGTTCCTCTCGTTCCTCGGGCTCGGCCTCGTCAACGAGCCGAGCTGGGGCCAGATGCTCGACGAGGCCATCAGCGGCACCGGGTCGTTCAAGTGGTGGATGGCGATCTTCCCCGGCGGGGCGATCTTCCTCACCGTGTTCGCCTACAACCTCATCGGCGAGTCGCTCCGGGACGCGATCGATCCCCATACCAAACGCGCCGCCGCCCTCTGACGCCAACCTGCCGACGCCATGACACAGACCGAGCAGCCCCTCATCATCGTTCAGGACCTCTCCGTGTCGTTCCCCGCGTCGGGCGATCGGCGGCTGCGGGCGGTCGACGGCTCGCAGATGTCGATCTTCCCCAACCAGACCCTCGCCGTTGTCGGCGAATCGGGGTCTGGCAAGAGCGTCACCGCGATGTCGATCCTCCAGCTCATCCCCACCCCGCCCGGTCGATACGACCACGGCCGCATCCTCTGGCGGCGCGACGGCGGCGGTCCCGATGCCTACGACGACCTGCTCACTTTCAACGAGCGGCGGATGCGGACGGTCCGCGGCAACCAGATCGCGATGATCTTTCAGGAACCGATGACCGCGCTGAACCCCGTGATGCGCGTCGGCGACCAGATCATGGAGGTGATGGAGCTTCACACCGACCTGCCCCTGGCCGAACGCCGCGCGCGGGCGCGCGCGATCATGGAACAGGTGCATCTGCCCGACGTGGACCGCATCTTCCGGTCCTATCCGCACCAGCTTTCGGGCGGGCAGCGCCAGCGGATCATGATCGCCATGGCCCTGGTGCTGGAACCCGTGCTGCTGATCGCGGACGAGCCGACCACGGCCCTGGACGTGACCACGCAGAAACAGATCCTGCTGCTGATCGACGAATTGCAGCAAAAGCACGGGACGGCGGTGCTGTTCATCACCCATGACATGGGCGTCGTGGCCGAGATCGCGGACACGGTCTATGTGATGAAGCACGGC
>CAZKRE010000098.1:0-4420 GCA_964555075.1 uncultured Phycisphaeraceae bacterium
TGGAACGAGTCGTCGCAGATCCTCATCCATAACTCGCTCAAGCCCGCAGAAGTGGTCGAGATTTCGCTCTGCTTTGAACTGGGCCGGGCGACGGTCGTAGTAAACGAGGACCAGCTCTCGCTCGCGATCGGCAAGCGGGGGCAGAACGTCCGCCTCGCCGCCCGTCTCACGCAGTGGGACGTGGACATCCTCACGCCCGCGGAGTTCACCAAGAGCCTCGACACGCTCGAGCAGTGCCTCGTGAGCGTCGAGGGCATCACGGAAGAGCACGTGGACCGGCTGGCGGCGCTGGGCGTCATCAGCGTGTTCGACGTCGAGGAGGTGGGCGTGGAGTACCTCGTCGACCAGCTCGACCTGGAAACCGAGAAGGCGGAGCGGATCGTCGCCGCCGCCGGCGAGCGGGCGAAGGTCGTCGCCGAGGAGCAGGCCCGGGAGAAGGAAGCCAAGGAGCGGGCCAAGCGGGAGCAGGCGGCGGGGATGCTCAACCTGCCCGGCGACGCGCAGGCCGCGGCGATCCTCGGCGAGGAGCTTCCGGCCGGCGCGGGCGGCTACGGCAATGCCGGCGCCCCGGGCGGGGGGGACAACTCGATTGTCGACCTGCTCGAGTCGCGCCAGTTGGCGGGTAAGGACCCGATCAGCGAAGAGGTCCCGGAGGGTCAGCCCGAAGAGGGCGAGCAGCGCGACATGGCGATCGCCCGCGATCCCGCCGCGCGGGCCATGGCGCAGGGCGAAGAGGAAGAGCTGGACCAGGACCCGTCGCAGACCGGCTACGAGCCGGATGCCGACCCCTCGGGCAGCCAGCCGGACGAAGTCCGGTTCGTCGAGGGCAAGCAGGAAGGCGAGTACATCAACGCTTTGGCGGACGAGACGTCGGCCGAGGCGGGGATCCTCGCGACGCCTTCGGAACTGAAGGACCTCGACAGTCAGAGCCGCGCCTCGGAGCCGCAGGGCACGCGGACGGAGCTGACGAGCGAGGAGCAGCAGGCCGAGATCTTGCCCGAGCCCGAAGACGACGACAACGCGTGATCACCCGGTAACCCGAAGACCAGCAGTGTGTGTGAGATCGGCGGGCGTTGAGTCCCGCGGCAACAACGGAGGCCCCTTTGGCCAAGCAGAAGCGTGTATTTGAGCTCGCGAAAGAACTCGGCGTCGACAGCAAGGCGATTGTCGCCAAGTGTCAGGCGGAGGGAGTCCCCGGTATCGACACGCACATGTCGACCGTGAAGCTGGGGCTCGCCGCGACGATCCGCGAGTGGTTCAGCGAGAGCAACAGCAAGACGGCGGTCGAGACGGCCGACAAGGTCGACCTCGCGACGGTGCGGAAGCCCGCGCGCCGCCGGGCGAAGGCGAAGGACGCGTCGCAGGACGCGTCCTCGGGGGATACCGGCACGGCGACGGCGACGCTGGAGTCGTCCGACGAGGCCGACGGACAGGAGGGCGTGAGCGAGTCGCAGACCGCGGCGCGGCCGGAGGTGCGGGAGTCCGCGCCTGCCGCCGAAGCCGCCGCGGAGCCTGTGGCGGAGACGGCTGCCCCCGCCCCGGAGGTGGAGAGCGTGACCGAGGAAGCTTCTGCGCCGGCCGAGACCACCGAGCCCGTTGAGACCGCCGGGGCGGCCGAGGCGACCGCGGAAGCGGCCGCTCCCGAAGCCGCCGCGGCCCCCGAGCAGCCGACGGCCGAAGCGCCGACCGCGGATGCGGGCGAGACGCCGGCGCCCGGGCGTGCCCGGCCGCGCGCCGCGGAGGACCAGCCGTCCGAGGTCACGCCGCTGGGCGTGCAGAACGTGCCCACCCGCCCGACGGTGGTGGCGCCCGCGGGCCAGCCGCTGGTCCGCGAGAAGGTGCAGCTCAAGGGCCCGCAGGTCGTGCGGATCGAGAAGCCCGACCCGATTCAGGCCCCGCGCCGTGGGCCGTCGCGCGGCCCCGGCGGCCCGCGCACCGGAGGCGGGGGCGGCGGCTACGTCAGCGACGGCAGCGTCGCGGGCATCACCCGGTCCCGAGGCCCGGCACGCGGCCGTGGCTCCGGCGGTCCGGAAGGCCCCGTCGAGGGCGACGGCCGCGGACGCGGCGCCGGACCGGGCGGCAGCAACAAGCGGCGAGGCCTGCTCAACACCCGTCGCGGCCGCTCCGCGGACGGCGCCCTGCCCACCGGGCCGACGCAGTTCAGCCAGGCGGACCTGGACGAGCTCGACGCGCGCCTCAAGGGCGCCGCGGGCTTCATCAAGCAGCGCCGCCGCGACCTGACGAAGCGGGAGCACCAGCCCGGCCAGGCGGCGTCGCCCGCCGACGTCGGCGGCACGGTCCAGATCGAGGAGCCGATCACCATCAAGAGCCTGTCGGCGGCGACGGGCATCAAGAGCGGTGAGATCATCAAGTACCTGTTCAAGCGGGGCGTGATGTCCACGATCAACTCGGCGATCGATACCGAGATGGCGATGGAGGTCGCGCTCGACTACGACATCGAGCTGGAGGTCAAGCAGCAGCAGACCGCGCTCGAGCGGCTGGAGATCCAGTTCGCGGACCGGCCCGAGGTCGACGTCCGCCGCCGGCCGCCGGTGGTGACGATCCTCGGCCACGTGGACCACGGCAAGACGTCGCTGCTCGACCGGGTCCGCAAGTCGGACATCGCGACCCACGAAGCGGGCGGGATCACGCAGCACGTCGGCGCCTACCGCGTCCGGATCACCGGCAACGACGGCAAGGAAAAGACGGTCGTCTGGCTCGACACCCCGGGCCACGAGGCGTTCACGTCGATGCGTGCCCGCGGCGCGAGCATGACCGACATCGTCGTGCTGGTGGTCGCGGCGGACGACGGCGTCATGCCGCAGACGATCGAGTCGATCAACCACGCGAAGGCGGCGGGCGTGCCGATCGTCGTCGCGCTCAACAAGATCGACAAGCCCGAGGTCACCGAGGACAACATCCGCCGGATCTACGGCCAGCTCGCGGAGCACGGCCTGAACCCGACGGAGTGGGGCGGCGACACCGAGGTGATGAAGGTCTCCGCGGAGACCGGGCAAGGCGTCACCGAGCTGCTCGAGGTCCTCGACTACACCGCGGAACTCAAGGAGTACAAGGCGGACTACGGCGGCCCGGCACGGGGCACCGTGATCGAGGCCGAGATGCAGCCGGGCCGCGGCGCGGTCGGGCGGGTGCTCGTCCAGGCGGGCCAGCTCAAGGTCGGCGACACCATCGTCATCGGGCGGGCCTTCGGCCGCGTCCGCGACATGGTCGACGACCGCGGCAACCGCATCGCCGAGGCCGGCCCGGCGACTCCGCTGGAGATCTCCGGCATCGACTCCGTGCCCGACGCGGGCGACAAGATGTACGCCACCGACTCGCTGCAACGGGCCGAGGAGATCGCCACGGCCTACCGCGAGGCGGAGCGGCAGAAGCAGCTCGCCAGCAAGACCAAGGTCACGCTCGACAACTTCAGCGAGCAGATCAAGGCCGGGCAGATGCGCGAGCTCCGCATCGTCCTCAAGGCGGACGTGCAGGGATCGATGGACGTGCTCCGCAAGAGCCTCGAGGACATCACCAGCTCGCAGGAGGTCGGCGTCCGGGTGCTGCACTCGGCGGTCGGCGGGGTCACCGAGAGCGACGTCCTGCTGGCGGACGCGTCCGACGCCATCATCATCGGCTTCCACGTCACCGCCACGTCGGCGGTGCGCGAGATCGCCGATGCCCGCGGCGTCGACATCCGCCTCTACCGCGTCATCTACGAGATCACCGACGACATCAAGAAGTCCCTCGAGGGCATGCTCGAACCCGAGCGGAAGGAGACGGAGCTCGGCTCCGCCGAGGTCCGGGCGACCTTCAAGGTCTCCAAGATCGGGACCGTCGCCGGCTGCCTCGTCACCAGCGGCGTCATCCAGCGCGGCGCGAAGATGCGGCTCGTCCGCGACGGCGTGGTCATCACGGAAAACCGCGAGATCGATTCGCTCAAGCGGGTCAAGGACGACGCCCGCGAGGTCCGGCAGGGCACCGAGTGCGGCATCCGCCTCGCCGGCTTCGACGACGTCAAGCCCGGTGACCGCCTGGTCTGCTACCAGGTCACCGAGGTCAAGCGGACGCTCGACTGATCCCACCCAACCCCCTGAAGCCCACGCCCGCCAAGGCGTGGGCTTCTTTTTGCGCCATGGTCATCGGCATCCTCCAGGTCGAGATCACCATCGAGCACGCGATGTCCCTCAAGGACAAGCGGTCGGTCGTCAAGAGCCTCAAGGATCGGCTGCACCGGGAGCACCAGGTCTCGGTCGCCGAGGTGGAGGCCCACGACGAGCACCGCCGCGGCGTGCTGGGCATCGTGATGGCCAGCAACGACGTCCGCTACACGCAGAGCGTCCTTGATCGGGTCCTCGACAAGCTCCGGGAGGGGCGGGACTACGTGCTGGCGGACCAGGACATCCAGATCCTGACGGGG
>CAZKRE010000098.1:4520-12255 GCA_964555075.1 uncultured Phycisphaeraceae bacterium
CCTGAGTCGTGGGGGGCGACTCGTCAGGTGCGTCGCGAAGTTCTAGACTGGTGCCGATGTCGCACCGTGTTGAACAAGTCGCCTCCGCCCTCCGCCGCACCGTTGCCGAGGTTCTGCAGCGGGACCTGAACGATCCCCGCCTGGAGGGGACGCTCGTCAGCGTGACGGAGGTGAGCGTCAGCCCGGACATGCACAACGCGACGGTGCGTGTGTCGGTCCTGCCGGCGAACGCGGAGAGCCGCGCGATCCACGCGTTGCAGCACGCGGCTCGGCACATCCACACGCTGGTGAAGAAGAAGATGACGCTGCGGATCGTCCCGCGGCTGGAGTTCCGGCTCGACGAGACGCTCAAGAAGCAGGCGGAGGTCTTCAAGGCCATCCACGAGGCGATCGAGCGGAGCGGCCCGCCGCCGGAGAAGGGGCCCGAGGACGGCGCGGCGACGGCGTTTGACGACTGATTCGGCCGCCGCGGGTGAACCCGCGGGGTGCCTGGAACGTCCCATAGAAGTAGATTCGCCCGCGCCGGTCGAGAGAAGTCTTGACCCCAAACGGCCGCGGGGTGAGAATAGCGATCGAGGCAGCGTGTCGTTCCACGGCGATCCTACCATCCCTCATTCGCCGGCCGACCTGCCCGGGTCCAGCGATCACAGACTGGTTGATGATGCCGTGCGGGCGAGCGGGCCCGGGGCGTGGCGCGTTCCGCGCGGTGACGTGGCGTGCGGCGGCGGGTATTCTCCCCGTCAACCCGTTGCAGTCGGTATCTTCCACGCTCAGTCGCGGCAACGTTCGAACCGTTCAGGAGAGTCGTATGGCCAGAGGCAACGATAGCTGGGGCATCGAAGTTGGTGCGCACGCCATCAAGGCGGTACGCCTGACGCGATCCGGCAAGGACGTGCATCTGGAGGACTACGAAGTCCTGCCCTTCAAGCAGGTGCTGACCACCCCCGACATCAACGTCGACGAGGCGATCCAGGTCAACCTCGACGCGCTCATGCAGAAGCACGACCTGGGGCGGAGCACCGTGGTCATCTCCGTCCCCGGGCACCTGGCGTTCGCCCGCTTCGCGAAGCTCCCGCCGGTCGAGCCGAAGAAGATCCCGGACATCGTCCGCTTCGAGGCGGTCCAGCAGATCCCGTTCCCCATCGATCAGGTCGAGTGGGACTACCAGGTCTTCCAGCAGCAGGACTCGCCGGACGTCGAGGTCGGCATCTTCGCCATCACCAAGGAACGGGTGATGAACTACCTGTCGAACTATCGGCAGGTCGGGATGCGGGTCGACGCGCTCACGCTCTCGCCGCTGGCGGTCTACAACAGCTTCGCCTACGAGAACCAGGGCGAGGCGGGCGAGTCGGCGCCCGGCACCATCTACATGGACATCGGGACCCAGTCGACCGACGTCATCATCGTCGAGAACGGCGGGATCTGGCTCCGCACCCTGCCCATCGGCGGCAACAACTTCACCGACGCCCTGGTCAAGGCCTTCAAACTCTCCTTCGCTAAGGCGGAGAAGCTCAAGCGCGAGGCGGGCACCAGCAAGTACGCCCGCCAGATCTTCCAGGCGATGCGGCCGGTCTTCGCCGACCTCGTCCAGGAGATGCAGCGGTCGCTGGGTTACTACCAGAGCCTCAACCGCGACGCCGAGCTCACCCGGCTCGTCGGCGTCGGGTCCACGTTCCGCCTCCCGGGCCTGCAGAAGTTCCTCAAGCAGCAGCTGCAGATGGAGGTCGTCCGGCCCGAGGGGTTCAAGCGGATCACCGTCGACGGCAAGGACGAGGCCGACTTCGCGGACAACGCCCTGAACATGGCGACGGCTTACGGCCTCGCGCTCCAGGGCGTGGGGCTCGAGTCGGTCACCGCCAACGTGCTGCCCCAGCACATCCTGCGGCAGCGGATGTGGAAAGCCAAGCAGCCCTGGATCGCGGCGGCGGCGGCGTGCATCGCGGTGGCGTCGGGCGCGGCGGCGGGGCGGTACTTCGTCGATAACGCCGCCTTCGAGGACGCCCGATCCGACAGCGACCCGATCATCACCCCCGTGCTCAGCAAGGCGCAGAATCACCGCTCCGAGCTGCAGAACAAGCTCACCGAAGCGGGGGGCGACCCGCGGCTGCGGATCGAGAACCTCCGCCGCATCCTCGACTACCGCGACCTGTGGCCGAAGATCCTCGATGACGTCGCCGAGGCGTCCAAGGCGCTCGATCCGCAGCCGGTGCTCGCGACGACGAACTACGTGCAGATCCGGCAGATGCCGCCGCAGACACGCCGCCGGTTCTACATCCAGAACGTGAACGCGGAATACAAGGTCGCTCCCGACACGGGCGCGGACGCCGCGATGGCGTCGGCGATGGGCCAGGGCGCCGCTCCGGGCCTCCCGCCGGATGCGCTCTCGGGCAGCTTCACCACCGAGACGTTCTTTGCTCAAGGCGCGCCGCCGCCGCGGTTCGTCATCACGGTCACGGGCTACACGCCCTATGGCAACTCCGCATCGGACGCGGTGCGGCTGATCAGCCAGCAGTTCATCGGCTACCTCCAGCAGGTCGGCGATCGCGCCGACCGGCCGTACCGCGTGAACGTCGACCCGCGCACCGCGATCGTGCGGCAGTTCCCGATCCAGGTCAACGCCGCAACCGGCACCCCCGGCCTCCCCGGCAGCTCCAATCGGTTCCGCGGGTCGCGCGGGACCCTGCCCCGACAGGCTCCTCGCGGGCTCCCGAACCGCGGGTTCCAGGGGCAGGGCATGTTCTTCGATGACCCCGGGATGATGGACGGCATGGGCGGCGGTCAACCGCTCGCCAACCAGGAACTCATCCCCCTCCGCCCGCTGTCGGATGAGCAGATCCGGGCGACCGGGTTCGAGATCCGCTGGACGGTTGAGCTGCTCCGCCCCGACGAGGCCCGCAGGGCCGAGGGGAGACGCCCCGGCTCGCAGCAGCGGCCCGCTCAACCCGCCCCCGAGGCGCCCGCCCCGGCGGCCGAAACCCCACCCCAGGCCGCGGCTCCCCAGCAGCCGGCTACTGACCACGAGCAGGAGGTGTCGCTGTGAAGCACGCGATGGCCTGGATCAAGTCCAACCCGATCACCGTCGTCTCGATCATCGTCGTCCTGCTCTCCCTGGGCTTCCTGGGTTGGGTCCACCTGCGGGGCGCGGCCCTCGAGGCCCGCATGAGCCAGCGACAGCAGGTCGCCAGCAACATCAGCGGCCTGCGCAGCAGCCCCATCGAGGTGCCGCCCACCGATCCCGATGCCCCGCAGGATCAGCGCACCGTGACGGTGAACCAGTGGGTCATCGACACGATGGATGACATCTACGGGCGGATCGGCAGCGAGTACCAGAAGATCCGCGACCAGGCGGTGCAGATCAACCAGGAGGGGCACCTGCCCCTGGTGGAGAACCTGTTCCCCGAGACCGAGCGGGCGGACCTGCCGTTCGTCGCGCAGGAGCAGTACCTGCGGTCGTTCGAGGTGATGCTCTCTGACCCGGCTGAAGAGATCGAGGAGGGGCTGCCGAGCCTCGCCGCGCTGCCCCGGCTCGACGCGGGGCTGCCCCCGCCGAACGAGGAGATCCAGGCGGCGGTGGCGCGGGTCGAGTACGAGTTCCGCAGCGCCCCCGGCCTGTCGGGTCAGCAACTGACGCCCGAGGAGCAGCAGACGCTCTTCAACGAGCAGCGGCAGAAGGCGATCGAGCTGATGACCTACCGCGCCGAGAGCCTGGGCATCTACGCCGACCCGGACATGCAGAGCCCCGACTACCCGTTCGACATCCTGCCCTGGGCGTTGCAGAACGAGCGGCCCAAGCCGTACCAGTTGTGGGAAGGGCAGATCGAGCTGTGGTTCCAGCAGGACATCGCGCGGGCGATCGTCCTCGCCAACGACCTGGGGAACGGCGCGTCCGGCGTGCTCACCTCCCCGGTGAAGCGGCTGGTCAAGATCGACGTGCTGCCCGGCTATGTCGGGCTCCACACCCTTGGGGCGATGAGCACGTCGCCCGTCGCGGTCAGCGCGGATGGGCTCTACTCCGCCCCCGCGGGTGGGATGACGGGCACACCCGACCGGCGGCTGCCCGACAACTTCTACGCAAGCCCCACGGGCCGCGTCTCCAACGCGCTCTATGACGTCCGCCACGCCCGGCTGACGGTGTTGATCGACTTCGCCCGGCTGCCGAGGCTCTTCAACGCCCTGAGCCAGGTCAACTTCATGACCGTGCTCAAGGTTGAAATGGAAGACGTGGACGAGTACGAGGCCCTGCAGCAGGGGTATGTGTACGGCCCGAACGACGACGTCGTGCAGGTGAC
Organism: uncultured Phycisphaeraceae bacterium; assembly: GCA_964555075.1. Lineage (GTDB taxonomy): Bacteria > Planctomycetota > Phycisphaerae > Phycisphaerales > Phycisphaeraceae > CAZKRE01. Next base: position 8,810 of record CAZKRE010000098.1, read on the forward strand.
GCTGACGCTCGAAAGCGTCTGGCTCCGCGACTGGACCCAGGCCTACATGCCCAACCTCGTCCAGCAGTACCTCGGGCTCAGGGACCCGACCGAGCTCAACGCGGTGGCCGCTCCGGTGACCGGCGGCTACGAGGCGTATCCGGGGATGGACCCCTACGGCGGCTACGACCTCGAGAACCCCTACGGGGCGCCCTGATCCCGTGTCCAGCCACCGCCGTTCGCCCGCACATGACCGCGCTTCCGCATGAGGCCGTCCTATGAACATGAAGAACGTCAACTTCCTCCAGAAGCACGTTGAGAAGCTGATCCTCGGCGCGGCACTGGTCGTCGCGCTCCTGATCGTCCTCGTGTACGCGCTCGGCTCGCCTTACACCGCGACCGTGGCGAATCAGGAGATGGGGCCGCGCCAAGTCGAGGCCTACCTCATCGAGCAGGCGCGGGACCTTGACCGCAAGGTCTCGAGCGATCAGCCGCAGTTCGAACCGCCCGAAATCGCCGGGTACAGCGACGAACTCGACAGCCGCCTCGCGCTGGCGCCCGCGCCCATGCCCCGTTACCCCCAGCTCGCGGGGCGGCCCGGCGTCTCCCCGACCGACATCGGCATCGGTGACCGGCCGCTGCCGTACGAGATCCCCCGGCCGCCGCTGCCGTCCGACATCGCTGCCCGCGCGGGCTACGCCGTCCTCGGCGCCTTCGAGACCCCCGAGCAGCACCAGCAGTTCGCCCAGTTGGTGAGCGAGAAGCAGCCCTGGGACGTCCGCTACGTCAGCGTCGCCGCCGAGTGGCCCCTCGCCGAGTGGCGGAACCGCCTCGAGAACTCCGAGCTGCCGGTGTCGTTCTGGCGTTCGATGATCGGCCTGACGGGGGTGTACCTGCAACGCGAAGAACTCGACCCCGAATCGGGGCAGTGGGTCAACACCACCATCGTGCGGCCGTTGCCCACGCAGCTCGCCGCCCTGCCGAGTCAGACCGTCGAGTACACGGACGAGACCGCCGTCGAGGCGGTGCAGTTCCTCCGGGAGCGGCAGGCGAACATCGCCCGGCCCGACTTCCCGCCCCTCGCGCATGGCGTCTGGCTGCCCCCGGGGTCGGACTTCTTCAATCTCAACCGCGAACAGCAGAACCGGCTCCGCGACCTCCGCCGCGACATCGGCAACCTCGAACGCCGCATCCAGCAGATCCAGGATCGGCAGCGGCGCGAGGCGGAGCTCGAAGCCCGCCGCGCCGGTCGCCCGCCGCGCGGCCAGCGGCCGCAGCCGACCCGTCAGACCAACCCGCGGGGGGGGAACTTCGACGAGATGGCCGACCCGGGCATGCTGCCCGGTGGGCGGCAGCGGGTGATGCCGCAGGTCAACCCCGGCAGCGAAGAAGCCGAGCAGCTCACCCGCCTCCTCCAGGAGCTGCAGGCCAAGCGGGCCGAGCAGAACGAACTCGTCGGCGTCCCGCAAGACACCCTCACCGACGCCACGCAGATGATGGACCCGTACGGCGCCGGGATGTACGACGAGTTCGGCGAAGATCCCGCGATGATGGGCATGGACCCTTACGGCGCCCCGTACGATCCGGGTGCGGTCGGGCCCGGGGTGAGGCGACCCGTCAACCCGTTCGCGCGTCCCCAACCGGGCCAACCCGCCATGCCGCGGCCCGGGCAAGCGCCCGGCCAGGCGGCCGTCAACGACGACACGATCCGCGTCTGGGCCCACGACCTCACCGTGGAGCCGGGCAAGACCTACCGCTACCGCGTGCTGGTCAGCGTGCTCAGCCCGCTCTTCCGGCAGACCCGCGTGGCGGATGAGCAGCGGAGCGAGTTCTTCAACCAGGTCGCGCTCGGCCCGGGCGAGCAGGAACTCGCGACGTCCCCGTGGTCCGAGCCGGTCGAGGTCGATCCGGAGTACTTCTTCTTCTTCCTCTCCGGCACCGCCGCCGGGCAGGTCGCCACGGTCGAGGTCTGGCACCTCTACAACGGCATGTGGCACAAGGCCACGTTCCAGGAGTCGCCCGGCAACCCCATCGGCGGCCGGACCACCATCCAGGTCGATGGCGTCGAGCAGACCCTCGACATGCAGACCGGCGCGGTCATGGTCGACCTCGTCTCCGGCGGGGGCGGGGGGCTCGGCGCCGATGTCCGCCTGCTCTACTTCGATCCCAACGCGACCCAGGCGATCTCGTCCCGCAGCTCACGCCAGGACCAGGACGACGACGACCGCATCCGCCTCGAGAACATGCGGTCGCTGCAGGAGCAGTTCGCGACCTCCGCGTCCGCCCAGTAGCCCCACGCACGGGCCAACGCCCCTGCCTCCCCCTCCAGAGCCTCGACCCGCCGGGTCGAGGCTCTTTTGCCTTGCGTGCGGACGGCCGACGGCCACCGCCGCGCCCGGCGCGCACGGATACCCTCAGCACAAGCCCCTCCGGGGCGGCCGCTACTTGCGCTTGGGCTTCTTCGTTGTCTTCTTGCTGGTCTTCTTCGCCTTTGCCGACTTCTTGGTGGCAGCCTTGACGATGTTCCCCGTCAGGTGCAGCCGCAGTTCCGGCACGCCCGGCTCGGGCGTCTCGAGGTCCGCCTGCATCCGGCTCTCGTCCGCGAACCCCTGGAGCTTCAGGAAGCCCTCTAGGGCCTCGTCCGCCTTGATGTTCTTCAGGAGGAACGACTCGGTCGCTTCCGCGTCGAGCGTGTCATCGACGACGCCCTCGCGGCGGAGCAGGGACACCAGCTTGTTGTCCACCGGCATCGCGTGCCCGCCGTACGTCACCAGCGCCATCCGCGACACGACGTAGGGCACGATCCCCGGCAGGGTCTCCAGGTAGGCCCGCTGCTCCTTCTTGCTCTTGTTGGCGATCGACGCCGGCCGCCAGTCGTGCTCCCGCCGATAGATCTCGTTCATCGCCTGCCGCAGCCGCATCACCCGCTGCACCGCGAGCGGGTAGTCCGACCCGATCATCTCCACGATCTCGGGCTCGAGGCTCACCCGCAGCTCGTTGAGGTCCACGACCGACGCCAGAACCCGATCGAAAGCCGCCTGCGCCTGCCGACGCGTCGTCTCCCAGTTCAGGAAGCTCAGCACCAGCTGCGCAATCGGCTCCATCTCCTGCCCGACATCGGCGGGCTCCAGCGGCTTGAGCCGCTTCAGCAGCGCGGCAAGCTTCTTCGGATCGGCGGCGGTTTCCTTGCTCAAAGCAGTCCTCTCCGGGGCGGGCAGGCAGGGCGGGCCCGGGCGGTTCGCAAAAATCAGTCCCGAAGCATACCACACCATTCCCCCGCCGCCACGCCCCGAACCCCTCGACGCGCCCCCCTTAGAACCCAACTTGACGTTTCGCCCAGCGCACAGCAGAATAGTCCGTCCCACACCCGGGGCCGTAGCTCAATTGGGAGAGCGCTGCGTTCGCAATGCAGAGGTTAGGGGTTCGATCCCCCTCGGCTCCATTCCACGTCTTCTCGTAAGCCCTGT
>CAZKRE010000099.1:0-12248 GCA_964555075.1 uncultured Phycisphaeraceae bacterium
ACCCCCGGCTCACCCCGCCCGGCGCTTGCGGTCCGTGCTGCGCCGCAGCGCCTTCTTCTCGCCCCGGGAGAGGCTGTGGATCCCGTTTTGACGGACCTTGTCGAGGATGCGGTCGACCTCGGCCTCCTCGTCCCGCTCGCTCTGCCGGCGGCGGTCATCTCGTCGCTGGCGGATCGACGCGCGGACCCCCTCCACGTCCAGCCGTTCCGCCCAGCCGAGCACGCCCGGCCGCGTCACCAGCAGCGCCCCGCCCGCCACCCCCCCCAGGTGCGCCACGGCCCCCCCCGCGCCCGCGCTGCCCGCGAGCACCTGGAGCAGGTCCATGCCGATGTAGAAGAGGCCCAGGATCTTGATCGTGAACGTGAAGGGGAGGAAGAGCAGGCCGAGCTGCTCCCGCGGGTAGCGCAGGACGCACCCCATCACGCAACCCATGACGCAGGCGGACGCGCCGACGACGGGGGTGTGGATGGTGGTCCCGGCGACCGCGGGGACGAGGGAGGCGAGGCTGTAGAGGATCGCGCCCGCGAGCCCGGAGAGCAGGTAGAACGCGAGGAACCGTCGGCTTCCCCACCACTGTTCCATGAGCCGGCCGAAGATGTAGAGGCCGATCATGTTGAAGAGCAGGTGGAACACGTTCTCGTGGAGGAACTGGTAGGTCAGGACCCGCCAGACCTGGAAGCCCATGATGCCGCGGGCGACGTCGTAGGCGCCCCAGTAGTGGGGGGCGAGGGCGTCGCCGCGTAGGCTGCCCATGAGGATGCTGTCGACGAAGAAGACGACGACGTTGGTGACGAGGAGCGTGAGCGTCATCGGGCCGAGGCTGCTGCCGATGTGTCCGCGGAAGCCCCCGCCGCCGCCGTCCCAGGCCGGGCCCCGGTTGTAGTCTCGACTCTCCCACGCCATTCGGTCAGGTCCTCTCGCTCGGCGGGTCGCCCGCCCGGGTGAACGCATCATGATAGAGCAACGTGATGTTCGGTCACCCTCGCAGACGCCGCCCGTGAGGCTCTGCGAAGGGGCGGGTCCCGACGCCGATGAGTTCCGCACCAACACCCGCCCCTTCGCCGAGCCTCAGGGGCGGCGTCAGGAACGGCGATGTCAGCGGGGGGAGAGGTCGTCGAGCAGGCCGCTGAGGTGGTGCAGCAGCTCACGGAGGGCGGCGGGGGCGCGGCTGGCGGAGGCATCGGTCGCCGAGACGCCGCGCATCTCGCCCGAGGCCGACGTCACGCTCAGCAGGTAGGCGTGCGTGTCGCGGCCGCGCTCGTCGTCGTAGCGTTCCTCGACCCGGTCCCACGGGACGGCGCGGACGTGCCGATCGAGGGCGGATCGCTGGCCGTCGGTGAGGGACCCGCGGCGGACGCGTCGGCCGTCCCGTTCGATCGTGAAGTCGCCGTCGGTGGTGATGATGAGGCTGCTGGACCCGCCGGCGAGCCCGCCGCTGCGGCTGAACGCGACGCCCAGCGGCTCGCCGGGCGCGAAGCCGGAGCGGTCGGACGTGGCGGCGCAGCCGGTGAGCAGGAGGGCGAGCACGAGGCCGAACAGCGGGAGGGTGTGGCGCAAAGCGGGGTCTCCAGGGGGCGGGGCGTCGGGGCTACCGCGCGAGCGCCGGGGCGACGCAGCCGCTGCGTACGCCCCTCGAGGCGTCGCCGCCTCGACACCCACGGTCGCACGTCGCGCATCGTACGTGGCTACCGCGCGTGTTTCTCGGCCAGGCGTTCGAGGGCTTCCTGGTAGGGCGGGCCGCCGAGGTTGGGATCGGTGAGCTTGAGCTGGCGGACGCGGATGGCGATGTCCTCGACGCCCGCGTTGAGCTGGTCGTTGATCTGCAGCCGCCGCATCCACGCGTTCCACCACAGCGGCGGGTAGGCGGGGTCGGCGGGGAGGCCGCCGATCAGCCGGTCATACAGGCTCGCCGCCTGGAGCAGGTTCTGCTCGCCGCCGAGGGCGAAGAGGGATTCGCCGTGCTCGTGGATGACCTCGGCGTTCTCGCCGAAGTCGCGCATGAGGCCGGCGGTGATTCCCAAGGCTTCCGCCGGCTGACCGGCGAGGCGGCGTGAGCGCACGAGGACGAGCTGGTAAGGCAGCATCTCCTCGCGGTTGTACCCGCGGTCGCGGGCCCAACTGACGAGCATGTCCGCCAGCGCGGCCGCGGTCCGGGCGCGGGATTCCGCGTCCGCCTGCAGCTCGCGCTGCCGGGTGAGGCTTTCTTCAACCGCGGCCCGGGCCCGCAGGTCCGTGACCTCCTCGTCGAGGTTCGTCAGCACCTGATCGACGACGTACGCCGCCGCGTCGGGGTAAGCGGTCATCATCTCGCGGGACTCGCGGCTGAGGGCGTCGAGCTGCTGGCTCGCCGCGAGCGCCATGATCCGCCGTTCCAGGCCGAGGCGGATCAGGTCCTCCATCCCCGCATACCGCTCCTCGAACCCCTCGAGCAGCCGCATCGCCCGCTGGATCTGGTCCTGATCCACCTGCCGTCCGGCGCCCGCCGCATCGAGCGCAGCCCCGGCGAGGACGAGCTCGGTTGCCGCCATCGCCCCCCGCGCCGCGTCCCCGGCGCCGACCGACGCCTCCACGTCCGCCTGGAGCCGTTCGGCCGCCTCGACCAGTGCGTCGCGCACCGCGGCCCGTTCCGACGCCGGTGTCTCCCGCAGCGTCTCCTCGCGGGCGAAGAGCATCTCCCGCTGCGCGTCGAAGTAGTCGGGGTGCCCCTGCGGGACCTGCGACAGCACCTCCACCGCCTCCACGAACTTCCCCGCGGGCACCAGCACGTAGTAGCCGTAGTACAGCCGCTCGTCGTCCGCGATGGCCTCGGTGCCGTACTTCGAGAACAGCACGTCCACCGCCGCCTGATACGCCTCGGCCACGCCCTGCGGCCGCGGCTCGAGTTGGTGCAACTCGCGCAGGAGGCCCAGCGCGTAACGCATCCCCTCGACGGACTGCCGCTGGGCCGGCAACTCGTCCGCGAGCTCCACGAAAAGCGCCACGGAGGCGAGCACGTTCGCCAGGTCCTGCGGGTTGGTGAAGTACCGCGCGAGCGCGAGGTTGAACATCGCCCTCGCGCGCAGCGCGTCCGAGGGGTGGTCCAGCAGCGACTCGTTGAGCGCGATCGCCTGCGCCAGCCGCTCCCGGGCCGCCGCCCGCGCCTCGGGGTCCTCCTGCTGCTCGGCCTCGATCGCGAGGTTCTGGCCCTCGATCCGCCTCAGCTCGCCCAGCGCGCCACGGACGATGGGGGGCAGGGTCTCGGGCGTCGACACGTCCAGCGTCTCCCCCCAGCGGGCGTAGACGTAGTTCCGCAGCCCCTCGGCCGACTCGCCGAGGCTCGGGTCGTTGATCAGGTCGACGTAGGGCTCGTACGCGGCCGCCACCGCCGCCGGCCGCTGGGCCGCGGGCGCCTCCTCCGCCTGCGCGAGCCGGGCCCGATGCAGGGCGTCGGTGACGAGCAGCCGGAACAGCAGGTTGTCGCGGACGAGGCCCCGGTCCGCGAGGACGTGGAGGCGGTCGATGGCGGCGGGGAACTGCTTCTGCTGCACCAGCACCCGCGCGGAGCCCAGGTGGGCGATGAGCTCGAAGAGGTTCCCGGCGCTCGCCTCGAGGACGGGCTGGAACGACGCGGCCGCTTCACCGGGCCTCTGCAACACCAGCTGCGCCCGCGCCGTGACGGTCAGCGCCGGCAGGCGCACGCCGGCGGCGTCGAGCGCATCGTTCACGAAGCCGCTCATCCGCTCGATCGCCAGCTCCGCCAGCCGCGGCTTCTCCTCGCTCGCGGAGGGGCGCTGGCTCGGCGTGCGGGACCCGCCGCGGAAGTAGGGGTGGTCGTCGGGCAGCCGGGTGACCAGGTAGGCCGCCAGGCCGTGATAGAAGCGGGTTCGCTTGTTCGCGTACTCCTCGAAGTACCGCTGTTCGAGCCCGGTGCGGACGTACTTCTCGCGGTAGTCCGGCTCGCGGGGCAGGAGCGTCTGCAGCTGCGCCAGCCGCAGCGACGCCTCCGCCAGCGCGAGGAATGCCTCCGCCACGCTCGCCTCGAACGCCTCGCGCTGCGCGACCGTCGGCACGCCGAACTCATAGAACTCCGCCGCGTGCTGGTGGATGCTCGTGAGGTGCTCGGTGATGAGCTGCTCGGCGAGCTCGGTCTGCCAGATCGGCCGCTGCGGGTGGTCCGGGTGGGCCGCGATCGCGTCGCGGAGCGCCCGCAGCGTCCCCGCGAGCGCCTCGGCCCGATCGGCCGGGTCCTCCGCGTTGCGGAAGCGGACCCGGTTCGCCGACACCGTCACCTGCGACGCCACCACCGGGTCGGTCGGCGGGTCGGTGGCCACGAGGTGGTCCAGCAGCTCGGTCATCCCCTCGTCCGCGAGCCGGCCGATCAGCGTCGCCTGGTCGAGTTCGGGTGGCGTGCCCGTCTGCGCCGAGGCCGGCGACAGCGCCGCGAGCGAGCCGATCACGGCCCAGGACCAGGGACGGACGGCCCGAACCGGGCGGCGCTTCGGCTCCTGCTTGACTCTCTTCATGGGGCGCTGCTCATGCGTCATGGGGGCGTCCGATCCGGCCTGCTTAGTGACGGGTCGCCTGCGCGAAGCTGACGTTGCCATACTCCGCGCGGATCGCCGCGTTGAAGGCGTTGACGACGTGCTGCCAGCGGACCTGGCCCTGGGGCTTGATGATGATCGGGTCGTCGGGCCTGTAGGCGCCCCCCGGGTTCCGCTCGTTGAGCTGCAGGGACGCCAGCTCCTGGAACAACTGCTCGAAGGAGCCGCCGACCGACCGGTTCTGCAGCGTCAGGTGGGCGCCGGTCGCGCCGGCGGAGGTGATCGCGATCGTCAGCGGGCTGGGCGGGGGCGAGATCGTCACGGCCGGCTCGCCCGACCCCTGCGGCAGCTTCAGCGTGAGCACGCCCTCCTCGACCGCGAAGTTCGCGGTCACCACGAAGTAGATCAGCAGGTTGAAGATGACGTCGATCATCGGGCCGAGGTTGATCGACATCTTCGGCGCCGGCACCCCCCGGCGCTTGCGAGCCGAGACGTGATGGACGGTCGGCTCCCCGCCGACCTCCATGCCGCTGGCGGCGCTGGGGTCGGGTGAGGTCGCCGGGTGGGCTGCATCGAACGCGGTCATGCGCTAATCCGCCCCTTCCTCTTCGAGCGTCGCCGCGAGATGGACCGTCCCGATCCCCGCGCGGGTGAGCGCCGTCATCACCGGCTGGACCTCTTCGTAGTAGAGCGCCGCGTCCGCCCGGAGGACGACCTCGAGGTCGGGCCGCTCCGCCCTGGCCTCCTGAAGCGAGGCGACGACGCTGTCGAGGTCGTCGATGGCGAAGGTGTCGATCCCGACCTTGATCGACTGCGCCTCGCCGGCGAAGAGCAGCGGCGCCGCCGTCCGGGACGTGAGGCTCCCCTCCGCGGGGACGACGTTGACGACGATGCGGTTGTCTCGCGTCATCGCGCGGGTCCGCGGCGTCTGGGGCTCGGGGATCACCATCTCGACCAGCTCTTCGCCGATGATGTTGTTCACCAGCATGAAGAAGATGATCAGGAGGAACGTCACGTCGATGAGCGGCGTGATGTTCATCTGTGGCGTCGCCGTGCCGCGCTTGTGGACTTGAGAAGCCATGGTCGTGTTCGCCGGGGCGGGGGTCGGGCCGGGTCGGGGTCAGTCCGCGGTGGCTTCGGGCTTGGGGGTCGCGCGGGGTCGGCGATCGCCGCTCGGGCGATCGGGCTTGTCTTTCCGCGCGCCCGGCTTGAAGGGGCTGATGATGTCCTCGGCGACGAGCAGGCCCTCGGTGGTGAGCGCGTCGATGCGGTTGCGGATGATCGCGTAGGCGGCGAGGGCGGGGATCGCGACCACGAGGCCCCAGAACGTCGTGACCAGCGCGGTGGCGATGCCGCCCGCGAGGTCCGCCGGGTTCGGTCGGCCGCCCGCGGCCACGAGCGACTGGAACGCGACGATCATGCCGTACACCGTCCCGAACAGCCCCATCATCGGCGCGATGTTCCCGATCACGTTGAGGTACTCGACGGGCCGGAGCATCTTCGTCGCCTCGGCGTCGCCCGTCTCTTCGATCGCCCGCTCCATCGCGCCGTAGCCGTTGTTCGCCTCGGTGAGCGCGGAGCTGGTCAATCGGCCGAGGTAGCTCGGGTCGGCGGACGAGTACTCGATCGCGTCGCGATACTTCTTCTCCGCCAGGAGCCCCTCGAGCTCCTCCCGGGTCGAGTCGGGCAGGAGCATCGCCCGGCGGAACTGCAGGCTGAACCGCAGGATCAGCGCGATGCTCACCGCCGACAACGCGAGGATGATCCAGATCATCAGCGCGCCGATCGGGTCGCCCGGCGGGAGGAAGAACATCTCGAACCAGGACATCGTCTGCGCGCCCGTCTCCCCGCCCGCCTGGGCGAACGCGGCCGGGGCGAGCGAGAGCATCACCAGGGGCGTCAGAGCAGCAACCATTCCGCGGGCCATACCGTCTCCTGAGCGTGGGGAGCGAGCGAATCGTGCGCGGCCGGCGTCCGGCCGCCGGGGCTATTCAGCCGACATGACCGCGGTCAGTCGCTGGTAGTAGGTCGGGTCTTCCTCTTCGTCCATCAGGGCGCGGGCGCTGTCGAGCAGGCGCGACGCGACGTCGTCCCGGCCGATCTTCCGGTGTACGTACGCCGCTTCGACCATCGCGGGCGGCACCGTCGTCGTCCGGGGGTCGTAGAACGTCACGATCCGCATGAAGTTCAGCCCCGCCTCCTTGTAGAGCGTCTCGTCGCCCGTCTGCTCGGCCAGGGCGAGCTGCGCGACGCCCTTGTAGAAGAGCGGCCGCGCCAGGGCCGCGTCGGGGTTGGTCATCTGCCGATCGACCGTTTCGATGGCCTCGCGGAACTCGCCGCGGCGGAGCATCTGCACCGCCGGGTCCCCGCCATCGGCCCACTTGGGGAGCACGACCGCGGCCGCCTCGGGCCGGTCGCCGGCTGGGGCGGCGGCGGGCGTGGCCCCTGCGGGCGGCGTCGTGGCGCCGGGCCGGTCGGTCGCCGCCGCGGGCTCGGCGGCCGAGGCGGCGGCGATCAGCGCCTCCACCGACTCCCGGTACCGCGCGGGCGTCCGCGCCAGCGCCGGCGTCAGCGCGTCCCGCACGCGCGCCTTCACCGCGTCGCCCGCGCCGGCGACGGCGTCCACCGGCGCCTCGGGCACGAAGAACGGGTCCGGGTCGGTGCCAACGAGGTCGGCGTAGGTGCGGGCCGCCTCCACGATGTTCCCGCCGCCCGCCGCGCCCAGCGCCGTCACCAGCAGGCGCTGCATGTACCGCGTCGCCCACTCCTGCCGCGACTTCCCCATCGCCTCCCGGAGGAGCGTCACCGCCCGCTGCGGCTCGCCGGCCCCGAGCGCCGCCTGCGCCTGTTCCACCTCCGGGTAGTTCGTCAGCCGCAGGCCCTCGACGTCCGTCAGCGGCCGCGTCACCCGCCCGCCCGTCGACGTGACGTAGATGAGCTGCCCGTCCGTGACCGACTGGATCGTCGCGTTCTCGATCCAGAAGCCCGAGAGCCTGACGGCGTCGGCGGAGGCGATGGCGGAGCACAAGCCCAGCGCGAGCGGGGCCGCGAGGCGGGCGAGGCGTCGAGGATGCTTCAAGGGGTCCTCCATCATGACGGGCTGCGACGGCTAGCGGAGGTAGACTTCCTCTTCGTCGACGAACCGGTAGATGCCCCCGGTCTGGTCGGCGATGAGCTTCATGGTCGACGTCCCGCCGTACTTCGCCACCGGGTCCTCGTAGATGAACTGGATCGTGTTGATCTTGGTGTTCGACGCGTTGAGCCGCTTGATCTCCCGGAGGAAGTAGTCCTGCTCGACGAGGAACTTGCCCTGCCCGGTGGCGGCGTCGGAGAGCAGGAAGATCAGGTCGGGCTTGAGCTGCAGCGCCTGTTGGATCGCCTGGAGGGGGTTGCTCTTGAAGCCGGCGTTGACGTTGCCCGACTCCCAGGCGATCCACTCGATCGCGCGGGCCTTGGCGGAGGCATCGGCGCGCTTCCAGCCGCGCGGCGGGACCTCCTGCACCTCCTTGCCCTTCACGCCGCTGAAGAAGATGACGGTGAACTGCTGCCGCTCACTCAGGCCGCTGATGCTCCTGGCCAGTTCCTTGAGGACGATGGGCAGGAGGTCGACCAGGCCCCCGGTGGCGTCGACGACGAAGGCGATCTTCTTCGCGTTCCCGCCGGCGCCGAAGAAGTTGGTCTGGAACTGAGCCCCGGCGTCGACGGTGGTGTTGAACGGCGCCGCCTTGGCGCCGGTGAGGCCGGAGACGCCGATGAGCGAGGTCTTGAGCTCGACCTTCTGCTCCATCGGCCTTTCCTGCGGCCGCTGCGACTGCTGAATGGTCCGCCGCTCCGTCCGCTCCTGACTGACCTTCTGGATCTCCCTCATCTCCAGCGGCGCGCCGGGCGTGTCGCTGAGCTTCACCAGCGGGACGATGATCTCTTCCTCGGGCGCGGCGATCGTGCTCCAGACGGCGAACACCGCCAGCAGCACCAGCGCGACGTGGAACACGAGCGACACCCCCCAGGGCAGGACCTGAACCAGCGCCGCGTTGACCTCGTCGCCGACGGTCGGCTCGGCGTCGGACGGCCGGGGGGCGGCGGGCGCGGGAACGTCGGCGAACGGCAACTTCAACATGATCCGACCTCCCAGCCAGAACCCCGGGCGACGCGACTCGCCGGGGCTCGTGGAACCGCGGCCATCGGCTGGTCAGAACCGATCTTGCCCCCCCTCGGGGCCGGGCCGCGCTCGCGGACGTGTCGGGCCTGAATCCTTATTGAAAACGAACCGGATACAAATGTCCAGCGGCCCGGCGCGGCGGGATCGACCGCCTCGCGGCGCTGTTTGCGGTCGTCAGGCCGCTCGCGGATACTGCCCGCTCTCCCCCGGAGCGACCCCATGACCGCGACCCGACCCTCGCCCGCCGCCGCTTCCCAGTCCAGGCCCGCCGGCAAGCTCCGGCTGGCGTTCATCGGCGCCGGGAACATCGCCAACACCCACCTCGACGCGCTGTCGAAGTTCCCCGACGTGGAGGTCGTCGCGCTGGCGGACACCCGCGAGGAGCCGATGCTCGAGAAGGTCGAGAAGTTCGGCATCCCGCGGAGCGCCTGTTTCGCCGACTACGAGGAGATGCTCAAGCAGGTCCAGCCGGACGCGGTGAACATCTGCACGCCCAACGGCGTCCATGCGCCCAGCTCGATCGCCGCCTCCCAGGCGGGCTGCCACGTCATCGTCGAAAAGCCGATGGCGATGACCGCCGCCGAGTGCCACGCGATGATCCAGGCCGCCCGGCAGGCGGGCAGGAAGCTGGTCATCGGGTTCCAGTACCGCTACGACCCGCGGACGCAGTTCCTCCGGCGCGTCGCCGACGAGGGGCGGTTCGGCGACATGATGTACGGCCGGGTCCAGGCGCTGCGTCGGCGGGGCATCCCCAACTGGGGCGTCTTCGGCCGCAAGGACCTGCAGGGCGGCGGGCCGCTGATCGACATCGGCGTCCACGTCCTGGAGATGTGCCACTACACGATGGGCTCGCCGCGCCCCGTCGCCGCCACCGGCATGGCCCGCACCTACCTCGGCAACCGGGACAGCACCAGCATCCGCTCCAACTGGGCCGGCTGGGACCACAAGACCTACACCGTCGAGGACCTGGCCATCGGGCAGATCCAGTTCGACAACGGCGCGGTCATCCACGTCGAGGCGATGTTCGCCGGCCACATCGAGAAGGACGCCTGGGACTTCCAGCTCATGGGCACGCGCGGCGGCGGCACCTGGGCCGACCCCAAGCTCTTCGCCGACGACCACGGGCACATGCTCGACATCGCGCCGGCCTGGGTCGGCGACAAGAGCTTCTCCCGCCTCTTCGAACTCAAGCTCCGCAACTTCGTCGACCACATCCTGCACGACGCGCCCACCGCGGCGCCGGCGGAGCACGGCCTGATGGTGCAGCAGATGCTTGACGCCATCTACCAGTCGTCCGAGCAGGGCGGCAGGCAGGTGACGATCGAGAAGCTGGTCTGACGTCGCCGGCGTGGGGGCGGGGGGCGGGGCGGCGGCGCTACCGGATCACGCCGCCGACCCCGAAGCCGACGCCGAAATGGGGGCCGCGGCTCCGCGCCCGCTGTTCGTCGGTGACGCGGCGCGTGAAGGTGACGCTCTGGGACGTGCCGCGGCCGTCGCCGTCGGCGGGCCCGAGGCTCCAGCGCAGGTTCAGGCCGTTGAGGTCGACGCCGCTGTCTTGGGCGCCGTGGGGGAACGGGAAGTAGGCGGTGAGGCTGGCGGCGCCGCCGGTGGGCGCGGTGACGGCGTCGGCGGGGCGGGTGATCGGCCGCCCGAAGGACTGGAGGTCGCCGCTGGTGAGCTGGAGCGACGCGGGGTCGAGCGTGACGGGGGCGTCGCCGCCGTTCTCGATCTGAATCCGGACCTCGACGGAGCGGGGGAGGTCGGCGTCCTTGTCGGGGTTGCGGATGCCGATGACCGAGGCGAGCGTGCGGACGCCCGGCGCACCGGGCGCGGCGGCCTCGGCGGGGTGGGGGACGAAGTTGCCCTTGTCGCGGTAGGCGCCCTGGCAGCCGGCGGCGAGGAGGAGGCAGGTCAGGAGGATGAGGCGGGGGTGGCGCATGGTGGATGCTTCGCCCGCGGCGGCCAAAGTCAAGTCGGGCGGCGCGCTGTGTATCATCCGCGACCTATGCACGGCGGGACGGCGGAGGCCAAAGAGATCGCGGCACACGAGCGGGGCTGGCGGGTCGGCTGGGCGCTGATCCTGCTCGCGATGCCGATCATCGCGTCGACGATCTCGCGCACCGCCATGTCGTTCGTCGACTTCATCATGGTCTCCCAGCTCGGGGCCGAGGCCCAGGCGGCGGTCCTCCCCGCGGGGCTGCTGCTCTTCACGGGGATCGGGTTCGGGCTGGGCCTGCTGTCGGTGACCAACACCTTCGTCGCCCAGTCGCTCGGCCGCCGCGACCCGCGGAGCTGCGCGTCCTACACCTGGCAGGGGGTGTGGCTCAGCGCGGGCCTCGCGCTGCTCGGCCTGCCGGCGTGGTTCGTCGTGGATGACCTCTTCGCCTGGGTCGGCCACGACCCCGACGTCCAGGCGATGGAAACCATCTACGTCCGCATCGGGCTGCTGGGCCTGTTCCCGATGCTCGCCAGCGCCGCGCTGTCGAACTTCTTCACCGGGATCCACCGCCCCGCGATCGGGTTCTGGGCGATGCTCGGGGCGAACCTCTTCAACGTCGCCGCCAACTACGCGCTGATCTACGGCCACTGGGGGTTCCCGAGGCTCGGCATCGCCGGCGCCGCGATCGCCACCCAGCTCGCCGCCGTGGTGCAGACGCTCATCCTGTTCGCATGGATGGCCCGGCCCGCGATCGCGCGCGAGTTCGAGGTCTGGCGGACGTGGCGGCCCGACGTGCGGCGGCTCGTCGACGTCGTCAAGGTCGGCACGCCCGCCGGCCTCCACTTCTCCATGGACATCGGCGGGTTCATGGCCTTCACCGTCCTCATCATCGGGCGGTTCGGCACCGTCCAGCTCGCCGCCCACAACGTCGTCATGAAGGTGTTCGAAGCCTCCTTCATGCCCACCATCGGCCTGGGCATCGCCCTCACCGCCGCCGTCGGCAAGGCGATCGGCGAGGGCAACGCCCCCCAGGCCCGGCGGATCGCCGCGTGGGGCGCCGGCATCGGCATCGCCTACATGGGCGCCGTCGCCGTCGGCGTCGTCGCCTTCCGCCACCCTCTCGCCGCCGCCATGGCGCCCGAGGGCGAGGCGGCGGCGGAAGTCATCGCCTGGACCGTCCGCCTGCTGGTCGTCTGCACGATCTACCAGGTGTTCGATGCGCTCTTCATCGTCCACGTCCACGCGCTCCGCGGGGCGGGCGACGTGAACGTCCCCGCCCTGATCGCCGGCGGGCTGGCGATCACGCTGCTGCTGGGCGGGGGGTGGTACGCGGCGGCGGCGTTCCCGCAGTACGGCGTCCTCGGGCCGTGGGTCGCGGGGGTGGTGTACGTGATCGCGATCGGGTTGGGGATGACCGCCCGGTGGGTCTGGGGGCCGTGGGAGCGGATCGACCTCTTCAAGCGGGACCGCGTCGCGCCGATGCCGACCGGGGCCTAGCGTCCGAGCACGCGCTGGATCCACTCGAAACCGCCGTGACGAACCGCGATGACGCTTGCGGCTCCCTCTCCCCCCGGGAGAGGGTGGCCAGTGCGTCACCTCGCGAGGATCGCATGAGAACGTGGCGGCCACC
>CAZKRE010000100.1:0-5414 GCA_964555075.1 uncultured Phycisphaeraceae bacterium
CAGGTGGGTGCCGTAGGAGATGGCCGGAGCTTGAGGCGGGCGGACGGGCGGGACCGGCCGCAGGAACCGCGGGTTCTGCGAGCGGCAACGGTCCAGCAGCGCAATCACCTCCCGGACCTGATCAACGGGGAAGACGAACGGCCGCCCCCCCGCGAGCGAATCGAACACCGCATCGTAGTAGGAGGTGTCAGGCTCACCCTCGACCGAGAACGATCGATCCTCCCATGGGAGGGTTTCCCTGGTCCCGTAAACCCGCCCGCGGGCCGCGAGGCCGGCTTGGAGCTTTGTTGGCGGCGCCGTCGCTGGGTCGAAGAAGCGGATCCTGCCGCTCTTGCCGGTGGCGGTCAGGGCGCCATACTCCCCGATGAGGGTCCACTCGGGCAGAGATTCGGGCGTTGCTGCGCCGTCGGAGATCTCGACGTGGACGGTGACGTGCGAGGCAGTTTGCAGCAGGAGCGTCACGTGGTCTTCGGCATCGCCGACCGAGGCAACGTTGTCGAGGCGGCATAGCACCTGTTCGACCGGGCTCTGTAGCAGGTCGATGACCTGATCCAGCACGTGGGAGCCGTGGTTGCTGAGCATGCCGCCGCCGTACGCGAGCACGCACTGCCAGTCATCCCGACGGATGTAGTTGTAGCGACGATAAGCCAGGTGCGTGATCCTGCCCAGCAGACCGCTGCGCATCACCTGGCGGAGCCGCCGGTGAAGGGGGGTCAGCCGGCGGGGTTGATAGGGCATGAGCCAGCGCCCCGCGGACTGTGCGGCGTCGATCATCCGGTCGACCTCCGCCGTGTTCATGCCCAGGGGCTTCTCGACCACGACATGGCTGCCGGCGTCCAAAGCCATCAACGTGTGCGGTAGGTGGCACATCGACGGCGATGCCACCACCACTAGGTCCAAGGGTTGCGCTTGGAGCATGGTTTCAGCGGAGGCGTATGCGGCGCATCCCAACCGGCTTTCTGCCTCGCGTTGCCGTTCCGAGTCCGGGTCCGCGGCCGCGGCGATCGCGTAGCGGCTGTCATCCAGCAGCATGCGAGCGTGGATGTCCCAGCCGGCGCGGCCGAGGCCCACGATACCGACGCGGATGGGGGCGTTCCGATCGATGCTCACTATCACAGGGGCACTCCTCGCTTACCTACAAGAGAAAAGAGTACCACAAGTCAAAGCGTAGAGAAACGTATTGACACAGGTCATTCGTCGGTTTATTGTAGTTGGCATGTCAATCGTGGAGCTTCCACCTCCTGGTAAGGACCGAGGGCGACCTCTGTACCTTCAGCTGATCGAGGCCATTGAGGCGGGCATCCGCAGCGATCGGCTCGCGGTCGGCCAGCGGATGCCCTCGGACAAGTCGCTGGCGCGGGACCTGCAGATCTCGCCGCTGACGGTGGCGAAGGCCTATCAGGAGCTGGCGGAGAAGGGGATTCTGGACCGGCACGTCGGGCGGGGGACGTTCGTCGCCCGGAAACGCCGCCGCATGGGCCTGGTCGTCATGCTCACGGGGGACTACGTCGAGAGCTGGACGGGGGTGGTGGCCTCGGGGTTGTCCGCAGCGCTGGCTGGGGCTGGGTTCCGCCTGGAGATGGCCCCGCCGTTTCATCGCGACCCGCTGCGGGAGCGGGAGCTACTGGACGCGATCGACGGCGAGCGGGTGGATGGCGTGTTCGCCCTGACCCACTTGGGCAGCGAGCCGCTGTACCGGGAGCTCGCGCAGCGGGGCGTGGCGGTGGTGCTCGGCGGGCGACACTACGCGTCGGTGCCTTATGTCGCCTTCGACGACTTCCGCATTGGCGAGCTCGGCGCCCAGCACCTGCTGGGCAAGGGGCTCACCGACTGCCTGGCGATCATCGACAACTACGACGTCGGCCGCGAGCGGCTGCACGGCTTCCAGTACGGCTTGGCGAAGGGGGCTGTCGAGCTCGCCCCCGAGCGGGTCTTTTTCGTCAACGGCCCCGTGCTCCGCGAAGCGGACCTCGAGCAACTGCTGGACATGCGGCCGCTGCCGCGCGGCATCTTCGCCCACGGCGACGGCTACCTCGTTCAGATTTACCACGCGCTGCTCAAGGCCGGGCGCGTCGAGGATGCGATGAGCGTGGTCATGGTCGGCGTGGGCAACCGCTATGCGCAGCACCACGTCCCGTTCGCGTCCGTGGACTACAACCTCGCTGCCCTCGGCTCGGAGGCGGGCAACTACCTGATCGAGTTGATCGACGGCGCGTCACGCCCGGCTCCGGGCGGGTCGATCGGGCGGGAGATCCAGCCCGTGCTCCACGACCACGCCGCTTCGTCTCCGGCTTCGGCCGGCCTGGTCTCGCCCGCGGACGCGTCGTCCGCCGTGTCGGAATACAACCCGTCCTAAGGAGGAATGCCATGCGTCTCGCCTGCTTCGGTTCGTGTGTGGTCGCTGCGTTGGGTTTGGTGTCGGGTGTCTCGGCGGCGCCGATTTTTTCGGACGGGTTCGAGGACGCTCCGGTGGGTCCCGTAGGAGCAGGCCCAGCAGGCTGGGTACACAACCGCGGCTGGGGCAACCAGGGCGAGATCGTCACGACGCACTCCTTCGGCGGCGCCCAGTCGCTGCGGATCGACGATTCGTCGGACACCCAGTCGAGCGGCTATCTGACCAAGAGCTTCACCGAGCAGGCCGCGGGCAAGTGGACGCTGCAGCTCTTCGTCCGGCCTACGGCGAACACGCAGTCGATCGAGATCTCCCTGCTTTCCGCTGGCACGACGACCTTCTCCACGGCCATCCTGCGGAACGATGGGACGATCGGTTACGTCTCGCGGGGGAGTTGGCAGAATTCCAGTGCCGTCGGCTACGCCGCTGACATGTGGCAGAAGCTCGAGATCACCGTTGATCTCGATGCCAAGACATGGGACCTGGAGTTCAACGACGCCGCGGTGGTGTCGGGTGTCGCTGCCGGGACGCCTTCGGCCGCCGCTTCCACCCTCGGCCAGATCCAGATCGTCGGCGGGAGCTCGGCAGTGACCTCGTTCTACGTGGACAACGTCAGCCTGTCGGCCGTCCCCGAGCCGGCGGCCGTGAGCGTCCTGGTGGCGGGGCTGACGCTGCTCGGCCGTCGGCGTCGCTAGTGCGGAACTGCCCAGTGGATTCACCCGTTCCGAGAAGTTCGGTATCAGGCCCGGGAGCATGACCATGCGCCTCCGTCACGCGTTCACGCTAATCGAACTGCTTGTGGTAATATCGATCATCACGCTGCTTCTAGCGATCCTTATCCCCGCGTTGAGGATGGCTCGCGAGACGGCGAAGGACATGGCGTGCATGTCGAACGAGCGTCAGCTCGGTCTGTATCTGCAGGTCTACATCGACGAGCACAACGGGCACCTGCCGCCCAACGACAGCACCTTGGCCGTATCCAAAAGCCACTGGAACAAGCGGGACGTGGTGCAGTCGTACATCGGGGTGCAGGCCTACGACCCCGCCGATTTCACAGTCCACGGCGGCGTGTTCGCGTGCCCGAGCGTCGAGAACGGGCTGATGACCTACACGATGAACTCGCACCTGAGGAATCCCGTCCCGACGTCTGTGGTGGCCGACCCCAACCTCCGGCCGGTGAACCCGCTGCTGCACGTACGGCCAAGCAAGCTGGTGACGCTGTTCGACGGGAGGACCGTGTACCAGGAGGGGCGGACGAGCGCCGGCGTCCGGTGGAACTCGGATTACGTCGACTTCCGCCACCCGCGGGACTCGCGCGATCCACTGCGGGGAAAAGCCAACTTCCTCTGCTTCGACGGCCACGTCGAGAAGCAGGACTGGTACTCCGTCACGCGTCCGCCTTGGGGCGAAAGGCTGGAACTGGTATGGAACTGACGCGTAGCGCCGCCGGCCTCCTCGCGTGCGTGACCGCACTGTTCGCCGCCGCTTTCCCACCCGCGACGCACGGAGCAACCGCGACTTCCACCGGCTGGTGGAAGGATGCCAGCCCACAGCTCGCGGTTGACGGCGACTGGCGAACGCTCTATGTCGGCACGGGTGAGGCCAATACGCTGGAGGTTGCGTTTGACGGGCCCCGTGCCGTCGATTCGGTCGCAATCGGGTTCCATCCTCAGTCTTACCACCGCCCGCGCGGCTACCGCCTCGATCTGCGGTCGTCCGACGGGAGCTGGGTGGCGGCCGCGGGGAAGGAGGGCGTTCCGTCCGAGTTGGCCTACCACGCGCTCGAGTCGCCCGTCACGGCGACAGCGCTGCGGATCGTCGCCACCGAACTCAGCGCCTCGAAGGACGTGGGGATCCGCGAGGTGTTCGTCAACCGCCGGCCGTGGATCAGCACGACGAGCCTCGATCTTCCGCGTCCCGCGTTGGGGCACAATCGGTCGATGTACGTGCAGCCATTCGACGCGCGGCTGAAGTTCTATCACCACGGCGACGGGCTGCTCTTCTATACGCAGGGCCGGTTCAATCGTGTGGATGCGGTGCTCGTGGTGGCCCCGCTGGCGGCGGATGCGACATGGTTCACCTCGACCTACGGAATGGGGCGACACGCATTCGCGGCCCCCTTCACAGTGGAGGACGAGCTGGTCGCGGTCGAGGTCGACGGCCCCGCGGGGCGGCACCGCCTCGCCGCCGAGCCGGAGCCGGACGCGGTCACGCTCCGTGACACGTTTATCCGGGAGCCCGCCGGCGCGGCCGACATTCGCGCGGCCGGACTGGTATTCCGCCTGCCCGTCGATTTCTGGGCCGGCGGCCAGTGGCAGATCGGTGCCCACCGCGGAGATTTGGCGCCGGTGGCGAAGGCGACGGGTGATCTTGCGACGCCGGAAGACATGGTCGTTCTGCCACTGCATGCGGACAGCGGCCGCGTTTCGATCGAGTTGCGTCCACCGGGTGGCCGCGGAGCGCTCACGCTCGAGGTGGACGCCGCAGATCTGGCGGAGCTTCGCTACGTGCGGCGGTCCGGATTCACGGGCCACTTCATTGACCTGTATGCGATCGCACAAAAAGGTCGAGGGGAGACTCTCGGCCCGGCCTCCTTCGACTGGCGGTGGCGTGTGCGGTTCGACGAGTCGTTACCGCGCACCTGGTGGGAGAGCTTCGGGCAGGAGTCCCGCGAGGCCGCGGAGCGGCTCACGGCGACCGACGCCTCCGTCGTCGCCAGCGACGCGGCGGGGTCGAGCGGCCATGCCCGGGGGCAGATCCTCGACCCTCAGAGCCCGTTCTACGGCGCTGTTCCCGACACCACCGGCGACCGCAACGGGTTGATCGAGGCAATGCCGCTGCACACTCGAAACCACGTGATCCAGCTTGCACGCCGGCACCGCCAAACAGGCGACCCGGCGGATCTGCCAGCGATCATGGCGGGGCTCGATTACCTCGCGGCAACGGTGGCGCCCTGGGGCCAGTTCGGCGACATCCGTGTCGGCGGCTGGGTTGAAGCGCCGTTCTTCTGGGACATCGTCGG